>JALSLI010000122.1 GCA_026988395.1 Flavobacteriaceae bacterium | reverse complement strand
TAACCGTAATGTTTGGTATAGTAGGAACTATATATTTAATAAAGAATTATAATATTGAATTACCAAAAATAAAATACCAGAAAATAATCTATTACACCACAGGAATAATACTGATTTTTATTATGGGAAATACGGTAATCCACAAGAAAATTCGTACATTTTATTGGAATAAAATAGTACATTTTTTAAAAAACACACCCAAGAAAATACTTTTTACAGGTTTTATATTATCTGTTTTAAAATATTTTATTTTTGTACATCAATTTATATATCTGGCATATTTGTTTGAGGTAAAAATAAACTATACAGAATTTTTATTATTGCTATTTGCATTTTATTTATTAGCTTCGGTATTACCGAGTATTCCTATTTTTGATTGGATAATAAAAGGATCGGTTGCTATTATGATATTACAATTTGCCGGCGTAAATGAAATTACTGCAACCATAATTACTACCATAATGTGGTTTTTAAATTTTGCTGTTCCGGCTATTTTAGGGAGTTATTTTATTTTAAAATTTAAGAAACAACCGTATCTTTACCAAAAATCAAAAATATGATAAAGGATTTTATTAATGGTATAACAGCATATTTTAAAGCTCTAAAATTAATCAAAGAATTAAATCTTTGGAAATATTTTTTAATTCCGGCTATCTTAGGTTTACTATTGGGTCTTATTTTTATATCAACAGCTTATGCTTTATCAGATGATATAGGAGAATATATCACAAAATACTGGAAGTTTGAATTTGGAAAAGGAATTATAAAAAGCGTTAGCAATTTTATTGGAGGATTATCAATTATCCTTATCGGAATAATGTTATACAAACATATTTTAATGGCATTATCATCTCCATTTATGACGCCTGTATCTGAAATAGTAGAAAAACATTTAACAGGAAATACAAGAATAAAAGAAATTAAAGTAATAGCACAATTAATAAGATCTATAAAGTTAAATATAACTAACTTAATTAAAGAATTAATAATAACAATTCCATTGATGATATTGAGTTTTATTCCGGTAATAGGATTGTTTTTTATGTTATTAACTTTTTATTATCAAGCTTATTATGCCGGAATTGGTAATATGGATTATACTTTAGAAAGACACTTAAACTACAAAGAAAGTAAGTTATTTTATAAAAAATATAAAGGTGTTGCTGTTGGAAACGGAACAGTATTTACCTTGTTATTATTTATTCCGGTAATAGGTATTATGATTAGCTTACCATTAGCTACTGTGGCTGCGACAATAGAAAGTATTAAAAAATTAGATGAATTTAAAAAAATAAATTGATTAGTTTATTAATAGCCATATCGTTAACATATTTTATATTAATAATCTGGTTAATTTTAGGTTTTGATAAAATAAAAGAATATAAACAGATTGAAAAAAGCGATAAAAACACATTTTCAATAATTGTACCTTTTAGAAATGAATATTCTAACTTACCGGAATTAATTAATAGCTTAAACAAACTAAAATACAATAAAACCAGGTATGAAATTATTTTTATTGATGATAATTCTACGGATAATTCAGTTAAAATAATAGAACAAAATATTTCAAGAAACATAAAATATACTGTTTGTAAAAATAAACGTCAATCAAATTCTCCAAAAAAAGATGCGATAACAACAGCCATAAAATTTATTAAAAATAAATGGATCATTACAACAGATGCCGATTGTTTTGTACCTAATTTATGGCTAAAAACTTTTAATAATTTTATTGAAGATAGAAACAGAGTTGTTTTTATTGCCGCTCCTGTTAATTACAAAACAGGAAAAACATTTATAGAAAAATTTCAGAAATTAGATTTTGCAAGCTTAATTGGAACCACAATTGGAAGTTTCGGACAGAAAAAACCATTGATGTGTAACGGAGCCAATTTATGTTATAAAAAAGAAGCCTTCTTAAGTGTAAACGGATATACCGGAAACAACAACATAGCTAGCGGTGATGATGTGTTTTTAATGGAGAAAATGCAAAAAAAATATCCTGATAAAATTGCATATTTAAAATCATTTAACGCAACGGTAATCACTAAACCTGAAAGAAATACTAAAGGTTTAATCGAACAACGAATTCGTTGGGCATCAAAAACAGGAAATTCTAAAAATATATATACATTAATAATTGGAGTAATTGTTTTAGGTATAAATTCCTTTTTATCAATTTTTACTTTTTGGTATGCGATAAAAAACAAGGCAACATTGTACCTAATTATTATAATATGGGTTTTAAAAATTGTACTTGACTATTTTTTAATTTATAAAACATTAAAATTATTCAAAGAGAAAACCAAAAATATAGATTATTTCTTAACAGCAATAATTCATCCCTATTTTATAACAGTAATCTCTATTTTATCATTATTTAAAAAATATAAATGGAAAGATAGAAACTTCTATAAGTAAAATCTATAATAAATAATAAAATAATAAATTTTATAAAAATATTTTAACGTAAAATAAGGCTTTTTAACGAATTTTATAATTTTTTATACACTTAGATATAGATAAATAAAAAACAATTAAATTTTACTTATTAAAATTAAATTTTCTTGTTTTTAAGTATATAAATATGCGAAGAATATTCTTTTGTAAAAAATCCTTTAAAATTAGATAGAAAACCAATAAAAAATGCTTTTATAAAATTAGACTTACCTGTCTTATATTTTTCAGATAACAAACTAACATAAAAAGAATCTAATCGCATTGGTAAGGTTTTTTGTAAGTGTAAATCAATTTTACTAAATAAGTCGATTATTGCTTTTTTTGAAAAATGCCATAAATGTCTTGGTACATCATAAGCAGCCCAAAACTCTTTATAATGTTTTGCATCGTAACTTTTAAAATTAGGAACAGCAATAATTAAAACACCCTTTTCTGATAATAAGAACTTTAATTTTATAATATACTTCTCTAAATTAGGTACGTGTTCTAAAACATGCCACATTGTTATTACATCAAATTTTTCGGTAGAATTAAAAATAGAATCTAAAATTTTAATTTCCGGAATTTTATTTATAGCTAATTTCCTTGCCTTTTCATTTGGTTCTATTCCCGTAACTAAAATTCCTTTTTTATTACAAGCGTGTAAAAAATCTCCGGTACCACAACCTACATCTAAAAGTTTTATTTTAGACTTATTTGTTAAGGCAACATTTTTAACAAGATTAATTTTATTAGAAATAGCATATTTTTTGGCTATTTGGTATAACTTATCCATAACCGATTTTGAAGCATCGGTATGCGAAATATAATCTTCACTATCGTAATATTTTGATAACTCTTCTATTTTTGGTTGCGGAGCTGTTATTAAAAAATCTGCTTTTTTATCCCATAACAAATCAAATGTTTCACGTGAAACAGTATAATCTTTACAAGTTAAAAAATTTTCTAAATCAATATCAGGATTAATTGGTGATTTTATATTCATAAATAACAGCTTAATGTTTCACGTGAAACATATTAAAGTAATTCTTTAAATTAAACACCTAAATTTACTAGTAATATGGAAATATCACTAGGAGAAACTCCGGATATTCTACTAGCTTGTGCAATGGTTTCCGGTTTTATTTTAGTGAGCTTTTGTTTTGCTTCGGTACTTATGGAAGAAACTATATCATAATTAAAATCAGCTGGTATCTTAACAGTCTCTAAGCGAGCTAATTTCTTAACATTACTTAATTCTTTTTCTATATAACCCGAATATTTTACTTGAATTTCCGTTTGTTCTATAATATCTTGATCTATATTATTTTCTTCAATAAAATCTTTAACTAATGGAAATTCACGAACATCATTAAAGTTTAATTGTGGTCTGGTAGCAAACTTAAACATTTTCATAGATTGATTTACCAAAGCAGAATTTTTTGATTCTAAAATAGGATTTATATCTTCTGCTTTAATACTCGTTTTCTTTAAGAAATCTACAAATAACTTCGTTTTATACACCTTCTCTTCTACTCTCTTCATTCGTTCCTCAGATGCTAAACCAATATTATAAGATTTAGGTGTTAATCTAATATCGGCATTATCCTGTCTTAATAAAGTACGATATTCTGCTCTGGAAGTAAACATACGATAAGGTTCATCAGTACCTTTTGTAATTAAATCATCTATAAGAACACCAATATAAGCCTCGTTTCTATTTAAAATAAAAGCATCTTTTTCTTGTGTTTTATGTGCCGCATTAATTCCGGCTATTATTCCTTGTGCCGCAGCTTCTTCATAACCGGTTGTACCATTTATTTGCCCTGCAAAAAAAAGATTTTTTATTAATTTTGTTTCTAATGAATACTTTAATTGCGTTGGTGGAAAATAATCATATTCAATTGCATAACCAAAACGTAAAAATTTTACATTTTCAAAACCGGAAACTTTTCGTAGAGCACTTGCCTGTATATCTTCGGGTAAAGAAGTGGAAAATCCATTAACATAAATTTCATTAGTTTTCCAACCTTCAGGTTCAATAAACATTTGATGTCTTTCTTTAGTAGTAAAGCGATCAATTTTATCTTCAATACTAGGACAATATCTTGGACCAATACTTTGAATTCTACCTGTAAACATTGGTGAACGATCAAAACCTTCACGCAATAAATCATGAACTTCAGTACTTGTATAGGTCATATAACAAGATTTTTGTTTTTGCAACGGTTGTGTTTCTGAAGAAAAAGAAAATTTTTGCGGATTTTCATCTCCAGGTTGTTCAATCATTTTAGAAAAATCTAAAGATCTAGCATCTACACGTGGTGGTGTTCCCGTTTTCATACGTCCGGATTCAAAACCCATAGCAACTAAATCTTCTGTAATCCCTTTTGATGCACTTTCTCCTGCCCTTCCTCCACCGAAAGTTTTTTCACCAATATGAATGAGTCCGTTTAAAAAAGTTCCGGCTGTTAGAATAACAGTTTTAGAATATATTTTTAATCCTAAACTTGTTTTAACACCAATAATAGTATCTCCTTCAAATAATAAACCGGTAACACTATCTTGATACATATCCAAATTAGGAATGTTTTCTAATTGCCAACGCCAAGCTGCGGCAAATTGCATACGATCACTTTGAGCTCTAGGACTCCACATTGCAGGGCCTTTAGATTTATTAAGCATCTTAAATTGGATAGCGGTTTTATCTGTGATAATGCCACTATAACCACCTAAAGCATCAATTTCACGAACAATTTGTCCTTTTGCAATACCTCCCATTGCGGGATTACAACTCATTTGTGCTATATTTTGCAAACTCATAGTAATTAGTAATGTTTTGGCACCTAAGTTTGCAGATGCAGCAGCAGCCTCAGAACCTGCGTGACCACCTCCTACAACAATAACATCGTATTTAGATTGAAATATACTCATCTTATAAATTATGTTCCACGTGGAACAATTTTAATTTTTAGTTATGTGATTATTTAATGTTTCACGTGAAACATTAATAAATATTCTGCAAAGATAAGTAATAATCCTCTTTTGAACGCATTATTTTTTTGTCAGCATCCGTTTTATCTTTATACCCTAAATAGTGTAAAACGCCGTGAATCATAACACGTAATAATTCATTGTTAAAAGAAGTGTTATAGAGTTTGGAATTCTCTTTAATTCTATCGATAGAAATATAAATATCACCATTTATTTGTTTTCCTAAAGTATAATCAAAACTTATAATATCGGTAAAAGTATTGTGATTTAGATATTTTTTATTAATATCCAGAAGATATGTATCATCACAAAAAATATAATTTAATTCTCCTAAAGAAAATTTTTCAAGGGAAATCGTATTTAAAATCCACTCTGAAATTTCACTACTTTTATCTAATGTAAAATCGGTTTCGTAATTAAAAGTTATCATATATTACTTATTATTTTGAAAATAATGCTGTACTTTTTCTCTATAGAAAGTTTGCAAAGGTAATGCTTGTCTATTTAATATTTCATTAGGATTAAAAAATATTTTTTTTGTTTCTATTTCTTTTATAGAATGTGATTGAAATTCATTTTTATTGGTGTCTGATTTACGTTTTTCGTCTTCTCCTTGTTCTAATAAAGCATTATCTAATTTAAGTAATTCGTGTTTTAATATGTTCATTTTTTGAATTACTTCGTTAGAGAGACCTTTATTAATTAACATTCGTTCTAACTCTTCCATTTGTTTTAGGGCTTTATTCCCTGCAGCCCCTTTTTGTCCGGCTCTATTTAATAAATCTTGGAATTGTTGTCGTAAAGCATTTTGTTCTTGATAAATTTTAAATAATTCGCCTTGACGTTGTTCATCAGCATCACCGTTTTGTCCGTTTTGACTATTTTTACCGGATTTTCCGCCTTCTCCGGAAGAGCCTTTTTCTCCCTTTTTGCCGTTTCCTTTTTCTCCATCAGGCTTACTACCTCCTTTTTGTTGTCCTTTTTTTTGAGCCTTAGATAATAAATCAGATTGCTTTTGAATAATATCCGGCAGACTCATTCCTTTACCTTTTCCCTTACCTTTACCCATTCCTTTACCTTTTCCCTGACCTTGCCCTTGCCCGGAAGCAGGACTTTGAGAACTATCTAATAAATCACTCAAAAAATTAGCCAAATTATTAGCAGCTGTCATCGTAAATTGTTGATTTTTTACAGTCTGGTAAATTTTATTATTAGCAAAATTCTCTAAACTTTGATCAATATAATAATGAGCTTCGATAATATCTTCTTGAATTTTAGAACTCATTTTTGGCATCCGTAAAGAAAGAGTATAAATACTATCATCTATATGTTCAAAATATTCTTTTAAAATCTGTTGTTTTTTAATCTTTTTAGAAAAATCATAACGATCGGAAAAGGAGGATTTAAGTTGAATCATTAAAGCTTCTTGATCGGTAGAAAAACGAATTAAATTATCTATGATACGTCGTAAATTATCTAAATCTTCTTCCAACATCTCTCCTTCGCCTGCTTGCATTGTTGCCATCATTTTTTCGGATAATCGTTTCATTTTACGTGATGCGGATTTTTGTTTCTTTTTTGCTTTATCCGATTTTTTTGAAGAATCCTTAGAATCATTTTGATTATCTGTTTCTTTTTGTAACTCCTCTTTGGCTTGCTCTAAATCTTTTTGAATGTCTTGTTTTTCTTCTTCGGATTTAGGAAGTTTTAACGGTTGTTTTAAATCTTTATTTAATTTATCTAACTCATTAAACTCTACTTTTAGTTTATTAAATTCATTATTTATTTTCTTTTGTTCATCTAAATCATTTTTGTTTTGTTTAGAAAGTTGTTCTTCTTTTTTGGCCAAGGTTTTTAATTTATCTGCAATTTCTTCAGCTTTTTTCTGAGCATAAAAACGTTTGGTCATTTCTAAAATACGTTCTAAAGAACGTTGATCTTGTTTGTTCTTTTTAGTAAGTTTATCTAACTTTTGTAAAAATCCTTCTTTGTCTAATTTTTCAGCTAATTTTTTGAGTTCATCTAATAATTTTTTCTTTTTTTGGAGTGCTTTAATTTCTTCTAAACGCTTTTGTAAATCTTTTTTCTTTTCTTCTAAATTAGGATTTTTCTCTTTTTTTAGAGCATCTAAATTTTGTAGCAATTTAGAGGTATTTCGTTGCAACATTTTTTCATATTTTTCTTGACGTTTTAGAAACTCTTGAAATTTCTTTTTGTCTTGCCAAGACATTTCAGATTTATTTTTTAGTTGATTAGAAAATTCGTCAATAGATTTGGTTAACTTTTCGGTGTTTTTTCTAGCAGAATTAAAATTTTGTAATTGTTGTTTTTGTTCTTTTAAAATGGATTCTTCTAATTCGTTATCCGTTTTGTAATGGTAATGAAAAACCTTAGATTTAACCGATTTATAATTATTAAGTACATCATTATCAAATAATTGGAAGTAAAAATGATAATCTTTTCCCTTTTCTAAATCTAAGTTATCCGGAAAAACATAAAAAAATTCTTGAAAAGTTTGATTTTGTATAGGAAGTTTATAAAACTGTTTATTCTGAGGTGTGTTCTTATCATAATAAACAAGTTGTAACTTAGTAATACCGTAATCATCTAATAATTGACCAATAAATTGAGCTTTACCCGAACTAATCGAATCAATATTCGTTTTAATAATCATTCTTGGATATTGATCGGCAACCATTTGAATGTTATACTGTAAATTTTCAAAATTTAGTACATTGTTATTGGAGCTGGAAACGGTATAATCAAAGGTGTATTTTACTTTTTTAGATAGAGCAAAATCAACGTTATGTTTATGAAATAAAATTGAATCCTTAATAGTTTTAAATAAAATAGAATTCGTGTTTTTTGTGGAAATTTTCCAAGTTATTACGGTTCCTTCCGGTACAACCGCATTTCCGGTATTTTTTATTAACTCATTCTTTTTATGTGTGTAAGAAGGATACTTTAAAAACATCTTAAAATTTTCAATTTTAGGTGTTTTTACTACATTTAAATGGTAAATTGGTGAGCTAATACCGTTTGCTTCAAAATAAAAAGAAACATCGGTTATAATTGGTTGAAAAGTATAAGAAAATACTCCGGGATTTTCTTCTTTAAGATAAAAAGAAGAATTGTTGTAGTTAATTTTCACATTTTCGGGCAACACCTCTCCTATTGTGTGCACTGTAATGGTAATCGGTTTTCCTTCTAAAACATCTAAATTCTTGTTTTGTACTTCAAAATAGAACGGTGCCGGAGGATGATACTCATTTTTAAAATGAACAACGCGTGTTAAACTGTCGTTAATGATAGATTTATTAAATAAAAAAATAACGATAAAAATAAGTAACGGAATTGCTAAATATTTTAAATATTTTTTATTTGATGAAAAATTGATGGCTCTTAAAAAAGGTATGGGTTTTAAATCAATCGATTTTTGTTCAATACTAGCGAATAATAATTCGGACGGATTATCAGAATTTTTTAGTTGCAATACATTTATCAATTTATCATCTACTTCTTTAAAATGTTTACCGATAATTTTAGAAGCATCAATATATGAAATACCTTTTTGTAAACCGAATAACTTTATAATAGGAATTACAATAAATTTAAAAAGTAAAAATAATTCTACACCAATAAAGCTAAAAAACAAAGCAGTTCTATAAATTGGTTGTAACCACAAAAAATATTCGATAAACAAGGTAAAAAGAAAATACAGCAAACCTAAGGCTAAAAATAAAATGATTCCTTTTAACAGTTCGTTGGTATAATATTTTTTAATAAAAGCATTTAATTTGCTTTCAATATGTTTAAAATTACTCAATGTTTTATCCTTTAATTAACAAACGATAAATGTACGAATTAATTTTAAGCTATAAAAAGAGGTAACAAAAAGAGATTAAATTGTATCTAATGGTATAAAATAATTTCTTTTTGTTTAGTTGGTTAATTTCCCGTAATTTTATAAAAAATTACGGGATTTTTTATGTAGTTTATTTTTTGTCTTCTTCTTTATCATCGTCTTTCGTAGCATTTTTAAATTCTTTAATACCACCACCGATACCTTTCATTAATTCCGGAATTTTTCTTCCACCAAAAAGTAATAATACCACAAGTGCGATTAAAATCCACTCGTAACCACCCATAAAGCCTAAAAAAATAGTTGCTTTCATAAGAATATCCATTTATAAATTCCTTGCAAATTTAGGTGAATTCCTTTAAATAAAAAACTTAATCGTTATAAATTAAGCTTCCGTCTGAATTGACATAATTTTTAATAAAATAAACTTCACCTCCTAAAATTTCTTTTTTTACTAATTTTTTAGGTTTAATTTTATAGATAATAGTCCCTTTTAATTTGGCAGTAGCTTTTAAATAACCGGTAACCAAAACTTCAGCCAAACCTCCTGTTGCGGCAATTATTGTTGCCTTATCGGAAGCACATGTAAAACCTTCGTATTGTCCGCCTGTATTAACAATTACATCTTGTGAATGTACTTTACCAAACAGCGAAACAACACCTCCGGTAACGGCTTTTATTTTAAGTATATCTACTTGTAATTTTAAATCTATTTGTGCCCCTTCTTGGGTTTTTACCTCAATAAAATCTTGTTCTAGTGTATTTTTAGAAGTTATTATAGCACCTTCGTTAGCATCTATTAAATCAAAATCATTGGTATAATATAATTTTACAAGTGTATTATCTGCTTCAAAAACTTCGGGTAATTTAACACTCAATTTAAGTAAACCATTTACATTTTTTACTATAACTGATTCGCTTTGCGGACCTTTAATTTCAATTTTTTGAACCGTATCTTTTATCAACTTAACGTGTAAACCTGAAAAAACTTTTAATTGATTAAAATCACCAAGATTTTTAGTTATTCTATTTTGAGAAAAAGCATATGATGCAAATAATAAGAATGAAATTAAAAGTAATTTTTTCATTTTAAAAGATTTTACGTTTAATACAAAGACAGCTATAAAAATAAAATGTTACACTTTAACCTTAACCGCAGTTCCGGTAACGGTAATTAGTATTAAACTAGCACCTAAACCAGAAACTTGTAATTTAATACCAACAATGGCATTTGCTTTTAGATTTGTAGCATTTTTAACCAAAATTTTAAAAGCTTCTTCTTTGCGTTTTTCAATTAATGTTTTTCTATTTTCAAAGATACTTACACTAAAAGAAACCGTATCGGTAACAATACCTAGATAATCTAAAATAGGATGATTATCAATAGAATTTGTGGTTGTTAATATCATTTTATAAATGTTCTACAATTAAAAAATCCATTTGTTTACGTTCTAAATCTGTACGTTTTACTTTTACCATTATTTCATCACCAAGCGTGTATTTATTTCCATTTGCCTGACCTACAAGTGCATATTGTTTTTCATCAAAAGTATAAAAGTCATCTTGGATATCGCGTACACGCACCATTCCTTCACATTTATTTTCGATAATTTCTACATAAATTCCCCATTCGGTTACACCGGTAATCACGCCTTTAAACATTTTATTTTGGTGATCTTCCATATACTTAACTTGCATGTATTTAATAGAATCTCGTTCTGCTTTAGTTGCTAAAATTTCGCGTTCGGTACTATGCTCACATTTTTCTTCGTAAATAGTTTTATCAGGTGATTTTCCTCCGTTAAGGTAATGTTGTAACAAACGATGTACCATCACATCCGGATATCTTCTAATTGGCGATGTAAAATGTGTATAATAATCAAATGCCAAACCGTAATGACCAATATTTTCGGTAGTATATTTGGCTTTACTCATGGTACGGATTGCCAGAGTTTCAATAATATTTTGCTCGGGTTTTCCTTTTACATCTTGTAAAAGTTTGTTAAGTGATTTGGTTAAATTTTCAACAGAATCGATACGTAATTCATATCCTAAATTTTTGGCAATACGTTGTAAATCTTCAACTTTTGCCATATCAGGTTTATCATGAACACGATAGACAAATGTTTTATTTGTTGGTAAACCAAGTTTATTTTTACCAATATATTCGGCTACTTTACGATTAGCCAAGAGCATAAATTCTTCAATTAATTTATTAGCATCTTTTGATTCTTTAAAATAAACGCCAACAGGATTTGCATGGTCATCCAACTCGAAACGCACTTCAACTTTATCGAATGCCAAAGCTCCGGCTTCCATACGTTCTTTACGCAAAATTTTTGCTAATTTATCCATTGTTAAAATAGCTTGTGCTATTTCTTTTGGCATATCATATTGCTTTTCTGTTAAGGAAATTCCAGCTGGAATTGTTAATTTCTGAGCAATTTTATCGGGATTATTTTCAATTATAACTTGAGCTTCTTCATAAGCAAAACGAGCATCAGAATAAATTACCGTTCTTCCGAACCATTGTTTAATAACATTAGCGTTTTTATCGATTTCAAAAACTGCCGAAAAAGTTAATTTTTCTTCATTAGGTCGTAAAGAACAAACATTATTAGACAAAACTTCGGGTAACATTGGCACTACTCTATCTACCAAATAAACCGATGTTGCTCGATTATAAGCTTCATCATCTAAGATAGTATTTTCTTGTACGTAATGTGATACATCTGCAATATGAATACCAATTTCATAATTTCCGTTAGGCAATTCTTTAAAAGAAAGTGCATCATCAAAATCTTTTGCTGTAATAGGATCGATGGTAAAGGTTAATTCTTTTCTAAAATCGCGTCTTTTTGAAATTTCATCGGCAGTAATTTCAATTGGTAATTTCTCAGCTTCATCTTCTACCCTAGCCGGAAATTGATTTGGTAAATCATATTCTGCTAAGATGGAATGTATTTCGGTATCATGATCTCCGGGTTTTCCTAAAATTGTGGTTATTTCACCAAAAGGTTTTTCAGAATTTTCAGGCCAATCTATAATTTTAACAATTACTTTATCACCGTGTTGTGCTTCGTGTAATTTCTTTTTAGCCACAAATATATCGACATACATTTTTGGATCATCACAAACTACAAAACCGAAGTTTTTACTGAGTTCTAATACACCAACAAATTTATCTTTAGCTCTTTTAATAATTTCAATTACTTCACCTTCGGTTTTACCGTTAGATTTTCGATGATAAATATATACTTTAACTTCATCACCGTTTAATGCGTGATTAAGATTTCTTTTAGGAATATAAATATCTTTTTCTAAATCATCACAGATAACAAAACCGTTTCCACTTAAATTAATATCAATTTTACCGTAATGGTATTTTTTAAATTCTATAAACTGAAACTTTCCGGGTGTAATTTCTTTAATCTTATCTAATACAGAAAGTTCGGCTAATTTTTTTATAATTTGATCTTTTCCGTTAGCATCATTTATGTCTAATTTAGATGCTATCTGTTTGTAATTAAAACTTTGTTTGGCATTCTGCTCTAAAAATTTTAAAATATTTTTGGTTAAGTTTTTAATTACGTTTCCCTTCTTTTTAAATATCTTTTTTTTCTTTTTACTCATTTTATTGTTCTTATTATTTTTTAAATCATTTTAAGGAAGTATTTTCTATTTGATTTAAACATATGCAAAGATACACAAAGTTAAATAGAATTGATTTTAATATTTAAGTTATCAACATATATACATATAATTAATTTTTATTTTAAAATTTTAAAAAAGAAATGATGTTTATTATTGTTTGTTAATTTGTACTGTAAAATTTATGGTTTTAATTTGGATTTTTCATTTATTAAAAACAATTAACAAGTTATTCATATTTTAAAGAACTGATTAATACAAATTTCCATGTAGCTATTCACAATTTGTTAATAACCTCTATTCACTATTTTTTTGCATAACTTTTTATTTTCTTTTCTTAATAATTCCTTCATTTTTTGTTAACATCTTGTTCTAAAAAATTAATATAAAATTTTGTTTTATATCCTTTTTGGTTTGTATTGTAAAATTTTTTTGTTTTTCCAAATTTACTTATCTAAATATAGTTTAAAAGAATTAACAATTTTTATTATATATAACTATTTAAAAAACAATTATTTATAAACAACTATTAACATTCCGTTTTTTTTGTGTTAATAAGCCTTATAAAATGAGTATCTATCATTTAAATATATTATTTTTGACTCATTAATTTCTAAAATATTTATAAAATGAAAACAATTGCTATTGCTAACGATCACGCCGGAACGGAATATAAATTCAAAATTATGGCTTTTTTAGAAGAAAAAGGATATAAAGTTATTAATTTTGGTACAGATACTACCGAGAGTATGGATTATCCGGATACAATACATTTAGCGGCAAAAGCAGTAGAAAACAAAGAAGCAGATTTAGGGATTATTTTATGTGGTTCAGGTAATGGAGCTCAAATTACAGCAAACAAACATCAAAAAGTACGAGCAGCATTATGTTGGTGTAATGAATTGGTAGTTTTAGCAAGAAAACATAATGATGCAAATGTTTTGAGTATTCCGGCACGATTTGTATCGCAATACCAAGCTTTAAATTTTGTAAAACTTTTTTTAGAAACAGATTTTGAAGGAGGAAGGCACCAACGTAGAGTTGAAAAAATTCCGTATAATTAATAAAATCATATCAATTGGCACATAATCATTCGCATCACGGTCATGAACACCCAAAATTATCGGGAAAAAATCTGTTAATTTCTATATTTTTAAATATTTTAATAACGGTAGCACAGATAATAGGCGGATTTTTATCCGGCTCATTAGCATTAATCTCGGATGCTGTTCATAATTTATCCGATGTTATTTCATTAATAGTAAGTTATGTTGCTAATCGTTTAGCAAATTCTAAAAAACAGACTTTAAAACAAACATTCGGATTTAAAAGAGCCGAAATTATTGCCGCTTTTTTTAATGCGGCAACCCTGATTGTCATTGCAGTTATGTTGGCAATCGAGGCTATTAAACGTTTTAATGAACCACATCATATACAATCTAATATTGTAATTTGGTTAGCATTAATAGGTATTTTAGCTAACGGATTTAGTGTTTTGTTAATTAAAAAAGATGCCAATCATAACTTAAATATGAAATCCGCTTATCTGCATTTATTAACCGATATGCTTACTTCGGTTGCAGTTTTAGTTGGCGGATTACTTATGAAATACTATCAAATATTTTGGATTGATGCTGTGTTAACATTATTAATTTCGGTATATTTAATCTATATGAGTTGGCGTGTTTTTTTAGAATCATTAAAAATATTAATGTTGTTTGCTCCTGATGATATTGTAATTAAAGATATTGAAAAAGAAATATTAAAAATTGAAGGTGTAAAAAATATTCATCACGTTCATATTTGGCAACTAAACGAAAAAAATTGCCATTTTGAAGCACATATCGAATTTAAAAATGATATTAAATTATCTGATTTTGATTCTATTTGCGAAGAAATTGAGCATCTTTTAATTCACGATTTTAATATTAATCATTGCAGTTTACAACCCGAGTTTAATCGCGATGATGAAAAAGCATTTATTATTCAAGACTAATATCAAATACGATGACTGATTTTTACACCAAAAATTTTGAAATGTTAACCACAGATGAACTCTATGAAATATTACGATTGCGATCGGAGGTATTTGTAGTAGAACAAAATTGTGTGTATCAAGATTTAGATAATAAAGATCAAAAAGCATTACATATTTTAGGATACAAAAACAATAAGATAATTGCATATGCACGCGTTTTTAATGCAGGAGATTATTTTAAATTACCAAGCATTGGTAGAGTAGTGGTACATCCTAAATACAGAAATAAACAAATTGGTTTTGAATTGGTTAAAACAGCAATAATGGTTATTAACGTACATTTTAAACAATATAATATTGCCATTTCTGCACAAGAACATTTAGAAGATTTTTACAATAGATTAGATTTTAAACGCAAAGGAAAATCCTATTTAGAAGACGGAATTCCGCATATAAAAATGGTACGATAATTGTTTTTAAAGTATATACTATTTTGATATACATAAAAGATGTATATTTGTAATATTAAAAATGCAATAAAATGAAAACAGTATCCTTAAAAATTGATGATTCTATTTTTGGAGAGACCGAAAAAATACTTTCAAAAGTAAAAAAATCCAGAAATAGGTATATTAATGAAGCTATTGATTATTATAATAGGCTTCAAAAGCGATTAATGATTGAAAAAAAATTAAAAATTGAATCTAATTTAGTAAAAAAAGATTCTTTAATGGTACTTAAAGAATTTGATAAAATGGATTATGAAAGCTAAACAATTTGAAATTTGGATTGCAGATTTAAATCCTAAAATAGGCACTGAGCCCGGAAAAAAAAGACCTGTTTTAATCGTACAAACAAATTTATTAAATAAAATTCCTCATCCATCAGTCATTATTTGTCCTATTACTACAAATGTATTGTTAGATTCCGAAATTTTAAGAGTTCATATTAAAAAAGGAATGGCAAATTTAAAAAAGGATAGTGATATTATGATGGATCAAATTCGTGCAATAGATATTAAAAGATTGGTTCAAAAATTAGGTGTTTTACCATTAGATTTAATTCCATTAGTTAAAGAAAACATAAAGATTGTTCTTGATTTAGAATGATGTACAAAGTAATATGAACAAAATCAATCGCATAACAGCAATATTAACACAACTTCAATCCAAACGTATTGTTACGGCAAAATCCATTGCCGAACGTTTTGATATAAGTATCCGAACTGTTTATCGAGATATTAAAACCTTACAAGAAGCAGGCGTTCCCATAGGTTCGGAAAACGGCGTTGGTTATTTTATTGTAGATGGTTATCGTTTACCACCAATTATGTTCACTTTACAAGAAGCAAATGCTTTAATTACAGCCGAAAAATTAGTTCTTCAAAAAAATGAAAAATCTCTTATTAATAATTATTCTTCGGCATTGATAAAAATAAAATCTGTTTTAAAAAATTCGCAAAAAGAAAAAATTGAATTGTTAGAGAGTAGGATAGGAGCAGACCAAAAATACACTATCGCACCAAAAACCGATTATCTGGCAATCATACAAAAAGCAATTATCGATTCTGTTGTATTAGAAATGGAATACCAATCTATTTACAAAAATGAACTCACCAAAAGAACCGTTAAACCACTCGCTTTTTACTTTACCGAAAACGATTGGATATTAATTGCTTACTGTAATTTAAGAAAGGCTTTACGCGAATTTAGACTCGATAAAATTAAAAAATTATCCTTAACGGAAACGCTTTTCTCAGATTATAAAGATTTCAATTTGGAAGCTTATTTTAAAAAAACACGAAAAAAATAAAATCAAGTTGACATACAGTTGTCACTCACCTGTCTTACTTTTGCAATATAATTTATAAACAAAGAAGATAATTTAGTAATTTAGCAAACAAAAATTGAAATATTATGGCAAAAGCAGATAAAGCAAACAAAGAAAAAGAAGCAAAGTTAAAAGCATTACAACTTACGCTAGATAAATTGGATAAAAGTTATGGTAAAGGAGCCGTAATGAAATTAGGCGATGTGGCACACCAAGATGTTGAGGCAATTTCAACAGGTTCATTAGGTTTAGATTTAGCACTTGGTGTTGGAGGTTATCCAAGAGGAAGAGTAATTGAAATCTACGGACCCGAATCTTCCGGTAAAACTACGCTGGCAATTCACGCCATTGCCGAAGCTCAAAAAGCAGGAGGAATAGCTGCTTTTATCGATGCTGAACATGCATTTGATCGTTTTTATGCCGAAAACTTAGGTGTAGATATTGATAATTTAATTATTTCACAACCTGATTATGGTGAACAAGCCTTAGAAATAGCCGACAATTTAATCAGTTCCGGAGCAATAGATATTGTAGTAGTCGATTCCGTTGCCGCATTAACACCAAAATCCGAAATTGATGGCGAAATGGGAGATTCTAAAATGGGATTACACGCAAGATTAATGTCGCAAGCACTAAGAAAACTTACCGGAACGATTAGTAAAACCAATTGTACGGTAATATTTATTAATCAATTACGTGAAAAAATAGGCGTAATGTTTGGTAATCCTGAAACTACAACAGGAGGAAATGCTTTAAAATTTTACGCATCAGTTAGATTAGATATTCGTCGAAGAACACAATTAAAAGATGGCGATAAAGTTATCGGAAACTTAACTAAAGTAAAAGTCGTAAAAAACAAAGTAGCACCACCATTTACTGTAGCAGAATTTGATATTATGTACGGCCAAGGAATCTCTAAAGTTGGTGAAATTTTAGATCTGGCAGTTGAACATGGTATTGTAAAAAAATCCGGTTCTTGGTTTAGTTACGGCGATACTAAATTAGGTCAAGGACGCGATTCCGTTAAAGGATTAATAGGTGATAATCCGGAACTAATGGAAGAATTGGAAACCAAAATTTTTGATGCTTTAAAAGAAGAGAAATAATGGATTTTACTTAAAATGTAAGTAATTTTATGTGTTTATTTAATTGTTGTGCTTCATGATAAAAAAGACAGTACTAAATAATATACAATTAAGAAAAATGATTAAGCAAACCGACATCGATATAGTAATTAAAGATTTCAAAGACAAATTAAAACCTGATGATAGATATACTTCATTTGATTATTGCTATAATTATTTTTGTACAACAAATGACTTAACTGTTGACATCGAAAAAAGTTGCTTAGTTCTTGGATTTTATTTGGCAAGTTGGGGAATGTTAAGAGGTTCAAGTTTTTTATTGCAGCACAGTATTAATCACTTCAAGCCGACTATTCAATATATTAATTCATTAGAGAAATCTGTTTGGGACATAGATGTAGATAAATACGATGATAAAAATATAGAAATCATTATGGATATTTACAAGGAAATTAAAAGGCTACTTATTCCAAATGGCAATACAGACTTGACTCTAGTAACAAAGGTTTTACTTGGTGTTTTTGGTTTTATCCCTGCATTTGACAACTACTTCTGCGAAACATTTCGAAATCTTTTTGAAGGACAGTGCGGATTTAGACGAGTAAATAAAGTTTCATTAAGTTTTATTCAGAATTTTTATCAGGAAAATAAATCATCAATTGACAATTTATCTGACAATACATTCACAACTGACTTTTTATCTAGCAAAAAGACAAAAATAAATTATCCGAAAGCAAAAATTATTGATATGTATGGTTTTAATAAAAATAATTTCATGATAACAGAAAAAGTTTTTGAAATATTAGGAGAAGGTGGTGGTATTTGTATTAACCGTCAAAAAAACAAAACTAAAGAAAAGTTTTTATATAACCATAGCGAGTTTGACCCTACTGATGAAGGACTTGATGTTAATGAAAAAGGAGAATATCAAAATTTTTCAAAACCATTTCAGCTAATAAATAATCAATACCCTTGGTATATGCTTAATGTAGAAACAGTACATGACGATTATAGAAATTATATTATTGAAAAACTAATTGAAAAACTTAATGAGAAATCAATTAAACCTGATTATTTTGATAACTCAAGAAATCAACTGGAAAAAATATTAAAAATTGAACTAAAATGTAAGCTGAATGGTAAAAAGGCAATTTGGAGTTATATAAAAACCGATAAATAAAAAGCACGAAAGCACAACAAAAAATATAGTGCATTTGGCAGGTAGTGCTAAAAATTAAGATGATAGCAATAAATAAACATAGTGCAAAATCGAAAACTTGGAGCGTTGAAATGTCAAACGTACCATATTTAAACCATTGGGAGTAATGCAAAAAAAAGCTAACACATAAATAAGCACATTTAGTCTTTGCTAACACTTAAGCGAACTCGAAAAAAAACTAAAAAGCTTGTCCTAAATTTTATATTGGGAAGCTATTTTTAGCCCACGCTCGGACAAGAAACCAAACAGAAAAGTAACTTTACAAACTGAATAAAAGTACAAAAAATATAGATGGCAAAAAAGGTAATAAAACAAAAATCAATAGAAGAAACACTTTGGCAATCGTGTGATAAATTGAGAGGTTCGGTAGAGCCGGCAGAATACAAACACGTTGTACTTGGACTTATCTTCCTAAAATTTGCAAGTGATAAATTTGAAGAACGCAGAAAAGAACTAATTACAGAAGGCAAAGAGAAATATGTGGAAATGAAAGATTTCTACACTATGAAAAACGTGTTTTTCTTAGATGAAATTTCTCGTTGGAGCTACATTATAAAAAATGCCAAGCAAAACGACATTTCTTTAAAAATTGATACTGCTTTAAATACCATTGAGAAAAACAACCCTGCTCTAAAAGGAGCATTACCCGACAATTACTTTTCTCGTTTAGCCTTAGATAAAACAAAACTCGCTTCATTATTAGACACAATCAACGAAATTGACACGCTAAAAGATGACGGACAAGATGTTATTGGGAGAGTTTATGAGTACTTTTTAGGAAAATTTGCCTTAAAGGAAAGTAGCGGAAAAGGTAAAGGCGAATTCTACACACCAAAAACAATTGTAAATCTGATTGCCGAATTAATAGAACCCTACAAAGGAATAATCTATGACCCTTGTTGTGGAACAGGCGGAATGTTTGTGCAATCCATAAAGTTTATTGAAAGTCATCAAGGAACAAAAAAGGAAGTTTCCATATACGGACAAGAGAATACGCCAACAACTTACAAATTGGCAAAAATGAATCTTGCTGTTAGAGGAATTTCGGCAAACCTTGGAGAAAAACACGCAGATACATTTGCAAACGACCAACACAAAGATTTAAAAGCCGATTACATAATGGCTAACCCACCTTTTAACCTAAAAGATTGGAGAGGCGAAAACGAACTATTGGACGACCCAAGATGGATGGGTTATGAAGTACCGCCAAAAAGCAATGCCAATTACGGTTGGATTCTCAATATGGTTTCCAAGCTTTCTGAAAATGGAGTTGCTGGTTTTATACTTGCCAATGGTGCATTATCCGGTGGCGGAGAGGAATACAAAATACGTAGAAAACTGATTGAAAACAATTTGGTTGAAGCCATTATCATAATTCCAAGAAATACATTTTACACAACCGATATTAGCGTAACGCTTTGGATTCTCAATAAAAATAAAAAAGAGAGAACTGTTGAAATAAATGGTAAACAAAAGAAGTATCGAAATAGAGAAAAAGAGATTTTGTTTATGGATTTAAGACGTTGGGGAAGCCAATATGAGAAGAAATATATTGAGCTTACTACTGAAGATATTGAAAAAGTTGCACAAAATTATCACAACTGGCAACAGGTAGATTATAAAACTACTTACAAAGATGTACCCGAGTTTTGCAAATCTGCTGGTTTTGAAGAGGTAGAAGAAAACGATTTTTCGCTTGTGCCAAGCAAATACATTGAGTTTGTAGATAGAGATAGCGGAATTGATTTTGATACCGAAATGAAACGAATTCAAAAAGATTTTAGAAAACTTTTGCAAGAAGAGAAAGAATCGCAAGAGCAACTGATGAATGCTTTTAAAACTCTTGGCTACGAGCTATGAAAAAGAAATACAATAAAATAACCGTTTTACAAAATAGCATTACCATTACTCCTGATGATTTCATATCATTAACAGATATGCTTAAATCGAAAGATGGTGATTTTTTCATTTCAGACTGGCTTAGAAACAGAAATACGGTTGAGTATCTTGGTATTTGGGAGAAAATTCATAACCCGGATTTTAATTATGGCGAATTCGCCATAATTAAAAGTAAAGCAGGTTTAAATAGCTACAAAATAAGCGTAAAAGAATGGGTTGCTAAAACAAATGCCATTGGCTTAACCGCCAAAGCAGGAAGATATGGTGGTACGTATGCCCACAAAGACATTGCCTTTGAATTTGGAATGTGGATAAGTGCCGAATTTAAAATATATTTGGTTAAAGAATTCCAACGCCTAAAAGATGAAGAGCAAAAGCAATTAGGTTGGGATATTAAACGCAATCTTGCCAAAATAAATTACCGCATTCATACAGATGCTATTAAAGAAAACCTTATTCCACAGAATCTAAGCAACAAACAGATTTCTTTTATTTATGCTAATGAAGCTGATGTGCTAAATGTGGCACTTTTCGGTAAAACCGCAAAACAATGGCGAGATGATAATCCTAAAGAGAAAGGTAATATCCGTGATTATGCCAATGTCTCTCAACTTGTTTGTTTGGCAAATTTAGAGAACTTAAACGCTGTTTTTATCAATGACGGTTTATCACAAAGTGAGCGACTCATAAAACTCAATCATATTGCTATTTCACAAATGAAAATTCTCTTGCAGAATAATTCAAGTAACTTGTTGTCTAATAAAAATGAAGGGAAAGATGAAAAATTATAAACGATTGGGCGATTACATACAATTGGTGGATAAGCGAAACAGAGATTTAGCAGTTACAAATCTTTTGGGTGTTAGTATTCAGAAAAAGTTTATTCCGTCTATTGCAAATACAACTGGAACGGATATGTCCGTTTACAGAAGAATTAAAAAGAACCAATTTGCATTTAGCCCAGTAACCTCAAGAAATGGAGAAAAAATAACAGTCGCTTTATTAAAAGAAGTTGACGAAGCAATTCTTTCGCCTGCATATCAGGTATTTGAAGTAAAAGACAAAAACAAACTAATTCCAGAATATCTTTTTATTTGGTTTAATCGCTCTGAGTTTGACCGATATACTCGTTTTAATTCTTGGGGAAGTGCTAGAGAAACTTTTAATTGGGAAGATATGTGTGATGTAAGGTTACCAATCCCCGACATAGAAACCCAACGCAAATATGTAGCACTTTACAAAGGCTTGCTCAACAACCAAAAAGTATATGAAAACAGCTTGGACGACTTGCAGTTGATTTGTGATACTTATATTGAAGATTTAATAAAAACAGAAGAACCGAAAACCTTAGGCGATTATATTCAACAATCGGATGAGCGAAATACAGATTTGGAGATTGATAATCTTATAGGAATAAGTGTAAATAAAATTTTTATTCCTACTAAATCTAAAAAGGAGAGATTAAACCTTTCAAATTACAAAGTTGTAAGACCAAGGCAATTTGGATATGTATCTGTAACTTCAAGAAACGGAGAAAAAATATCAATTGCCATTTTAGATGGAGAAGCGGGATTAATTTCAAGCACATACACTGTTTTTGAAGTAAAAGATTCGAAAGAACTATTGCCTGAATATTTGTATCTGTTTTTTCAACGA
Source organism: Flavobacteriaceae bacterium (assembly GCA_026988395.1). Classification (GTDB taxonomy): domain Bacteria; phylum Bacteroidota; class Bacteroidia; order Flavobacteriales; family Flavobacteriaceae; genus S010-17. The sequence goes on along the minus strand of JALSLI010000122.1, from coordinate 26,368 downwards.
ACCGAATTTGACCGCTATGCTCGTTTCAACTCTTGGGGAAGTGCCAGAGAAACCTTTGATTGGGCTGAAATGTGTAATGTAAAACTACCAATTCCCGATATAAAAATACAAGAAGCCATAGTTACCATTTATCACACTTTGGAAACTCGTAAACGGATAAATGAGCAATTAAAAAATAGTATTAAACCACTTTGCCCTGTTTTAATGCGTGGGGTTGTGGAAGAGATGAAAGTAAAAATATGAAATTTACAGAAGCAAAATTAGAGCAAGCTTTTATTGAGCTTTTAGGAAATGAAGGTTTCCCTCATTTTTTGGGTAACACTATTTCCCGAGCAGATGATGAAGTGTTGATTGAAGATGATTTGAAAAATTACCTGCTTAATCGCTACGCAGAAGAGCAACTAACAGAGATAGAAGTCCAATCTATTATTCTCAGGCTAAAAACACTTTCTTCTGCTGACCTTTACGAGAGTAACAAGAAAATAATGCATTGGTTGGCTGATGGTTTTATTCTAAAAAGAGAAGATAGAAAACAAAAAGACATTCATATTGAACTGATTGATTATTCTGGACTTTTACCACAAACACAAAGTCGTGATTTAGACCTGTCTGCGTGCAACGCACAGGCAGATAATATTTTAGTCGAACAACAAGCTAAATATAGCAAAGACCATAATATCTACAAATTTGTAAATCAATTGGAGATTGTAGGTACAGAAAAACGAATACCAGACGGAATAATTTACATAAATGGTTTACCAGTTGTAGTATTTGAATTCAAATCTGCAATTCGTGAAGAAGCCACAATACACAATGCTTTTGAGCAACTAACTATTCGTTATAAAAGAGATATTCCCGAACTTTTTAAATACAATGCTTTTTGTGTAATAAGTGATGGCGTTAACAATAAAGCAGGTTCATTTTTTGCACCTTACGAATTTTATTATGCTTGGCGTAGAGTTGCAGGATTGGCAAAAGACGTAGATGGTATTGATAGTATGTTTACCCTTGTTCAAGGAATGTTAAACCAAAATAGGCTAAGAGATATAATCCAAAACTTCATTTACATTCCTGACACTTCAAAAAAGGATGAAAAAATAGTTTGTCGCTATCCTCAATACTATGCAGCTCGTGTGTTGTATGAGAATATTAAAAAAGCCGAAAAGCCTGAAGGAGATGGAAAAGGTGGAACGTATTTTGGAGCAACAGGTAGCGGTAAAAGTTATACAATGTTATACCTCACTCGCCTACTAATGAAAAGTGAGCATTTTAAAAGTCCAACCATTGTTTTAATAACTGATAGAACAGATTTAGACGACCAACTTTCAGGACAATTTACCAATGCTAAAAGTTTTATTGGCGATAATAATGTGAAAAGTGTAGAAAGTAGAGCCGAGTTAAGAACTTTACTTCAAGGCAGAAAAAGCGGTGGTGTTTTTTTAACCACCATTCACAAATTCACAGAAGATACAGAACTACTAACTGAAAGAACGAATGTGATTTGTATTTCGGATGAAGCACATAGAAGTCAAACCAATTTAGACCAAAAAGTAAAAGTTACTTCCAAAGGTGTTAAAAAGAGCTTTGGTTTTGCCAAATACCTACACGATTCATTGCCTAATGCCACTTTTGTAGGATTTACAGGTACGCCAATTGATGCCACTTTAGATGTTTTCGGAAAAGTGGTTGATGCATACACAATGACCGAATCGGTAAGAGATGAAATTACCGTAAGAATTGTTTATGAAGGCAGAGCAGCCAAAGTTGCTTTACGAAATAGTGAATTAGAGAAAATTGAAAAGTATTATGAAGAAGCGGCGGAAGAAGGAGCTAACGAATACCAAATAGAAGAAAGTAAAAAAGCAACTGCCACAATGAATGCGATACTAGGTGACCCTGACAGATTACAAGCCGTTGCAGAAGATTTTGTAAAGCATTATGAAAAAAGGGTTTCAGAAGGTGCAACGGTAAAAGGAAAAGCAATGTTTGTTTGTAGCAACCGAGAAATTGCTTATAATTTTTATAAAAGAGTAATTACTCTAAAACCTGAATGGGCAGGAGTAAAAGTGGCGGAAGAAGGAGCGATATTAACCGATAAAGAAAAAAGGGAAATCAAACCAATGGAACGTATCAAAATGATAATGACCAGAGGAAAAGACGACCCAAAAGAGATGTACGATTTACTCGGTACAAAAGAGTATAGAAAAGAATTAGACAGACAGTTTAAAAACGAAAAATCTAATTTCAAGATTGCCATTGTAGTTGATATGTGGCTAACCGGTTTTGATGTTCCTTTCTTAGATTCAATTTACATTGACAAACCAATCAGGCAACATAATTTAATTCAAACTATTTCTCGTGTAAACCGAAAATATGCAGGTAAAAACAAGGGGTTGGTTGTTGATTATATCGGTATCAAAAAACAGATGAATCTTGCTTTAGCCATATATAATAAAGGAGAAAGAGAAAATTTTGAGGATATTACAGAGTCCTTGATTGTGGTTAGAAATCATTTGGATTTATTAGCCAAAGTCTTTTATAAATTTGACAATTCAAAATATTTCGGTGGTTCTGCATTAGAGCAGTTAAATACGCTGAATATGGCTGCCGAATATGTACAACTGACCAAAGAGCTTGAAACTCGATTTATGGGTTTGGTGAAACGTTTAAAAGCAGCTTATGATATTTGTGCAGGTAGCGAACAATTAACGCAAAAGGAAAGAGATTTTATACATTTCTATTTAGCTGTTCGCTCAATTGTTTTTAAACTAACCAAAGGAAATGCACCCGACACAGCACAGATGAACGCCAAAGTTCGTGAAATGATAAAAGAAGCTTTGGAAAGTGATGGTGTACAAGAAATATTTAAACTTGGTGATGATACCGAAAACAAACAAGACCTTTTTGATGCAGATTACTTAGCAAAAATAGACAAGATAAAATTGCCAAACACTAAAATAAAACTGCTTCAACAACTATTGGCAAAAGCCATTGGGGAAATAAAGAAAGTCAATAGAATTAAGGGAATTGATTTTTCTAAAAAAATGCAATCCTTAGTTGAAAAATACAACGAAAGAAAAGAAGATGATGTTTTGCGTAGTGAAGTTTATGAGGAAATGGCAGAACACTTAACGAATTTGATTTGGGAGGTACAAAAAGAATTTTCCGCAGGAGACGAAATGGGAATTGATTTTGAAGAAAAAGCCTTTTACGATATTCTAAAAGAACTGTGTGTAAAATATGACTTCAAATATCCGGAAGACAAACTCATTGAATTGGCAAAAGCTGTAAAGGACTTAGTAGATGGACAAGCAAAATTTCCTGACTGGAGTAAACGAGAAGATATTAAATCAGCTTTAAAAGTCGGACTGATTTTGTTGTTGGACGAACACGGTTATCCACCGGTAGAAAGAGATGAAGTTTATAAAGATATTTTTGAACAAGCAGCTAATTTTAAAAAGAATAGATAATAACAACAGTATGGAAAGTCAAAGCTAAACTTGGGTAATAAGTCTTTATTTGCCAATATAATCAATAGAACGGACAACAAAGAGTGACCTAATAGAAAAATGTATAAATCATAGGTCAATAAATAATTAACCACAAAATTTATAATTTAATTGACTGATTTTATTTAATAAAAATAGAAATTGTGGTGAATTTTTCGAGTTAAGTTAAAGATAGTACTTGTAAATATAAAAATCTTATAAGTTAGTAAAACCAAAAGTTGTATTTACTCCTCAATCCTTAAAAACGCTTCAATATCATTACCAAAATTATCTACAACGGTAATTTTATAGTTTCCGGGTTTGGGTAATATTGCCATTTCGTGTAGGTCTTTGGTAGTACCTAAAAAAACATCATTTAGATACCAAAAAAGGGTGTTTTCTTGATGGTTAAGGGCAACTTTTAAAATAAGTTCATTTTTTTTACCGTTAAAATTTTTTGGTAAAAACAAGGTTGTGTGCTTTTGTTTTGGATAAATAAAAGCCATTGTTTTTTGATTTTCAGAAATACAATTTTCAGCAAATGGCGGTACATTTGTATATTCCGGATTTTTTTGTTTGTAATAATATGCTTGCGTTGGTGGTAAAATAAACCATTTTTTGTGCTTCATTTTACTTAACGGATAACAGCTGGCATTTACTTGATAACTTTCATCTTGGTTTAAGTGAATGATTTTATGAAACGGGCAAGCCCTTGTTTTTAATCCGCTTCGTTGTATAAATAGCGTATCTATTTCCTCGCAATTAATACTTGCTCGATAACCGCTTTTTTTACAAATAGGCACTTTTATCAATTCGTCAAACGGTGTGGTAAAATTTTTGGTTTTCGGTAATTTTTCAAAAACCTCAAATAGTATAGGAGCTGCGGTTTGTACACCTATCAATCCTGGTCTTCCTTCTCCATCTGCATTTCCAACCCAAACACCTACTACGTATTTTTTGGTTGTTCCAACCGCCCAGGCATCTCTAAAACCGAAACTGGTTCCGGTTTTCCATGCAATTTGTTTGGCATTTTTATAAAACCTCCAGTTTTGGTCTGCTTCCGGTCGTTTTACTTCGCGTAAAGCTTTATAAGTTAAAAAAATAGATCCTGCATCGTAAAGTGTTTTTTCAGGTGTTATTTTTCCTAATTTAAAAGTATAATTATTCAGATAACTTGGCTCTACAAATTCGTTTTTGTAGTATTTTCCTTGTAAATCATCATAGTGGTTTAGTGTACTGCTTAAATTAGCAAAAGCCTTGGAAATATCCCATAAATTGGATTCTGCTCCTCCTAATATTAAAGATAATCCGTAATGATTGGCATTGAATTTTATGTCTTTTAAATTTAATTTTTGTAAATAATGGTAAAATCGATCAACTCCAAATTGTTGTAACATTTTAACTGCCGGAACGTTTAGTGATCGCGATAAAGCTTCGTCTGCAAAAACGGCACCATCGTATTTTTTATTAAAATTTATTGGTCTGTAATTGGCAATTTGTGTTGGCACATCGGCAATTAAAGTTTTTGGTAACAATTCGCCTTGATCAAGCATTGCAGCGTATAAAAACGGTTTTAAAATACTTCCGGTACTACGTGGTTTGGTAATAATATTTACATCTTTTTGATGATTTTTATCGGTTGGCGAATTTCCTACATAAGCCAAAATTTTTCTTGTTTCTACATCTAAAATTAAAACAGCAATATTGTAAATCTGATTTTGTTTTAGTTCGTTATAATGTTGTTTTACAATTTGGTTTACTTGTTTTTGAAGGGTATAATTAACAGAAGTTTTTATGTTTTTTCCGCTGTATTTTTTATTTATTTCTTGTAATAAATGCGGAGCTAAATGTGGAATTTTATATGCTTTTTGAGGCAATTCCTCTAAAACAGAAAGCGAATAAGTAGTAGAATCGATAATTTTTTGACGCCATAATTTTTTTAGCAACCAATTCCGTTTTAATCGTAATTTTTCTTGATTTTTTCCTGGATAAATTAAACTCGGAGCATTTGGTAAAACGGCTAAGGTAGCAGATTCTGCCCAAGACAAATTTTCGGGTTTTCTACCAAAATATCGCCAAGCCGCAGCATCTATTCCAACAACATTTCCGCCAAAAGGAGCGTAAGATGCATATAGGTTTAAAATTTTGTTTTTAGAGTATCTAAATTCTAATCTTGTGGCGAGAATAAGCTCTTTTAGTTTTTCTAAATAGGTTCTTTTTTTGTTTTTTCTTGAAAGTCTGATGACTTGTTGTGTTAAAGTACTTCCGCCACGTTTAATACCGTTACTTTTTAAATTTTTTAGTAAAGCTTTTGTTATGGAAACCGGATTAAATCCGAAGTGTCTATAAAAATAAGCATCTTCAAACTGAACGATACATTGTTTAAATTTAAACGGAAGATTTTTACGTTCCGGAAAACGCCATTGTCCGTCTGTGGCAATTTTTGCACCTAATAATTTGCCTTCTTTACTTTTTATTATGGTACTCGTCGGTTCGTTAAAAAGAGGCTTAGGAAGTGAAAAATAATACCAAATTAACAGAATTAGGATAAAGACACTTTTCTTTTTATGGTTTAAAAAAAAGCGTTTAATTCTGTTAATAATTGGTTTAATCATAAATTTTATTTGGTACTTAATTTAAAAAATTAAGGAGTTTGTTTTTGTTGCCATTTCCAAGCATCTTTTAAGGCATCTTCTAATGTAAATTCACTTTTCCAGTTTAATTCGTTATTTGCCAAGGTAGTATCTGCATATGCTGCGGTGATATCACCTGTACGACGTTTATCAAATTTATAATTTAGTTTTAAATTATTGGCTTTTTCAAATGCGTGAATAACATCTAAAACGGATGAACCTTTTCCGGTACCGATATTAAAAAATTCGATGTTATTTTTATTTTTGTGAAAGAGTAGTCTTTCCATGGCAACAATATGTGCTTTTGCCAAATCTACTACGTGAATGTAATCTCGTACGGCCGTGCCATCGTGTGTATTATAATCATTACCAAAAACAGTTAATTCTTTTCTAATTCCTGCTGCGGTTTGGGTTACAAACGGAATTAAATTTTGTGGCACACCAAGAGGCAACTCACCAATTAAAGCTGTTGGATGTGCTCCTATCGGATTAAAATAGCGCAAAGCAATGGCGTTTAAATTACTTACTTTGGTTTGATCGGTAATAATTTCTTCACCAATTTGTTTGGTATTTCCGTAAGGAGATTCTGCCGGTTGTATAGGTGCATTTTCTGTAATTGGCAACTCTTCGGCTTGACCGTAAACTGTACAAGAGGAGCTGAAAATAAAATTAGTTACCTTATTTTTTTCCATTTCTTGAAGCAAATAAATAAGGGTAACGATGTTGTTTTCGTAATATTTAAGCGGTTGTTTTACGCTTTCACCAACAGCTTTTGAAGCGGCAAAATGGATAACACCATCGATTTTTTGATCTTTAAAAAAAGATTGAACAGCATCTTTGTTTTTTAAATCAATTTGATGAAATTCCGGTTTTTTACCGGTAATTTTGGTAATTCCGTTTAAAACAGAAATATCGGAATTTGATAAATCATCAATAATCACTACATTAAAGCCTTTGTTTTGTAATTCAACAACGGTATGCGAACCAATAAATCCTAATCCTCCGGTAACGAGTATTTTTTTCATAAACAGATAAAAATCAATGAAAACAAATGTACATTATTTTTTTGTATAATTTTGGTTTAACTGTAAACAAGAAGTGTTGGTGTTGCTTTTAGCAATACCAACACTTTATTGTTTAAAAAAAATATATTACAAATATTTATTAAGAGTAGCTACCCATTTTTGAAAACCGCCACGTATGTAACCGGTTTTGCCAAGTGGTTTAATATCTTGTTTTGGATTATCTCCTTTTCCGGGTTCAAAAAGCCAAATTGTGGGGTAACCTCTTACTCCAAAGGCACGTTGTAAGGCGTAATTTTGTTTTTGTAATTCAGGGGATAATTTGGTTTTTCTAGGGAAATCTACTTCTAATAAAATAACATTCTTTTTTGCCCATTTAGCAAACTCAGGGGTATTAAAAACTTCTTTTTTTAACACTTTACACCAACCACACCAATCGCTACCGGTAAAGTTTGCTAAAATTGGTTTGTTTTTTTTAATGGATAATTTTGCTGCTTTATTATAATCTGTTAACCATTCGGTTTCTTGTGCAAATGTAGTAATGGATAATAGTAATACAAATGCAATAATTATTTTTTTCATTTTATATGCTGTTTTTTGTTCTTTTAGGTAAGAAGCAATTTACGTGCCGAAATTACAAATATTTTTCGAGAACAAAAAAGCAGTATTAAATATCCTTTAATACTGCTTTTAAGAGTGTTATATTTTTTTAAATTTATCGCACACCGTGCATTAATTTTTTTAATAACGGATTTAATAACATTGCTAATAAACCTAATCCAATAGGAATAAGTGTAAAGATTAAAAAGAAGGTAGTCATTGAATATTCTTTGGTGATTTCATCGATCATTCCACCCATTTTTCCTGCTAATTTATTACCAATTGCTACGGCAATATACCAAACTCCAAACATCATAGCAATCATTCTTCCCGGAACTAATTTACTTACGTATGAAAGTCCTACAGGAGATAAACATAATTCTCCTAAAGTATGGAATAAATAAGCAAAAACCAACCACATAATACTAACTGTTGCGGTCATTGCTCCTTGCGGAATAGTTGTAGATCCTAAAGCCAATACACCAAAACCAACACCTAATAAGATTAATCCTAAACCGTACTTAACAGCTGCGCTTGGATTGTATTTACTTTCCCACCATTTGGTAAACAATGGTGCAAAAGCGATGATATAAAGTGAGTTTAATATATTAAACCACGATGCAGGGATTTCGGTTTTATCTTCTAAAAATTCCTTATAAAGAAGGTACAATACAATTCCCCAAATAATAACAAAACTAGTACCTAAAATTGTGTTAGAGATAGGTATTTGTTCATAAGAAACCATTATTAATTTGATTAATACCCAAGAGATAATTGCTAAAGGAATAATATAAATTAACGTATTAATTATTTTAAAGCTCAGAGCAAAACCGCCATCCAGCATTCTACCGGTATAATCTTTCGCAAAAATATTCATCGATCCTGCGGCTTGTTCAAAAGAAGCCCAGAAAAACACGGTAAATAAAGCAAATATAGCAACGGCAATCATTCTATCACGAACAACGGTAGAATAACGTATAATTCTGCCGGTTATTAATATTAAAAAGGAAATTAAAGCAACGATAATTGCAAAGTTTTGTCCACTTAAATCACCAACATTAAAAGGAAATAAGTTTATAGGGTTTTCATATCCTTTCATTTTAGAAATTTCGTATAAAGGATCGTTTATTAAATATAAAATTCCTAATACGGCACTTACTACCATTAATATTTTATCTACTAGTGTAAAATGATTTAATCCGGTTTCACCTTCTTCTAAAATTTCGGTAGATTTAGTTTCACCTAATTCAGCTTCTTTTGGTTTATCGCCTATATGTCCAAATAAAGGTTGAGCAAAATAGAATTGTAACATCCCTAAAAACATAAAAACTCCGGCAAGACCAAAACCGTAAGACCAACTATATTTCTCACCAATTGTACCACATAATAAAATACCTAAAAAAGCACCTGCGTTTACACCCATATAAAATAAGGTAAAAGCACCATCTTTCTTTTCGGGATGTTCTTTATACATATGTGAGATAATGGATGTCATATTTGGTTTAAAAAGACCGTTTCCTAAAATAAGGAAAAGCAAACCCAAATATAGAAAATTTTCGGTTTCAAAAGCCATAAACAGATGTCCTAAGGTCATAATAACAGCACCATAAACAACAGCCATTTTATAACCAATTTTGTTATCTGCAAGCCATCCACCAAGAATAGGAGTGATATAAACCAAACTGGCATAAGTACCAAAAAGGGCTAAAGCCGCTTTTCTATCCCAAGCCCATCCGGGATTAAAACCGGTTGAGGCAGAAGTTAAAAATAATACCAATAAAACACGCATTCCGTAATACGAAAAACGCTCCCACATTTCGGTAAAAAACAGCACGAACAATCCGGCAGGATGTCCTAATACACTGTTTTTAAAAAAATCATCTTTTGTTGTATCCATAATTTATTTATCTAAGTTTACTATTTATTCTTCAAATTTTTCGATTTCAAAACCTTCATTATCTTCTAATAACTCAGTTTCATCTAATTCGTGTTCATCATCTTCAGCTCCGTGCGTTAAGCGTTTTAGAGGTTTTAAAAATGCAATTACCAATAAACCAAAAGCAACGGTAAAAATGGTAATACCGGCAAAAATAGTATAATCACCATATTTAGCTGATTTTTCACCTAAAATTCCGGCTACTTTTCCTCCTAAACCTGTTGCGGCAAAATAAACTCCCATCATTAATGAAGCATATTTTACAGGAGCTAATTTTGTAATAAAGGATAAAGAAACAGGCGATGATGATAATTCACCTATTGTGTGAAATAGATATGCTAAAACCAGCCAGATCATTGCAGATTTTCCATAAGTTTCATAATCTCTAACAGCAAACACCATAAAAACAAATCCTAATCCCATAATTATAGTTCCAACAGCCATTTTAAATAATGAAGAAGCTTCTTTTCCTTTTAATTTACGTTTTGCCCACCAGTTTGCTATTGGCACTGCCAAAAGCAGTATAAACCCTGCGTTTAACCCTTGAAACATTGGCGTTGGAATTTCATATCCAAACAAGAAACGATTGGTTTTTTCTTCAGTATAAATAGACATTAAACCTCCGGCTTGTTCAAAGGCTCCCCAAAATACGATAACAATTAAAAAAGAAAGTAATAAAACTAAAAATCGATCCTTTTCTACTTGTGATTCTAAGTTTTTATAAATCATCATTAGCATTCCGGTAACTATTGATAGAAACAGAAATAAAAGACCGTATGCCCAATGATCAATTCCTTCAAAAGTATAACCTGCATAAATAGAAAGAGCTGCTAAAATTAAAAAAATCGTAAATTGTAAAGGTGAGTTTATCAAATCAACAAATAATTGTTTAAAAGAAATATCGTCTTTTTTTTGTGCTTCCGTTGGTTTATTACCTACATGTGCAATGTATTTTTGTCCCCAAATATAAACCATTAATCCAAAAAGCATAGCAATCCCTGCCATACCAAAACCTGCATGCCAACCCCATTTAGCAACTACCAAGCCTATTAATGATGTGGCAAGTAAAGAGCCAAGGTTAATACCAATATAAAAAATGGAAAATCCTTTATCTCTACGGATATCTCCTTTTTTATATAATCCTCCAACCATGGTAGAAATATTAGGCTTTAAAAAACCAACACCTAAAATAATTAAGCCTAATCCTGTAAAAAATGCCCATTCGGCATCAATAGCTAAGATACTATGTCCTAATACTAAAATACTAGCACCTAGCATTACAGCTTTTTTTTGTCCTAAATATCGATCGGCAATAATTCCTCCCGGAATAGAAACTACATAAACTAACATTACATACCATCCATAAAGTTTTAATGCTTCTACTTTTGTCCATCCAAGACCGGGGCCGTTTTCACTGGTAGCTTTAGCAATCATATAAATTACTAAAATTGCCCGCATTCCATAATACGAAAAGCGTTCCCACATTTCAGTAAAAAACAATACGTACAAACCTATTGGATGTCCAAATAGTTCTTTTTGATGTGGTTTTAAAGTTGTTGTATTCATAAATTATTTCTTTTATGGTTTAAATCGCTTGCAATATCTTAATTTAATTATTCAATTCAAAAATTATCATAAACTTGTTATAAGGTTTTTGCTTTTGTGATTAATTGTTATTTTTTGGTTTACAGATTTTTATGAATAAAATCGGTCATTTTGGTATATAGATGTAATCGATCATTTCGTGTACTGTAAATACTATGTGTACGATCGGGATATAGTAATAAATCAAATTGTTTGTTGCTTTCTACCATTGCATCTATCATTCGCATGCTATTTTGAATGTGTACATTATCATCTCCTGTACCATGAACTAATAAATATTTTCCTTTTATTTTATCTGTAAAATTTATAGGCGAATTATCATCATAACCACTCGGATTTTCTTGTGGTGTTTGTAAATATCTTTCGGTATAAATGGTATCGTAAAAACGCCATGATGTTACCGGAGCAACGGCAATTGCCATTTTAAACGTATTTGCTCCTTTGGTAATTGCCAAAGATGACATATATCCTCCAAAAGACCAACCCCAAATTCCGATTCTATTTTCATCAATAAAAGGTTTTTTAGCAAGTTCTTTTGCAGATTCTATTTGGTCAATGATTTCGTATTTTCCTAATTGTTTGTAGGTTACTTTTTTAAAAGCTGCTCCTTTAAAACCGGTTCCTCTTCCGTCTATACATGCTATAACATAACCTTGCTGTGCCAGCATAAAATACCACCAATCGTTGGAGTAATACCAGCGATTAGCTACTTGCTGACTTCCGGGACCGGAATATTGAAACATAAATAAAGGATATTTTTTAGTAGGATCAAAATCTGTGGGTTTAATCATCCACATATTAAAAGTGCCGTCTTTTGTAGTGATGGTGCTAAATTCTTTTTTACCTATGTTGTATTCTTTTAGTTTATCTAAAACAGAGGAATTATTGATTATTTCTTTGATTTCTTTTCCGGTTTTACCGTCATTTAATGTGTATATCGTTGGTGTTTCTGCATTGGAAAAGGTGTTAATGTAATAGGTGTAACTCGGACTAAAAGCAGCGGAATTTGTTCCTATTTTACTATTTAATTTTTTTGGATTACTGCCGTCTAAATTGATAGAATACACACTTCGGTTAATGGATCCATCTTGTGTAGATTGGTAAAAAACACGATTGGTTTTTGCATCATAACCGTAATATGCTGTTACTTCCCATTTTCCTTTGGTTACTTGATTTATCAGCTTTCCGCTTGCCGAATAGTGATAAATATGATTCCAACCGTCTTGTTCGCTTGTCCAAATAAAAGAATCATCTTTTAAAAAGGTTAGATTGTCGGTAATATCGATATATGCATTATCGGTTTCGTTTAAAATAATTTTGTGTTGTAGCGTTTCGGCATCTACAAAAATTAGATTAAGGTTGTTTTGATGTCTGTTTAAAGTAATTACCGAAAGCACATCTTGATTTGTCCATTTTATTCTAGGCAAATAGTATTGTGCATCTTTGGCAAGATTAACGGTTAAGTTTTGTTGGTTGTTTAAGTTGTATAAATGTAAAGAAACTTTGGCGTTTTTTTCGCCTGCTTTCGGGTATTTAAAGGTATTTATTTTCGGATAGAGGTTTTTTCCGAAAACGGTCATAGAAAATTCCGGCACTTCACTTTCATCAAATTTAATATACGCCAGTTTATCCGATTTTTTATTCCATTGAAAAGCACGAACAAAACCAAATTCTTCCTCGTAAACCCAATCGGAAATACCGTTAATGATTTTATTTTTCTTTCCGTCAAATGTAATTTGCGTAATTTTATTATTTTCTAAATTTTTGATGTATAAGTTATTAGCAAACATATAAGCAACCTTTTTTCCGTCAGGCGAAAAAGTAGGTTCTTGAATTCTTTTATCGGTTAAAAGCGACAAATTTTTGGTTTTTAAATCGTACACATAATAAACAGCGGTTTGCGAATAACGATAAATTTGTTTTTGTTGTGTACCAATTAAAACTTTGGTTTCATCATCACTAAAATTGTAATCGTAGAGGTTAGCAATTCCGTTAAGGTCATTTGCATCGATTAAAGTGGTAATTTTATTTAATGTTTTGTAGCTATATTTATCTAATTGTGTACCGCGATTGTTAATGACTACGTAATAATCACCATTTTTCATCGATTGAAATCCACCAAGGTATTTACCTCTAAAAGTACCTTTTTGCCAAATATCCTCTAAGGTGATTTTTTTAGAATCCGGATTTAAAGTAGTGGAAATTGAAGAGTTAGGATTTGTTTTTGTCGTATTTTTTTGAGCAGTACAGCTAAAAATAAATAGTGACGAAAGAATAATTACTAAAAACTTTTGCATCATTTATAAATTAAAGTCCAATTTTACTAAATTTTAAACAAATATGACCTATAAATTTTGTTTTTTTCATAATATAACCCTTCCATAACAAAGATTTTTATTAAAATTGCCAAGCAATAAATATAAATAAAACAGCAGATGTTTAAGAAGATACAAGGTTTTTCCAAATTACCAAAACAAGAAAAAATTCAATGGCTTGCCGATAATTATTTCCATGATAAAGAAGAAGGGAAAAAAATATTAGAAAGTTATTGGAACCAAGATAAAAAATTACAGGAGCTACACGATGATTTTATAGAAAATACCATTTCTAATTTTTATATGCCATATGCCGTTGCACCGAATTTTACGATAAACGAAAAAAATTATACCGTACCAATGGTTATCGAAGAATCTTCGGTAGTTGCCGCCGCCGCTCTGGTTGCCAAATTTTGGAGTGATAAAGGTGGTTTTAAAGCGACTGTTTTAGGTACCACAAAAATCGGACAAGTACATTTTATGTATAAAGGAGATTTTAATTCGTTAAAAGAATATTTTAATAAAAAGAAAAATGATTTGTATAAAGCAACCGATTCGATTACCAAAAATATGCGTAAACGTGGAGGAGGAATCGTAGATATCGAATTACGTGATAAAACCAATGAATTAGATAATTACTACCAATTACACGTTACGTTTGATACAAAAGACAGCATGGGAGCTAATTTTATCAATTCCGTTTTAGAAGCAATGGCAAAAGCATTTAAAAACGATGATATCCAAATTGTAATGAGTATTTTATCTAATTATGTGCCGGATTGTCGTGTGCGAGCAGAAGTCAGTTGCAAAGTAGAAGAATTATATGAAAAAGATGCACAACATTATGCCGAAAAATTTATCCAAGCACTAAATATCGCTAATGCGGAGGTTCATAGAGCCGTAACACACAACAAAGGAATAATGAACGGTATCGATGCGGTAGTTTTAGCAACCGGAAATGATTTTAGAGCCGTTGAAGCAGGTGTTCACGCCTATGCGGCAAGAACCGGAAAATACAAAAGCCTTTCGGGAGGAAAGATCGAAAATGGCATATTTTCCTTCTGGTTGGAAATTCCGCTAGCTCTTGGCACTGTTGGCGGAATGACTAAAATCCATCCATTAGCAAAATTAAGTTTGGAAATTTTAGGAAATCCTTCGGCAGAAGAATTAATGCAGGTAGTTGCTTGTGTTGGATTGGCACAAAATTTTGCCGCTTTACGTGCATTAACAACAACGGGAATACAAAGCGGCCATATGAAAATGCACCTAAATAATATTATTAAGCAATTAAACGCAACCAAAGAACAAACCGCTATTTTATTGGATTATTTTAAAGACAAACCCGTAAGCCATAGCGATGTGGTAAAAAAGTTTGAGGAGATAAATTATTAAAAAACAGTAATTTATATAATAAAAAAATAAAAACAAAATAGAATCCGTACCTTTGTTTTTATTAAAACAACAAATTGCTAAAAATGAAGAATCCCGAATTGGATTTAGCGTGGAATTTTGTAGAAAAAACAGGTAAAAGTATTTTCCTTACCGGAAAAGCAGGTACCGGAAAAACTACTTTTTTACATAAAATTAAAACCGAATCCAATAAACGTTTGGTTGTGGTTGCTCCAACAGGTGTTGCCGCTATTAATGCAAAAGGAGTAACGATTCATTCGTTTTTTCAGATGCCTTTTGGCCCGATAATTCCCGGTGAAATGCAACGCAGAACCGGATTTAAACATAAATTTAGTAAAACCAAAATAAATATTATCCGTTCAATGGATTTATTGGTTATCGACGAAATTTCTATGGTAAGAGCCGATTTATTAGATGGTATCGACCAAGTTTTACGTCGCTATCGCGATAGAAATAAAGTGTTTGGCGGTGTGCAAGTATTAATGATTGGCGATTTGCAACAATTAGCACCAATTATAAAACCAAACGAATGGCAGTTGCTTAAAAATCATTATGAAAACGCATATTTTTTTAGTAGTAATTCCTTTAAACAAAGCAACGCCGTAAAAATCGAATTAAAAAAGATTTACCGTCAAGATGACGAAAGATTCATTACCATTTTAAATGAAATAAGAAACGATAAACTTTCTGAAAAATCGATTAAAATTTTAAATGAACGATACCAGCCAAATTTTAATCCTAATAAAGATGATGGTTATATTACACTTACCACACATAATAATCGTGCAAATACGATAAACCAAAACGAATTAGATAAATTAACGACAAAAGCACATAATTTTTCGGCAAAAGTAATCGGTAAATTTAACGAATACGCCTATCCAACCGACAAAAAACTTACCTTAAAAAAAGGAGCACAAGTAATGTTTATAAAAAACGACAGCTCTTTTGAAAAACAATATTATAACGGTAAAATAGGTACGATTACACACATTACAAAAGATACGATTTTTGTAAAATGTAAAGAAGATGATTTTGAAATTGAAGTAAAACCTGAAACATGGGAAAACGTTTCGTACACCATAGATGAAGAAACCAAAGCCATCTCCGAAAAAACCGAAGGTTCTTTTACACAAATTCCGTTGCGTTTGGCTTGGGCAATTACCATTCATAAAAGTCAAGGTTTAACTTTTGAAAAAGCCATAATCGATGCAGAAGCTTCTTTTGCTCACGGACAAACCTATGTTGCTTTAAGTAGGTGTAAAACCCTGGAAGGCATTATTTTAAAAACACCTATTTCAAGTAGAAGTATTATCAATGACAATAAAGTTACTTTGTTTACCGATACGATTGAAAAAGAAAAGCCAAATGAAAAAATATTAAAAGAAGCCGAAAAAGAATATCAATTAAATTGTATCGTAGAGCTTTTTAATTATTATCCGTTTTTGTATCCTGCAAACAGACTTTTGGATATTTATTATAAAAACTCTTCGGTTATTACCGGAAATGTAATCACTCCGGCACAACAAATTAAAGATACCGTTGCATCGTTTTTAAAAGTGAGTAATACTTTCAAAAAACAGATTATTCTATTAAGCGAATCGATTACAGATATTACCAAAGAAGCTACTATTAAAGAAAGAATTACAAAGGGAATTCATTATTTTTTAGAACAAACAGCAATAAATATTAAAACTCCGTTATATAGTTTATCGTATGTAACCGATAATCAGCAAATTGATAAAGATTTAAGCAAACAATTAGAAATTTTAGAAGAGCTTACAGTGACAAAAATAACTCTTTTAAATGGTTTAAAAGAAGGTTTTAGTCTAACAAAATTTTTAGACATTAGAGCGAAATCGGTTATTGAGATAAAGAAAAAAACCAAGAAAAAACGTAAAGAAGTAATTAGTACCGAACATCCTGTTTTGTTTGAAGAATTACGTGAATTACGTATGGTTTTGGCCGATCAAGAAGATGTTCCCGCTTTTGCGATTTTTAAACAAAGCTCTCTTTTTGAATTGTGTAAATACCTACCAACCAATAAAAAAGAATTACAACAAATAAGCGGATTTGGTAAAGTGCGTACTGCTAAATACGGCGAAGAAATCTTGGAGGCTATAAATCATTATAGAAAAGAAAACAAGATTAACACTAATTTTAAAATTGATTTTGATGAGGTTGCAGAAAAACCAAAAAAACAAGCCAAAACAAACACTAAAGAACTTTCTTTAAACTTATTTAAAGAAGGAAAAAGTATTGCTGAAATTGCAAAAGAAAGAGAATTAACCACCAATACCATTCAAAACCATTTATTATATTTCATACCAACAAAACAAGTCTCTGTTTCCGATTTAATGGATGTCGATAAATACGAAACTTTACAAAAAAAGGTACGTAAAATTTCTTTTGAAAGTCTAAGTGATTTAAAAACTAAATTAAACGATGACTATTCATATTTTGAGTTAAGGTTAGTAACTACATTATTAAATGCTAAAGAAAATTAAGACAAAACGTCTTTGATTCTTTTAATGGCTTCTTTTAATAAATCTTGTGATGTAGCGTAAGATAATCTTATACAATTTGGTTGCCCAAAAGCGTCGCCTGTTACGGTTGCAACATTGGCATGTTCTAATAAAAATAACGAAAAATCGGTTGCATTATTAATTTTTACTTCTTTGATGGTTTTTCCAAAATAATAAGAAATATCCGGAAAAACATAAAAAGCACCATCCGGAATATTAAATTTAAAACCGTCAATTTCCGAAAGTAAATTAAGCACTAAATCCCTTCGTATTTTAAATTCATCAACCATAAATTTAATTTTAGAAACCGGAGATTTTACCGCAGCTATGGTCGCTCTTTGTGCAATACAATTTGCTCCTGAGGTAATCTGTCCTTGAAACTTAGTACATGCTTTTGCAATCCATTTCGGCGCACCGATATAACCTATTCGCCAACCGGTCATTGCAAAAGACTTACTAACTCCGTTTACGGTAATGGTTCTGTTGTACATACTTTTAATACGTGCAAAACTAAAATTAGTTCCTTTATAGAGAATATGTTCGTAGATTTCATCGGAAATCACAAAAATATTTGGGTATTTTTCTAAAACTTTCGCTAATGCACGGTATTCTTCCTCGGTATAAACCGAACCACTTGGATTATTGGGTGAGTTAAAAAAGATTAGTTTTGTTTTAGGAGTAATAGCATCCTCTAATTGCTTGGGTGTAATTTTAAAATCTGTTTTTATGGAGGTAGGTATGGTTACCGGAACCGCTTCGGCTAAATTAACCATTGCTTCGTAACTTACCCAAAAAGGAGCAGGTAAAAGAACTTCGTCTCCGGGATTTAAAAGTACCATAGCAACATTTGCCAAAGATTGTTTTGCTCCGGTGGAAACCACAATTTGGTTTGGATGGTATTCTAATTGATTATCTCGTTTAAATTTATAACAAATAGCTTCTCGTAAATCTAAATAACCGTTTACCGGAGTGTAAGAATTATAATTATCCTTTATCGCTTTTATTGCAGCTTCTTTAATAAAATCAGGCGTGTTAAAATCCGGTTCTCCTAAACTGAGACTAATGATGTCTTTTCCTGCTGCTTTAAGTTCTCTTGCTTTTGCCGCCATAGCCAAGGTTTGTGATACCGGTAAGCGATTAATTCTGTTGGATAATAAATTTTTCATTTAAGGATGCGTTTTAGACTGCTAATGTATGAAAAGAAATAATAAAACCAACAATATTTTCGTTGGTTTTATTAGATTATTTTTTTAAAAAAATTAAGCTGTTTGCGGTTTTTGTCCCAATACTTTTAATTGTCTGTAATGTTCTTTTACAGCTTCCCACATCGTATTATATTCATGATAAGGTAATTTGTATTCTTTTGCAGTTTCTTTAACAAATTTAGCTATTTTTTTATAGTGAATATGACTTATTTGTGTAAATAAATGGTGTTCTACTTGGTGGTTTAATCCGCCGGTATAAAATTCAACAATTTTGTTATTCGGAGCAAAATTAGAAGTAGTATGTAATTGATGAATTGCCCAAGTATTTTTAATTTCACCATTTTCATTCGGCAACGGCATATCTGTATTTGGCATTACATGTGCTAATTGAAAAACGATACTTAAAATAATTCCGGCTGTGTAATGCATAATTAGAAAACCAATTAAAACTTGCCACCAAGTGTATCCTAAAGCCAAAGGCAATACAATCCAAAAGGAATAATATAGAATTTTACCGATGATTAATTTAGTCCATTGTGTCGCAGGTTTTGGCATTTTACCATAAGATAAATTACGTTTTAAGTAGTTATAAGTTTGTTTAAAATCGGTAGTAATTGCCCAATTTACGGTAAGCAATCCGTATAAAAAGAAAGCGTAATATTTTTGGTATTTGTGTATTTTCATCCATTTAGAATGTTTGGAAAAACGGATGATTCTTCCTGCATCAATATCTTCATCATGACCAACAATATTGGTATAAGTATGATGTAAAACATTGTGTTGTACTTTCCAATTAAAATCATTTCCGGCAAGGATATAAATAGAGCTCCCCATTAATTTATTTACCCATTTTTTACTGGAAAAAACTTCGTGATTGGCATCGTGCATTACGTTCATACCTACACCGGCCATTCCTATACCTACAACCATCATTAACAAGGCTTGTGCCCAAAGAGGAGGATGTAAAGTAAAAATAATAATTAACGGAACAAAAAGCAAGGAGAACATAACAACTGCTTTGATATACAGTTTTGCGTTTCCGGTTTTTTTAAGGTTGTTTTCTTTAAAATAGTTGTTGATTTTTCGGTTTAAAGTTCTGAAAAACTTTGTTTTATCCACTCTTGAAAAGCGAATATTTTGATTGGTACTCATATAAAATAATTAGTTTCAATTCGGGTTATGTAACCCAAATTTGATGTTACTAGTTAACGAAAGTACATCATTTTTATTTTAAAAAACTAATAATTGTCAATTTTTGGCATATTTTTATCATTTAGCGTTATTTTTGCCGTAATTATGGAAGAAATATTAAAATATTTTCCGGATTTATCCGAAAAACAGAAACAGCAGTTTAAAAAACTGGAAGCTTTATATCAAGATTGGAATGCTAAAATTAATGTGATTTCCAGAAAAGATATGGATTCCCTTTATTTAAAACACGTTTTACATTCGCTTGCTATTGCAAAAGTGGTAAAATTTAAACCAAAAGCAAACGTTTTAGATGTAGGAACCGGTGGTGGATTTCCGGGTATTCCGCTTGCTATTTTATTTCCTGAAACGAATTTTTATTTAGTAGATTCTATTGCAAAAAAGATTAAAGTAGTGCAAGAAGTTGTCAATACATTAGACTTAAAAAACGTAAAAGCAGAACAGATAAGAGCCGAGAATGTAAAAGGCGAATTTGATTTTATTGTAAGTCGTGCGGTTACTAAAATGGATGATTTTATAAAATGGGTGCGTAAAAAAACAAAGAAAAAACATACACATGAAATTAAAAACGGTATTCTTTATCTTAAAGGAGGCGATTTAACCGAAGAATTACAAAATTTTACAAATGCCACAATTTATTCGATATCTGATTTTTATGAAGAAGATTTTTTTGAAACCAAAAAAGTAGTGCATATTCCTTTAAAAAAACGTAGTTAGTTTTTAAAAAAATATGTACTTTTGCTTTGTATGAAGTTAGAAAATTACATTGCCGATTTATTATATCGATACGATTGTGTAATCGTACCGAACTTTGGTGGATTTATTGCTAATGCAAAATCCGCTCAGGTTAAAAACAACGTATTTACGCCGCCATTTAAGCAAATATCCTTTAATTCTCTATTGGTAGATAATGATGGTTTGTTGGCAAATTACATTGCTTCTTGTGATAAAATGCCGTATAAAACCGCTGTTAATTACATCGAGTTTGAAGTCCAAAATTGGATTGATAAATTACTAACCGAAGAGTTGGAGTTAGAAGGTATAGGAACTTTATATTCGGTACACGATACCATACATTTTGAACCAAGTAATAAAACAAATTACCTTACCGCTTCTTTTGGTTTGGATGCCGTGGTAGCTAATCAAATTGAAAAACAAAAACAAGAATTAGTTGCTAAAAATGAAGGTTTGCAAATTATTGACAAAGTAGATAGCAAACCTGTTTATACTTTAGACAAAAAGAAATCCAACCGAAGTAATATTTTAAAATATGCGGCGATATTTTTATTAGGCTCTACGGTTATCGGTTTTGGAGCAAAGCAATATGCTGTTAAACAAAATAATGCGATACAATTAGCAAATAGTGTGGAACAACAAAAGAATACAGAAGCTAAAATCCAACAAGCAACATTTGTTATCGATACACCTTTACCAACCATTAATATCGAAGCTTCCGTAGCAACACCAAAGCATTATTTTGTTATTGCCGGAGCATTTAGAGATGAAAACAATGCACTTAAAAAAGTAAACGAATTAAAAGCCAAAGGATTTCAAGCAGAAATCGTTGGAAAAAACAAATTTAATTTAACACAGGTTGCATTTTCCGGTTTTACTGATTTAGAACAAGCAAACAACGCATTACAAAACATAAAGAAAAATGTTTTAAAAGATGCATGGTTGTTGGTTAAGGAGTAAGAGTTCTATTTATAGAAATTTAATCACACACTTTTTATATTTATAAACATAGGACGACAAAATATTATGTAAAGACTTTTGTCATCCTGAATGCAGTGAAGAATTTTGCCAATTATATTAACAAAACTCCTTTTTTAAAGGTGATTAACCCGCAAAATTCACCACAATTTCTATTTTCACTGTATACATTACTGAAAAACAAATAACTAAGTAAAGAATTTTATAAATTTCAAAAGCCCAAACTTGAGGGAGTTTGAAATTATCTTTATTCATCTGCTTCATTTCAGAACCCTCGAAATACTAATACCGATTACACTTTCAATATAGCTCAATCACATTGAGCTATTTTCAAGTTGTATCGGCATTATACCTAAATAAATTGATAAATTATATTTGTAAAAGTATAAGGTATTCCTTCGAATTCTAAAATTTTACAGTTAAACAAAGCTAATTTCATGAATTTTTGCGGTTAATAATTAATACCCAACTTTATTACGTACTCTTTTTAGTACATTATCAGCAATAATTTTAGCTTTTTCAGCTCCTTTTTTGAGTAATGCATCTATTTCATCTAAATGATTCATATAGTAGTTATATAATTCGCGTTCTTTTGCAAATTTTTTAATTAACAGCTCGTAAAATTCTTGTTTGGCGTGACCATAACCATAATTTCCGGCAAGGTATTTTTTTCGCATTTCTTCTGTTTGCTCAGGTGAAGCAATTAATTTATATAAAGCAAATAAATTACAGGTATCCGGATTTTTAGGATCTTCTAATGAAGTAGAATCCGTTTTTATTTTCATAATTTGCTTTCTTAATTTTTTGTCATCCAAAAAAATATTGATAATATTCCCTTTAGATTTACTCATTTTGGCACCGTCTGTTCCCGGAATTAACATGGTGTTTTCTTGTATTTTAGCTTCCGGAATAATAAAAGTTTCTCCCATTTTATGGTTAAAACGATTGGCAACATCACGTGTCATTTCTAAATGTTGTAATTGGTCTTTTCCAACCGGAACTTGTTCTGCATCATACAACAAAATATCGGCAGCCATTAGCATAGGATATGTAAACAAACCAACATTTACATCTTCCAAACGGTCTTGTTTGTCTTTAAAACTGTGTGCAAGAGTAAGGCGTTGATACGGATAAAAACAACTTAAATACCAAGTTAATTCTGTTGTTTGTGGTACGTCGCTTTGTCTATAAAAAACGCTAATATCAATATCTAAACCAAACGCAAGCCAAGTTGCAGCTGTGCTATATCTGTTTTCACGTAAAGTTTTTGCATCTTTTATCTGTGTTAGCGAATGCATATCTGCAATAAATAAAAAAGACTCGTTATTTGGATCTTTGCTCATATTAATTGCAGGAATTATAGCTCCTAATATATTTCCTAAATGAGGTGTTCCTGTACTTTGTATTCCTGTTAAAATTCTTGGCATTTTTTTCTTTTTAAAGCACAAAAATAAGAAATAGATAAAAGAGATTGCTGTTTTTTTGTTTATTTTTGGCACTTATGAAATTTTTTAAAAATATATTTATTCTTTTTTGGCGAGTTTGGTTTTACTGTTGGGTATTGTTTACTATTATCCCTGTAATTCCGGTTTTATTAATTGTAATTTCAAAGGAAGAATGGTATCCATACTTTTTTAAGATTGCTCGTATTTGGGCAAAAACCATTTTATTTGTGATGGGTTTTAGATTAGAGGTAGAGGAAGAACAAAAAATAAATCCTAAAAAGAGTTACATTTTTACGCCAAACCACACTTCTATGATTGATATTATGGTGATGCTGGCAATTACTAAAAATCCGTTTGTTTTTATAGGTAAATCCGAATTGGCTAAAATTCCGATATTCGGATTTTTCTACAAAAGAACCAATATTTTAGTAGATAGAAGTAATCCAAGAAGTAGAAAAAAAGCCTTTGACGAAGCAAATAAAAGACTAAAAAACGGTATTAGTATTTGTGTTTTTCCGGAAGGTATGGTACCTGATGAAAAAATAGTTTTATCCGAATTTAAAAGTGGTGCTTTTCGTTTGGCAATAGAACACAAAGTTCCAATTGTACCGATTACTTTTTACGATTGTAAAAAACGTTTTTCGTATACTTTTTTTAGTGGTGGACCCGGAAAATTACGTGTTAAAATTCATAAATTTATCGAAACAAAAAACTTAAAAATAGAAGATCATAAAAAAATAAAACAATTGGTTTATGATATTTTGCATAAAAGTTTAACTTGTCCTTCTGAAAAATAAAAATCGGGGAATTATAAGATATAGATCTTCCGGTAAAAAGAACCTAATATCGTTTAAGAATAAAATAGTATATCCCTAAAAATTTACGAAACAGCTTTGTTTCGGAATAAAATTTTACTCCCATAAATAAAAACCGGTACAAATTTAAAAAATATAAATTATTAACACTAAAGTTTATCGTATATTTACGATGTATAATAATCAAAATAGAATTAAAATGAAAACAATAAAAATTTTAGGAACCGGTTGTGCCAACTGTAAACGAACCGAAGCAGTAGTAAATACTGTTATAAACGAGTTAGGTTTAAAAGATATTCAGGTAGAAAAAGTAGAAGATATTCAAGATATTATGGCTTATGATATAATGAGTACTCCTGCTGTTGTAATCGATGAAAAAGTTGTAATAAAAGGACGAGTACCAAGTTTTGATGAGATGAAAACACTTTTAAAAGAAGATGCATCTTGTTGTGAACCTTCTGATAATTCCGGTTCTTGTTGTGGTTCGGATACCGATAATGGTGGTTGTTGCTAAATTTGTTTCTTATGTTTGATTGGATTCAAAAAACAGCCGATTTTATTACGTATGATGTTTTGCATTTGGGTAAAGAAACACATTTAGCCCAAGCATTAAATTTTTTTATTTACGATACCACAAAAATACTCTTACTCTTAATTGGTATTGTGTTTTTAATGGGAATTGTAAATAGTTATTTTCCAATCGATAAAGTCCGTAATTATTTATCCAGAAAAAAATTATACGGATTAGAATACCTTATGGCAAGTCTTTTTGGTGTGGTTACTCCTTTTTGTTCCTGTTCTTCGGTTCCGTTGTTTATTGGTTTTGTTAAAGGAGGAATTCCGCTTGGCGTTACATTTGCATTTTTGGTGACTTCACCTTTGGTAAATGAAGTGGCAATAGGTTTATTTTTAGGTTTGTTTGGAATTAAAATAACACTTATTTACGTTATTACCGGAATTTTGCTTGGAACCGTTTCCGGAATGATTTTACAAAAATTACACCTTGAAAAATACTTAACTCCATGGGTGAAAAAATTATTGGAAAATACTCAAAAAGAACAAGATAAATTTAAACAAGAAAAGCAAAACTTAAAGGATCGTTTACCTGTTATTTGGCAAGAAACCAAAACCATATTAAAAGGAGTTATCCCTTATGTAATTGTAGGAATTGCAATCGGCGGATTAATGCATGGTTATATTCCGGAAGGTTTTTTTGAAAAATATATGAATAAAGACAATCCGTTTGCCGTACCAATAGCGACAATACTAGCCGTTCCAATGTATTCTAACGCAAGTGGTATTCTACCGGTTGTGCAAGTTTTAGTAGAAAAAGGAATACCACTTGGCACTGCAATTTCTTTTATGATGGGTGTGGTTGCTCTTTCGTTACCGGAAGCAATGCTACTTAAAAAAGTAATGAGTCTAAAATTAATTGCTGTTTTCTTTACAGTTGTTACGATTAATATTATTATTTCCGGCTATTTTTTTAATGCTGTTTTTTAACACAATAAATAGGAGTTATATGTAACTACAATTACAATATACAACTTGTAAAAGAACTAATTTTGAGTCTATTTTTAAAACAATTTATAATGAAAACAATTAAATTAAGTATTTTATTTGTGGTTATCTCTTTCTTTGTTTCTTGTAAAACATCTCAAAAATCAACATCTCATAAAGAGAGAACATCCACATCACAACAGGTAGAACA
Source organism: Flavobacteriaceae bacterium (assembly GCA_026988395.1). Lineage (GTDB taxonomy): Bacteria > Bacteroidota > Bacteroidia > Flavobacteriales > Flavobacteriaceae > S010-17. The sequence continues at coordinate 736 of JALSLI010000122.1, read as the reverse complement.
TCATAAAAAACATTGGTCATATGTTGGTGAAAATGATCCTAATCATTGGTCTAATATTAGCGAAGAATATAAGGCTTGTTCCGGAAAAAAACAATCTCCAATAGATATTGAAGATGCTGTTGTTGTAACGAAAAAACAACCAAATGTTTTAAAAGTTAATTTTGGTAATACAAAAACCGATATTATTAATAACGGACATACAATTGAGTTTAAAATTGATAAAGGAAATTATCTTACGTTTAATGGTAAAAAATATGAGTTAAAGCAATTCCATATGCATAGTTTAAGTGAACACTCCTTAAATCACAAACATTTTCCGCTAGAAATTCATTTTGTTAGTAAAGCAGACGATGGCACTTACGCTGTGATTGCTGTGTTTTTTAAAGAAGGAAAAGCATCTCCGTTTTTTAGTAAATTTTTAGACAAATTACCGGCAAAAGAAGGAGAAATATTTAAAAGTAATACTTCTTTTGATTTAAAAGATGTTTTGGCAGATACCAAACATTTTTATCATTATAATGGCTCATTTACTACACCTCCTTGTACTGAAATTGTAGAATGGATTTTACTAAAAGAACCTAAAACAGCTTCAAAGGAACAATTAGATAAATTGCATAATTTATTAAAAGATAATTATAGACCTGTTCAAAAATTAAATGGTCGTGTAGAAGATGTGCAATAAAATATTTGACTATTTTAAAAGGGAAAAAGCACAAACTTTAAAGTTTGTGCTTTT
>JALSLI010000121.1 GCA_026988395.1 Flavobacteriaceae bacterium | reverse complement strand
GTAACATACAGTTCAACCAAAAGAGAATTATTGGTAACATCCAGACTGGTTAATTGATTATTATCTACATACAATCTCTCGAGATTAACATTTTGAGAAATATCTACAGAAGTTAATTGACAATCAAAACAATTGAAGTCTGTTAATGTTGTATTAGACGAGAGGTCTATTGTACCAATAGGGTTGAAATTGGCTGTAAAAATTTCAAGAGAAACAAAATCTTGTAATCCGGTTAAATCAGACACAGACTGGTTACTGATATCTAAATTAGTAACCCCACTGATATTAGCCGTAGTAACATAATCATCATTGGCAACGCCATTACCCATACTGTTAGGGTTGCCTACCGCTACCGTGTTTCCGTTAGCATCGTGGGTTTCTAGGTAGTTTTCAAAATTATCGTCCGGCACGTAGGTTTCCGCATTGCCGCAGTTTAAACTAAAATACATTTGCGGGTCTATATTCGCCCAGTATGTAGTACTCCAAGCGGGGTCATCTACTTCGATACAGGTAAGGTTGGGGTTGTTTATGGCGTCGAAATAAGTAAAGTTTGTATTATTGCCATTCTTGACATTTAATGTGGTTAATTGGTTACCGGAACAAGACAACCCTTGCAAAGCTGTGTTTTGACTAACATCCAAAGTGGTTAATTGGTTGTCATAACATAATAATTCTATTAAATTAATATTTTGACTAACATCCAAAACGGTTAATTGGTTACCGGTACAAGATAACCCTTGCAAAGCTGTGTTTTGACTGACATCCAAAGCGGTTAATTGGTTAAAATGGCAACGTAACTCTTGCAAAGCTGTTGCTCCTAATACATCCAAAGCGATTAATTGGTTATTGTAGCAATTTAACCCTTGCAAAGCCGTATTTTGACTAACATCCAAAGCGGTTATTTGGTTATCGTTGCAATATAACCACTGCAAAGCTGTGTTTTGATTAACATCCAATGCGGTTAATTGGTTATCGTTGCAATATAACTCTTGCAAAGCCGTGTTTTGACTAACATCCAAAGCGGTTAATTGATTGCCAGAACAATCTAAGTAATACAAATTCGTATTTTGATTGACATCCAAAGCGGTTAATTGGTTATTGTAGCAATTTAAGTCTTGCAAAGCTGTTGCTCCTGATACATTCAAAGTGGTTAATTGGTTATTGGTACAAAGTAAAACTTGCAAAGCCGTGTTTTGACTAACATCCAATGTGGTTAATTGGTTGACTTGACAATTTAACTGTTGCAAAGCTGTTGTTCCTGATACATCCAAAGTGGTTAATTGGTTATAGACACAGTTTAACTGCTGCAAAGCTGTGTTTTGACTAACATCTAAAGCGGTTAATTGGTTATCGTCACAAGATAACACTTGCAAAGCCGTAAAATCTTCTATACCGGTTAAATCAGAAATATTTTGGTTATTGACATCTAAATTAGTAACCCCACTAATATTAGCCATAGTTACATAATCATCATTAGCGATACCATTACCCATACTGTTAGGGTCTCCTACCGCTACGGTATTACCATTGGCATCGTGGGTTTCTAAGTAGTTTTCAAAATTGTCATCGGGAACGTAGGTTTCCGGATTGGTACAATTGTGGTTAAAACTTGTTTGCGGGTCTATCAGTCCCCAGTTTGTCGTGCTCCAAGCCGGGTCATCTACTTCGATACAGGTGAGGTTGGGGTTACTACTAGCATTAAAATGAATACTGTTCATATTGGTATTATATCCATTTTTTACATTCAATGATATTAGTTGATTATTGTAACACAATAAATATAGCAAAGCTATATTTTGACTGAGATCCAAAGCAGTTAATTGATTGTCGTAACATCTTAATGTTTGTAATGCCGTATTTTGACTGACATCCAAGGAAGTTAATTGATTGTTATAGCAATGTAATGTTTGTAAAACCGTATTTTGGCTGATATCCAAGGAAGTTAATTGATTGGTAAAGATACTTAAAACTTGTAAAGCTATATTTTGAGTTATATTCAAAGAGGTTAATTGGTTTTGATGAGATTCTAAAGTTGTTAGACTTGTATTTTGACTTACATCCAAAGAAGTTAATTGGTTTGCTGCACATCTTAGTTCAATCAAATTAATATTTTGAGTAACATCTATAGTATTTAATTGATTCGTATTACAATCCAAGACCTTTAATGCAGTATTTTGGCTAACATCCAAAGTGATTAGATTATTCAAAGAACAATATAAATACTCCAAAGCAATATTATTACTAACATCTAACGTATTTAATTGATTGCTATAACACTCTATATATGTTAATGAAGAGTTGTTTGAAACATTTAATACAGTCAATTGATTATAACTGCAATCCAAAAAATCCAAGACTACATTTTGACTAAAATTCAAAGAAGTTAGTTGATTGTGACTACAATATAATGTCTCCAAAGCTGTATTTTGGCTTACATCCAAAGCAGATAATTGATTATGGATGCATTGCAAAGTTTGCAAAGCCGTATTTTGACTGAAGGCTAAAGAAGTTAATTGATTGTAATTACAATATAGGTTTGTCAAAGCGGTATTTTGACTGATATCCAAAGTGGTTAGTTGGTTATTGTTACAAGATAAAGTTTGTAAAACCGTAAAATCTTCAATTCCTGTTAAATCCGAAATGTTTTTAAAATTTACATCTAAATTAGTAACCGCATTAATATTAGCTGTAGTCACATAATCATCATTGGCAATACCATTACCCATTCCGTTGGTTTCTAGGTAATTTTCAAAATTGTCATCAGGCACGTAAGTCTCCGGATTGGTACAATCGTTGTTAAAACCGGTTTGCGGGTCTATGTTTGTCCAGTTAACCGTACTATAAGCCTGGTCATCTACTTCTATACAGGTCAGGTTGGAATTGCCCGTTGCATCAAAAACGGTGATTGCCGGGTTATTGCCGTTTTTTAAATTTAATAGGCTTAATTCGTTATCATTGCATTGTACTATCGTCAAGCCGGTATTATACTTGAGTTCCAAGCTGTTCAATACATTATGATCACAATACAGCTCTGTCAAGGCAAGGTTATTGTTAACATTTAAAGACGGTAGCGAATTGGTACTACAATTGAGATTAGTCATATTTATATTTTGACTAATGTCCAAATTGGTTAACAAATTGCTCGAGCAATCCAATACTGTCAAAGCCGTGTTGGAATTTAACACCAAACTTTCAATCTGGTTATGATGGCAGTCTAGGTTCGTCAAATCCGTAAACCCCTCTATACCGGTCATATCGGCAATAGACAAGCCACTGATATTTAAATGGGTTACACCTATGATATGATCTGCGCTAATATAATTATCATATGGCAAGCCGTTACCCATACTCATCGGGTCGCCTATGGAAACCGTGTTGCCATTGGCATCGTGGGTTTCCAGATAGTTTTCAAAATTGTCGTCCGGGACATAAATATTCTGTGCAAAGGTAACTGCACTAATAAATAATGTAAGTAGTAATAATTTTGTTTTCATTTTAATTTTATTTTTTCGCCTACTCTTTAACAAGGATTTTCGGCATACTCCTATTAACTAATTTTTTTGAAAAATAGTAGAGGTTAGTTAATGTTGTAATTTCCCTTATATGTAAAAAATGATTTTACTTTGTAAAAATAGTACCGTTAATTAGTTTAAACAATGTATATTAGATTAACGGTACTGTTTTTTCTATTAACCGCTAGTTTTGTTTGATTAATTGATGATAGTTTATTTTAAAATAATTTTTTTAGTGTAAATTTTATTATTTTCAAGTATTATTTTCACTATATAGATACCTTTTTTAAAGGACGAAAGGTTTTGATTATTTTTAATTTTAAATCCTATTACTTTTTGCCCTAATAAATTGAAAATAGCTAAATGGGCGTTCTCAGAAATGTTGCGAAATATTAGCTTTTTTGTTTTTCCATTAAGATAAATAAAAGGTTCTTCTACTGTTGTAAAATTTTCCATATTTAATGTTTGTGAAACTTGTAATAAATCACTATATCTGTACCATACATAACCATCAAGAGATACATTATTTGCCCAAGTTCCTGTTTGATTGTTAAAACCATTTTGTCCGTTTTGCCAAGTGTCATATGGTTGCGTTAATGGATTAGGTTCTAGTAACCAATTATACATATGATTTGGTCTGGCACTAAATATAGGCATTATGGTAACAGTATTACTTAAAGCCAGCATATTTACTCTGTCAGGCTGTGAACTTGGATATTGATATATACTATCTCCGTTGTTATACACATCACTTTGTCTGTAATAGTGTATAAGTATTCGATGTGTGTTTTGAGCAATTTGGTCGGCTTCATTTTGATCTACGTATCCTATATAAGTTTCCGCTATAATGTTATTTTCTAATCCGTAAGAATACATCATCATAAGTTGAGTATTATAAAAATTAAAAGCTCCTGTTCTACTGCAAGTAAATCCATTCGGTTGTAGGTATGTTGTACAATAATATCCTCCTGGTTGTGTTTTGTAGTCACTCCAATATTCAAATTCTAAATTAAAAACATCAAAACGTTTTTCAGGATTTGAAGGATAAAAGCCATTATAAACTTTAATTTTATCAAAAGAACTATTTTTTTCTCCTACAGCGGCTACTTGTAAAATTCCGTAATTAGTTTTTGCGTTAGATATAAAATTTGCTAATGGTTGTGATGTGTTAATATTATCAATATTAAAGATATTGTTATGTATATAAGTTAAATTGTATAGAATTAAGTAGTTAAATCCGTTTGATTGGGCATAACTTAATAATTCGGTCTCAGCTACCTGATTTCCTATAATATCTTTAAAATTATTTACATATAGACCTACGTAATTTTGTGAATAGCTAAAAAAACTAAAGAATAGCATTATTGAAAGATATAGATTTTTCATAATTGAAAATTTAAGATATTAATTTTAGTCTAAAATGATTCCTAAAGTACCTTCGTAATGTCCGGTTATTTGTATGCCGTTAATGTCTGTAAATATATAATCTACATCTATGGTACTATTTGCAGGTGTATTGGTATCTATATTAATGGCATTAACGGTAATTGTTGGTGGCATTGCAGTGTCGGGATATTGCCAAATACCAATTAATTCAGACGGATTACTTGTAAAGTCAAATCCGTTTTCATTACCAAAAATAGGACTTCCTGCTTGTAAGTTATAAGCGATAAATGAGTCTTTTGCAAAACCGGAATTGGTTACACCAAAACCATTAAGACTGATTGTTAAAGTAGTTGAAGCGGTGTATGTTTCTCCGGAAGTGATTGTATTGGTTAAATTAGGATTGCTTGTACCTTCAAAAACTTGTAATTTTACCAAATTAGTGATATTGGTGGAGAAATTATGAGCATAACCTAATCCTTGATCTCCCCAAGTATCGGTCATTCTGCCATCGGTAAAGAAAAAAGTGTAATAATCGGGTTTGCCATTATTGTTTCTATCAAAATTGTCTATTGCAATGTAAGCGTTTTCGGTACTGTTAAACGTGTTGTTAACGGTAAATCCGTCGTTTGGTGTGTTTTGTGTATCATCATTGTTGTCACAAGAGCCCAAAAATAGAAGAATAGTTAGAGCGATTAAAATTGGTTTTAAAGTTTTCATAATTTATAAGTTTTTTTAACTGTTTTCTATAAATACCCTTAAAACTAATTTTGTTACCCTTATTTATTAATGTTTTATATCAATATATGTACAAATTAACCCATTTTCAACTACTTTTCCATCTGTTGTAGTCCCCGAAAAGCTGATTTTCACCAAATCATTTATATCATTAGCTTCTTTTAATATTTTAAAAGTTAAATTGTTACTTTTTAGTCCAACAGCATTATTTAATAGAGTTGTTCCGACTTCATTTTGCCAATTACCTACGTGTCCGGAAGTTTCATCTTGGGCAGAGGCAGAGGTATGAAAATTAAACATTGGCGTTTCATCCGTCCAGATATCGTAAACTTTTCGGTTTATAGGATAATTATCTCCAGGCCAGATTTCAGAAGTAACGACACTTTCTGTATGCGTAACTTCTACACCATCTATGGTATACGAAATCGCAAAATCGCATTTGTCTTTTTTTGGACCATCATCTCCGTTACAGCTTGAGCCGATAAATATAATGGATATAATTAATAAAGTAATTGGTAGTATTTTTTTTAGTGTTTTCATTAAATATGGTTTAAATTGTTAAAATGACTATCTAATAGTTAAATAGTCATTTTTAAAAAGTTTTAATTTGAAATTTATTCTGCAACGCCATCACAGTTTTCATCGATTCCGTTACCTGCAATTTCGGTTGCTCCGGGATTAATAGCCGGATTTGTATCATCACAATCGGTATTGTTAAAAACGCCGTCGGCAGCAGATTCTTCTTGTGAGCCATATCCGTCTAGGTCGGCATCAATATATCTGATAGTAGTTTCGGCTTCCCCATCGCAATTGCTATCGATACCATCATTTGGATTTTCATCAGCTCCCGGATGAATGTCAGCATCATTGTCGTTACAGTCTCCGTTTTGAGCTACATAACCATCTTTTGGTTCGCATTCTTCAATGGTGTATTCGTCTGTGCCATAACCATCGCCATCGGCATCCAGGTAATAAGTGTGTTTTTCGCAAGGAGCATCATTTGATCCACAGCTTGAGCCAATGGCTAAAACGGCAGCAAATAATAATGTAATTGGTAAAATGTTTTTTAGTGTTTTCATAAGATTAAATTTAAAATTGTTTTTATATAATGGAATTATCGTATTTCGTCAATTTTCACACAAAGTTTTCCTTTTATGTGATGTTGTGTTCCGGCTGAGGTATAATCGCCTTCAAAAATATATTGCACATTACCACCTACTTGGGTTTGCATTTGTGTACATTTAAAATCAATAGTTACCGTATCGGTATTAGACCAAAGTGTTGCAATATCTAATTTAGCACCTTCGTTATTAGCCAAATCTGATGCATCTGATTGTGATGAGGTTTGGTCAACATCAGTTGCCGAACTCTGAAAGACATATCCGTTTCCTAGTTGGTGTACCATTAGAAAATCGCCGGTAGTATTACCTGTATTTCTATCTAGATATACAATATTAATATTGTCTGTTGTTTGTGGTAAATAAATTTCAGCAGCTCCATCTAATTCGTAATGTAAACCTAGTTGATCACAAGGCTGAATTCCGGGTTCGTCATTATTGTCATCTCCGTTACAACTAGATCCGATAAAAAGTATGGATATAATTAATAATGTAATTGGTAAAATGTGTTTTAGTGTTTTCATAAAGTAAATTTTTTATTTTTAATTTTTTGATAAAGAAATAAGACAATCAGAATAAATATCATTCCGATAAATTGCGAGTGCGACAAATAGTTATCAATTATAAATCCACGTTTATCACCTCTAAAAAGTTCTAAAATACTTCTGGCAATAGCATAGAATACAATGTAGAGTAAAAATAATTGTCCTTTAAATTGTTGTTTTTTCTTAATATAAAGCAAGATTGCCATAATAATTAGCAATGCTGTAATTTCGTATAATTGCGAAGGATGCACTTTTGTACCATGTGTTTTTGGAAAGGCAATTCCTGTAAAAGCATTGGTTGGTTTTCCGTAACAACAACCGCCAAAAAAACAACCTAATCTACCTATACCATGTACTATTAATGTGGTAATAGCTAAAATATCCAACATTTGTAAAACCGGAATTTTATGTTTTTTTAAATACCAAATTAAAACCGGAATTATCGTAATAAATGAACCGTAAAATACAAATCCACCGGAAAAATTATCCAATAGTAATTTAGGATTGTTTAAATATTTGGAGGGATTTTCTAGATAGAAAAACAGTTTTCCACCTATAAAACCGGCAATAAAGATGAGGTAAAAGAAATTGTTAGACAATTCTACAATACCCAATTCTTTTTTAGCTCGCCATTTGGTGTATAAACTTGCAACCAAAGTACCTACGGCAATTAAAAAGCCGTAGGTATAAATGGTTTGATGCAAACCTAAAAAATCAATATGGAAAAGTTCAGGATGCATTGATTTTTAATTTACAGAATCTATAACGACACATAATTCAGCTTCTGCACCACCGGTAATTACGATATCTAATCGCAATTCATCACCAACAGTATTGTTTTCTGCCCTTTGACAAGTAACTACACCCGTTAAATTTGCGTTATTTATTTTGATTTGCGGACTATTATCCACAGCACCAACGGTAACGGCATTTGTAACAATAAAAGTATCGCCGGGATTTGTGTTATCCCAAATCTCAACATTAGCTCCGGAAGTAAAATAATCTGTCGTTAAATTATTTTCAGGTATTTGCGTAATAATGTTGCCACTATTGTCTAGGTATGTTAAGCCCTGATAATTACATTGGTTGTCATTTGGTGTGGGATTACTGTCGTTGTCACAGCTTGTTCCAATAAAAAGGATGCTTAAAAAAAAGAAAGCAATTGGTAATAAGTTTTTTAATTTTTTCATGATATTATTTTTTTAAATGATTAAAGTACTTCGTCGATTATGACGCAAAATTCAGTTTCATAACCGGATATTTGAATGTCGTATCTAAATTCGTCACCAACAGCTGTTCCGGCTCTTTGACATGTTACAACAATATTACCGGGAATTTGTTCGCCATTAATTCTAAATTCATTTGCAGTTCCACTACTTCCCTCTGTGATAACATTAGTTGAGAAGAACACAAAATCACCATTTGGTGCGGTTCCGGCAATTTCTACTCCAGGAGCTCCGTAAGGTCCGTTATTTGCATTAGGGAAAAATTGGGTATTTAAATTGGCTTCCGGAATTAATATTTGTGTATTATTACTCGTATCTAAATATGAGAATCCTTGGTAATTACATTGGTTGTCATTTGGTGACGGACTGCTATCGTTATCGCAGCTTGTTATAATAAAGAGGAAACTTAAAAATAAGAAAGCAATTGGCAGTAAGTTTTTTAGTTTTTTCATATAATAATCTAATTTTTAATTGTTTTAATCTAAGATAACACCAATTGTTCCGGTGTAGTGACCGGTAATTGTAATACCTTGCGTATTGATAAAGGTATAATCTACATCTATGGTGCCTGTTTGAGTTGTTGTGTCAAAATTATAGCTGTTTATGGTGATTTCCGGTAAATTTCCGTTGTAAACCGTTCCAAAATTTTCATCGCCATAACCAAACTCTGTTCCATTTAACATATAAGGTGAAGTAAATGAATTTATAACACCATCATATAATACAACTGAATCGCTGTTATGACCAATATATGTGGTTCCGGTTTGTATGTTTGGATATGGGTTTACGATACTAGGGTTTTCCTCATCTGTTAAATTATAAAAAACCCAATTTGTAGTGTTTAAAGAGAACAGATAATCATCTGTATTACCATCAGGATAGCTAGGGTTGTCTGCCATTCTTCCGTTAGTGAAAAACAAATTAAATTGATCTTGATTATCTTCATCAAATTCAATATAACAATTTGGAGTTTCGTAAAAAGTATTGTTAATGGTAAAACCATCTGTTGGGTTTTGAGGATCATTTTGTTGATCATCATTTTTGTCGCAACTTAAAATACTTAATAGCAATATTGCAAGTAAAAGTATTTTTTTTGAATTTTTAATGTATTTCATTTTTCTGGATTTTATTTGGAGTTAAAAACCATGCAATAGAGTTCTAAATAACCAAATTGCATGGCAAACTAACAACAAATTTTATTTAAATTTAAAGGTGTAATTTTTCTTAAAGGCACACGTTTCAAATGTAGTGAATTTAATTGGTGTTAAATAGGTTAATTCCATTAATGATGTATTTTTTTTGATTAAATGTACTTTTTTTTTGAGTAACTGAATTTATTTTTATCTTTTTAAGGTGATTTTAAATTTGATAATTTCACACCTTTTCATAAATAAATACAGATAGATTTAATTTGTTACCCTAATTTTTTAATTTTTTTACAGGAAATTAAAAAAGTTTAAATGAGTTCCTTGAAAAATCCATACCTTTGCATCTTATTTTTAATAGGATTATGATTAAAATTACTTTGCCGGACGGTTCCGTTAAGACAGTTGAAAAAAATAGCACACCTTTGGATGTGGCTAAAAGCATTAGTGAAGGTTTTGCCAGAAATGTAATTTCTGCTTCCTTTAACGGAAAAACAGTTGAAACCTCAACACCATTAACAGAAGATGGTAGCTTAGTTTTATTCACATGGAAAGATGACGAGGGTAAAAAAGCTTTTTGGCATTCTTCGGCTCACGTTTTAGCACAAACAATTTTACATTTTTATCCTAATGCAAAACTAACTATTGGTCCTGCAATTGAAAACGGATTTTATTATGATGTAGATTTTGGAGATGCCGTAATTTCAGAAAAAGATTTTGATAAAATTGAAAAGAAATTTTTGGAATTTGCACGTCAGAAAAATGAATTTAAAATGCGAGAAGCTTCCAAATCTGAAGCTTTAGCATATTATAAAGAGAAAAACAATCCGTTTAAGGTAGAATTAATCGAAAATTTAGAAGATGGTACAATTACTTTTTGTGATCATGCCGATTTTACCGATTTATGTCGCGGAGGTCACATACCAAATACAGGTTTAATAAAAGCCGTAAAAATAATGAGTGTTGCCGGAGCATATTGGCGAGGCGATGAAAAAAACAAGCAATTAACACGTGTTTATGGAATTTCTTTTCCAAAGCAAAAAGAATTAAAAGAGTATTTACATCTTTTAGAAGAAGCTAAAAAAAGAGATCACCGTAAATTAGGAAAAGAATTAGAACTATTTACTTTTTCCAATAAAGTAGGTCAAGGTTTGCCTCTATGGTTGCCAAAAGGAGCTGCTTTACGCGAAAGATTAGAGAACTTCTTAAAGAAAGCACAGAAAAAAGCCGGTTACGAAATGGTGATTACACCACATATTGGTCATAAAGATTTATACGTAACTTCCGGTCATTACGAAAAATACGGAGCAGATAGTTTTCAGCCGATAAAAACACCAAAAGAAGGTGAAGAATATTTGCTAAAACCAATGAATTGCCCACATCATTGTGAAATTTTTAACACCAAACCATATTCGTATAAAGACTTGCCAAAGCGATTTGCCGAATTTGGTACTGTATATCGATACGAACAAAGTGGCGAATTACATGGTTTAACACGTGTGCGATGTTTTACCCAAGATGATGCACATATTTTTTGTACTCCAGACCAACTTGACAAAGAGTTTAAAGGAGTGATTGATTTGGTGTTATATGTTTTTGGAGCTCTGGGCTTTGAAGATTTTACGGCACAAATTTCATTACGAGATCCTAATAATAAAGAAAAATATATAGGTTCTGATGAAAATTGGGAAAAAGCCGAAAATGCCATTATGCGTGCAGCAAAAGAAAAGGGTTTAAATACGGTTGTAGAATACGGTGAAGCTGCATTTTATGGTCCTAAATTAGACTTCATGGTAAAAGATGTATTAGGTCGTAAATGGCAATTAGGTACTATTCAAGTAGATTACAATTTACCGGAACGTTTTGATCTATCTTATAAAGGAAGTGATAACCAATTACACAAACCTGTAATGATACATAGAGCTCCTTTTGGTTCTATGGAGCGTTTTATTGCAATTTTATTAGAGCATACAGGCGGAAATTTTCCACTTTGGCTAATGCCTGAGCAGGTGATTATACTACCAATAAGCGACAAATATAAAAATTATGCGAAAAAAGTTTTAAATTTGCTGGAAAATTCCGAAATTCGCGGCCTGATAGATGATAGAACTGAAAAGATAGGGAAAAAAATTAGAGATGCTGAGTTACAGAAGATTCCTTACATGATTATAGTAGGTGAACAAGAAGAAAAGGAAAATAAAATTTCTGTAAGAAAGCATAAAGAAGGAGATTTAGGAAGTTTTACAATTGAAGAATTTTCAAAAATCATTAAAGAAGAAGTAAATAAAGATTTAAAAGAATTTTAATACATAACCAACTACTTTGTAGTTATAAAAATTTAAAGCCATAGCAATACGTAGAAGAAGACACTTTTCAAGAAGAGTTATTAAAGAAGACAAGCATCGTATTAACGATAAGATAATTCGTACACCAGAGGTACGTCTTGTTGGAGATAACATTGAAGTAGGAGTTTACCCTATTTCAAAAGCCAAAAAAATGGCAGAAGAGCAAGAATTGGATTTGGTGGAAATTTCACCAAATGCCAAGCCTCCTGTTTGTAAGATAATGGATTATAAAAAGTTTCTTTACGAAACGAAAAAACGCGAGAAAGCATTAAAAGCCAAAACGCAAAAAGTTGTTGTAAAAGAAATTCGTTTCGGTCCAAATACAGATGAGCATGATTATGAATTTAAAAAGAAACATGCCGAAAAATTTTTAAAAGAAGGTGCTAAATTAAAAGCATATGTCTTTTTTAAAGGAAGATCTATTATTTTTAAAGAACAAGGCCAAATTTTATTATTAAGACTGGCACAAGATTTAGAAGAATACGGTAAAGTAGAACAAATGCCAAGTCTTCAAGGGAAAAAGATGATTATGTTTATGGCACCTAAAAAATCTAATAAAGCAAAATAAAGAATATAATAACGAATAAAAACAAAGACAAATGCCAAAATTAAAAACAAAATCCAGTGCCAAGAAAAGGTTTAAAATAACCGGTACAGGTAAAATTAAAAGAAAGCACGCTTTTAAAAGTCATATTCTGACTAAAAAAAGCAAAAAAAGAAAGTTAAAATTAACACATGCTGCATTAGTTAATAAAGCTGATGAGCCAAGTATTAAAAGACAACTTAATTTAAGATAGTAAAAAAAGGTAAATTATTAACCAGGTGTTAGTGCTAAAAAATGTTCAAATGGACTGCCTATCATCAAAAAATTAAAACAAAATGCCAAGATCAGTAAATTCAGTAGCTAAAAGAGCTCGTAGAAAAAAAATATTAAAATTAGCGAAAGGTTATTTCGGAAGACGTAAAAATGTTTATACAGTTGCAAAGAATGCAGTTGAAAAAGCGATGTTATACGCGTACCGTGACCGTAAGCAAAACAAAAGAAACTTCCGTTCTTTATGGATACAACGTATCAATGCAGGAGCAAGAGTTAATGGTATGTCTTACTCACAATTTATGGGT
>JALSLI010000120.1 GCA_026988395.1 Flavobacteriaceae bacterium | reverse complement strand
ATTCTGGGTTGGTTGCGCAGGAAGTTTTGATGATCGTGCTAAAAAAATTACAAAAGCATTTATAAAAATATTAAATAATGCAAACGTTTCCTTTGCTGTTTTAGGAACAGAAGAAAGCTGCACAGGTGATCCTGCAAAACGTGCTGGAAATGAATTTTTATTCCAAATGCAAGCAATGACAAACATCGAAGTATTAAATGCTTACGAAGTTAAAAAAATCGTAACTGCTTGTCCGCATTGTTTTAACACCCTTAAAAATGAATATCCGGATCTTGGTGGAAATTACCAAGTAATGCACCACACACAATTTTTAAAATCTTTACTAGAAGAAGGTAAAATAACCGTTTCCGGAGGTTCTTATAAAGGCAAGAAAATTACTTTTCACGATCCTTGCTATCTTGGTAGAGCAAATAAAGTTTATGAAGCTCCAAGAGAATTACTTCAAAAATTAGAAGTAGAAATGGTAGAAATGAAAAGAAGTAGAGCAAACGGATTATGCTGTGGTGCCGGAGGAGCTCAAATGTTTAAAGATGCAGAAAAAGGAACAAAAGAAATTAATGTAGAACGAACGGAAGAAGCATTAGAACTACAACCAAACATTATAGCAACCGGTTGCCCATTCTGCAACACCATGATAACCGATGGCGTAAAAGCTAAAAACAAAGAAGACAACGTACAGGTTTTAGACGTTGCGGAACTTATTGCGAAAGCAAGTGACTTATAAATATACTAACCAAAAAAACTCTCAAAAAAATGGCTGACGATTTAGAAGAATTAAACAAATTAGAACAAGAAATTAGAGAAACACAAGAATTACTTAAAAACTCTGATGTAAACAGTAACAAAATAAAAGGATTAGCAACACAACGAAATATTCTTATCGTGTTATCCTTAATTTTATTAGCAGGATTTATCTGGGCTTTTTTCTTAAAAGATAAAAGTAGATTAAAAAATCTTAAAAGATTAAAAGACGGAGATGTCGTACTTATTTCTAAAGACAGTTTACAATTTTACAAAACCTTTGTAGACAGCCTTGGTGCTTACCGTACTTTTTATATAGAAACCAAGAAAAAAGAAAAATATCAAAAAACAGATGAGGCAAAACAAACATCTTTAAAAGAAGAAAAAGTACTGTACAGTGTGCAACTCAAAACAGTTAAAAACTATCCTTTAGCTTCTGAAAATCTTATAAATCTTAAGGAATTTTCAAATGGTGAAATCAGTAAATATAGTTTAGGCAATTACACCAAATATGCAGAAGCAAAAGCATTAAGAGATCATCTTAAAAAAATTGGTTTTAGAGATGCTTTTATCGTTGCTGAATCTTATGGCAAACCAATAGGAATTAGAGATGCTTTAAAATTAAGTGAAGAACCTCAATTTTTAGAAAAATAAACAATCTAAAATGTTAAAACATTATATAAAAGCGGCAAGATTAAGAACCTTGCCGTTATCTGTTTCCGGAATTATCATAGGCAGTGCAATTGCATGGTATGACGGTTATAAAAATTACCTTGTTTTTATTCTAGCCATTCTTACAACAATCGGTTTTCAAATTATATCTAATTTTGCAAACGATTATGGTGATGGTATAAAAGGTACTGATAATGAAAATCGAATTGGTCCAAAACGAGCCATACAATCCGGAATTATTACACCCAAACAAATGAAAAAAGCTATAATTATTAGCTTAATAATCACTTTTAGCATCACTTTATCATTAATTTATGTTGCTTTTGGAAAAGACAACTTTAAATTAAGTATTCTTTTTATTTTATTAGGAATTTTAAGTATTGGAGCAGCAATTAAATATACTGTTGGTAAAAATGCTTATGGATATAGCGGATTTGGTGATGTTTTTGTTTTCCTTTTTTTTGGATTATTAAGCACACTAGGATCTTATTTTTTATATACTAAAAACTTAAATTTGAAAGTATTATATCCTGCTATTAGTGTAGGCTTATTAAGTGTTGCCGTATTAAACCTCAATAATATGCGAGATGTAGAAAACGATAAAAAAGTAAATAAAAATACGCTTATTGTTAAAATTGGAAGCCAATATGCTAAAGCTTATCATGCTTTATTATTAATTATTAGTTTTTTTAGCATACTGATTTTTACTTATTTTTTTACAAATAAAACCTTATCATATTTATTTATAATTGCTTACATTCCGTTGTTTTTACATCTTAAAAGGGTATATCAAACAGAAAATCCAAAAGATTTTGATCCTGAACTTAAAAAAGTAGCTTTAAGCACCTTTTTATTCTCTGCGTTATTTGCTGCCGGATTATTACTCTAACAATTTTTCCAATTGCATGCCTCTGGAACCTTTAATTAAAAAATTTGTTTCGCTTAAAGCGGAAATGGTAACGTTTTCTAAAAAATCCTTTTTACTTTTATACTTAGTAAATTTATTGGATGGTAATTTTGTTTTATAAAAATTTCCCCCTAAAAGAACAATTTTTATAACAGAAGCATCTTTTAAATAATCTACTAGCATCTGATGTTCTTGTTCTGCTGTTTCTCCTAATTCAAACATATCTCCTAAAATAATATATTTATTAGGCACTCTTAATTGTAAAAAATTATCCAACGCTGCTTTCATACTTGTTGGATTGGCATTATAGGCGTCTAACAGAAACGTATTTGTTCCTTTTTTAAGTAATTGTGAACGATTATTTTGAGGAATATAATTTTCAATTGCATTCTTAATTTTTTGAGGCGAAACTTTAAAATAATCTCCTACTCCAATTGCAAAAGCAATATTAGAAAAATTATAAACACCAATCATGTTCGATTGAATAATTTGCTCTTTATAAGCAACCGACACAAAAGGATTAACAGCAATTAATTTTACGGAAACATCTGCATTTTCACCAATTATTATTCGGTTTATGTTTTTGGATGTTTCCATTTGGACTTTATCATTCGTATTAACAAAAACAAGCTTATCATTTTCCTTTAAAAAATCATATAATTCAGTTTTTGTTTTTATCACTCCTTGTAAATTACCAAAACCTTCTAAATGTGCTTTACCAAAGTTTGTTATTAATCCGAAATCCGGTTTTGCTATTTTACTTAAAAATTCGATTTCTTTTGGGTGGTTGGCACCAAATTCTATAATGCCAAATTCCGTTTTATCATTCATAGAAAGCAAAGTTAACGGAACACCAATATGGTTGTTTAGATTTCCTTTGGTAGCAACTGTATTAAATTTTTGCTGTAAAACCGCGTTTATTAACTCTTTAGTTGTTGTTTTTCCATTACTACCTGTAAGAGCTAATATATTGATTCCTAAATATTCTCTATGATAAGTTGCTAAATCCTGTAATGTTTTTAAAACATTATCTACCAAAATATAACGTTCATCCAGTAAATATTCTTGTTCGTCAATTATTGCATAAGCAGAACCTTTATTCAGAGCATCTTTGGCAAATTGATTGCCATTAAAATGAGTTCCTTTTAAGGCAAAAAACAGAGAATTTTTTTTAATATCTCTGGTATCAGTACAAATAACAGGATATTGTAAAAAAAGTGGGTGTAAAACAGATTTAATCATATTACAAAAATAAAAAACCTCAAGAATATCTTGAGGTTTTTTTAATTAAATTATCAAATTTTAGTGGTGATAAGCTTCTCGTTTTTTGTCACTCATTGGGCCTAAACGATCTGTAGCACATCTAAATCCGATATAATCTGTTGCCATATACTGTGGCAAATATCTACGTTGTGCAGGATCTAACCAATAAGCTCTATCTCTCCAAGAACCTCCTTTATAAACTCTTGTTTTATCACTAATTAAAGTTGTTCTTACTTTCGTATCGTACATTTGTCTTCGGTAACCACTCTCTCCAATTTCTTTAGGTACGATAGGTGAATTGTACATTCTTGGTTTATTATCCATTCCATCTTCTTCCTCATCTTCTTCAAAACCAAATTTTCTTGTTGATTGAATATCTCCATCTTTACTATCTACATTATATGATTTCTCATAATTATCACGCATAAACGCATCTGATTTAGTAATCGGAATATATTTTACAGTTCCCGGCATATCTTTGGCAACAATTTTACCATTATCTAAAGTGTCATATTGAATTGTATTTTCATCAATTATAACCACTTTCCCTTCTTCATCAATCATTCTTTTGGCGTACGTGTTTCCTCTAAAATAATTAAAATCACTTGCGTCACTATCAATTATCGGACGATATACATCTGCAACCCATTCGGCTACATTACCAGTCATATCATACAATCCTAAAGCATTTGGCTTATATGATTTTACTTTCATTGGAATATCGGAACCATCATCAGACCAACCTGGCAAACCACTGTAATTACCTTTACTTATTTTAAAGTTAGCTCTTTCATCACCTACACTTCTTTTATCATTACTTCTAGTATATTTACCATTCCAAGAGAATTTTTTTCTACCTTTTAAAGTATTGTACTCTCTATTTTCAACAAGTGCTTTAGCTGCAAATTCCCATTCTACCTCAGAAGGTAATCTAAATTTTTGTGTTAAAATTCCGTCTTCAACTTTTACGTGTCTTCCAGTAAAACCTTTTCCTCGTCCTCTACTACCTCTAGACGATCTAGATTTACGGCTTCCTCTGCTACTACCTCTTTTCTTGGTTTTCGCTTTTGCTCTTAAATCAGGTAATCCTTTTTTATAAATTGTAGAATCACCATCAAACAATCTTGTTGGATCCAATAAATATACTTCGGTATCAAAGTGATTTTTACCTTCAACTTTTAAACTGTCTTGCTCGAATAATGGATTTAAAATTCCTTTATCCATTAATATTTTTTCGTTAACCATATCGGTTCTCCACTTACAATATGCATTTGCTTGCACCCATGAAACTCCTACAACAGGATAATCATTATAAGAAGGATGACGGAAATAAGTTTCCGTTAAAATCTCTAAATTGGATAATGGTTGTCTCCAAACTAAAGTATCCGGTAATACGGATTCATAAATATGTTTGTAATTTTCGTTATTTGGAGGATAAACTTGCTCCATCCATTGAACAAACAAACGATATTCACGATTGGTAACTTCAGCTTCATCCATATAAAAAGAACGAACTTGCATTTTATTAGGTGTTGTATTCCAATCAAACAACACGTCGTCTTGCACACTACCCATGGTAAATGCTCCACCTTCTACTAATACCATTCCCGGAGGTGTTGGTTGCCCTTTATAGTTACTCCCTGCTCCGCCGTCTAAATCGTTAAATTTCCAACCGGTTAATGCAGATGTTTCGCTAGAGCCCTTTCCGCCACAACTCGCAAGTGTTACTAGAACAAGTGTTAAAAGTAAAAATTTGATTCCCTTACTAAAATTCATAATTTAAAAACTTTATAATAGTTAATGTTTATTAAAGTGTCGCAATTTACAACATTATTGTTTTTACACAAGATTTTTTTAAAAAATTTACACTTTTTTTATTTTACGGATTCATAACGGTGCTTTTTTTACTTTATTACATTTATTTTTACTTTTTTCATTTTTTTATAAAATAAGCATCTTTTTTTTTCGTTTATTTGAACATGATAATGAAATTACGCCTCACATACATTTTATTTTTCTTTATTTTATGGCATTCTATTGCTCAAAATCAAAGTAAAAAAATCGTTTTAAATTGGTTACCTCCGGTTTCAACCGCTACCATTAAAGCAAATAACCTTCCTTTTGACAAACAAAATAGTACTATTGTTGTAAAAAATAATTCTTTTGATGAAAATTTTGTGCCTACTTTTCACTCAAAATGGCAAGTGAATTCCAATTTAAAAGTTGCAAATTTTAGTATTTCCAATGTTGTTTACAAAACGATTTCTGCAAATTTATTGCATCCTAAAAGTTTAAAATATATTTCCGATAAATTAAATCCTGCTTTTAATATTTATAATGCACGTGATAAATCTTTTGCTACAATTACTATTAATCCGGTTATAAAAATTGGAAACATCTATAAAAAGGTGATTTCTTTTACAATTAATTACCAATTAAACTCAAATAATAGTACGGCAAGAAATACAAATAGTATGGAAGACTCGCCACTTGCTAACGGTACTTGGTATAAATTTGCCGTTGACACAACAGGCGTTTTTAAATTATCAAAGAGTTTTTTAAACAGTTTAGGTATAAATACAAACTCCATCAATCCTAAAAACATTCAAATTTATGGTAATGGCGGAAATATGCTTCCTGAAAAAAATGCTATTTTCAGGCATACCAATATCCAAAAAAATGCCATATATGTTAAAGGGGAAGATGATGGTAATTTTGATAACAATGATTATATCTTATTTTATGCACAAGGTCCTGTTGGTTGGAAATACAACAATACTTCCAATACGTATAACCACCAACAAAATATCTATTCCGATAGAGCTTATTATTTTATTACCATTGGTAATACTCCCGGAAAAAGAATTGAAGATGTTCCCACAATTAATGGTGATTATGCAATAATTAATACGGCAAATATTTATACTGTTCATGAGGTTGATAAATTTAATTTCGATAATTTCGGACAAGATTTTTTTGGTGAGAACTTTCAAATTAACGATACGCAGAACTTTTCTTTTTTGATACCTGATTTAAAAATAGATGAACCTGTAAAAGTAAAAGTACGTTTTGGTAGTTCTTCATCTAACACTACAAAGTTTACGTTAAAATACACCAGCCAAGAAATTGGTTTTGTATCGCTTTCTTCAATAACTGATACTCAAATTGCACAAGCAAATCAATTAAACTCTTCGTTTTTAGCTAATTCAGAAAATTTTGATTTAGAAATTGTTTATGATGATTTTGGCAATCCTTCCGCTAAGGGTTACTTAGATTATATTGAAATTAACGCCACCAAAAATCTAATTGCAAGAGACAAACAATTTCGTTTTAGAAATAATTTAGTAAATACACAAAATACCAATTTTACGTTTTCCATCGAAAATGCTTCCAATATTTATAAAATTTGGGATGTAACGGACCATCTAAATGTAAAAAATATTAATAATATAAGTTCCGGAAACGATTTTAAATTCAATGTTACAGGTGGCACAAAAAAAGAATATATTTTGGTTAATGAAGCCGATTTCTATACACCTATTTTACTACGAGATAGAAATGTTGAAAATCAAAACTTACACGCTTTGCAAGATATCGATTATCTTATCATTTCACATCCAAGCCTTGTAAGTCAAGCCGAAAGACTAGCTGAATATCATCAAAATAACGGATTAGAAACTTTGGTATTAACACCACAATTAATTTACAATGAGTTTAGCTCCGGAGCACAAGATTTAACTGCCATACGTGATTTTATTAAATATTTATATGATAATGCCTCAGCACCAAACAAAAAAATTAAATATGTTCTTTTTTTAGGAGACACTAGTTTCGACTTTAAAAATATTATGGGAAATAATGATAACACAACCAATGTGTTTGCATACCAATCTTTAAACAGTACTAGTTTAGCTATTTCATATGTTACCGATGATTTTTTTAGTATGATGGATGCCAATGAAGGTGATTTTAGAAACAGCAATGGAAGCGGTAATTTAATCGATGTTTACGTTGGTAGATTGCCGGTAAAAAATTATACCGAAGCTAAAAATGCCATCGATAAGATTTTAACTTTTTACAGTCCGGAAAGTCTTGGTAAATGGCGAAGTAGAATTGCTTTGGTTGCAGATGATGTAGATCGTAAAGAATACAATTTAACTTTAGAAAAAAACACCGAAATTATTGCCGATTTAATTACAGCCCACAAACCGGAATATAATCTGATTAAGCTTTATGAAGATGCCTATCAACAAGAAATTACAACCGGTGGTGAACGCTATCCGCAAATAAATAAAGGTATTGATGATGCCGTAGAAAATGGCACATTGATTATTAACTATTTCGGACATGGTGGCGAAAACGGTTGGGCAAGTGAACGTATTTTAGATATCAATCAAATTAACAGTTGGTACAATCCTAAAACATCTCCATTATTTATCACCATTACTTGTGAGTTTTCAAGATACGACAATCCCGAAAGAACAACAGCCGGAGAATACGTATTTAATAATCCTAATGGCGGATCTATTGATATGATAACTACCGCAAGAGAAGTTTATATCACATCAGGAGCAAACTTTAATACACAACTAATAAGTGATGTTTTAGAATTTGATAATACACATAATTATACAATCAGCGAAGCTCTTTCAGTTACCAAAAATCATAATGCTTCTTATATACAACGACTATTTATTACTTATTTTGGTGATCCTGCCATGCGACTTCCAATAAGCAAACCAAATATTAAAATTACCGAAATGAATAACACACCGGTAACACAAAGTTTAGACACGATAAAAGCATTGTCACATAATTATTTTAAAGGAATTATTACCGATGCTAACAACAATTTAATACCTGATTTTAACGGCGAATTATCTGTTGAAGTGTTTGACAAATCGGTTACTCTACAAACTTTAAATAACGATCAATCTTTTTTTGACAACGGTCCCGGTGTTATTGAATTTGACTCAAGACAAAGCAAGATTTTTAACGGAAAAGTAAGTATTGTAAACGGCGAATGGCAATTCGATTTTATCGCACCAAGAGATATTAGAATAGCTTACGGAAATGCAAAACTCAGTTTTTACAGTCATAATTATTCTATTGATAAAATGGGCTACAATACCGATATTATAATAGGAGGAATTAATCCCAACGCTCCAAGCGACACAGTTGGTCCTAAAATAAATCTCTATATGAATGACGAATCGTTTATCGATGGCGGAAATACCAATCAATCACCCATTTTTTTAGCCATATTAGAGGATGAATCCGGAATAAATACTTCTACAACAGCCGTAGATCATGATATTATTGCGATATTAGATGGAGATGTATCAAATCCGATTAATATGAATAATTATTACGAAACTGAACTAAACGATTTCACCAAAGGAAAAGTAAAATATCCATTTAGAAATTTGGCAGTTGGCCACCATAATATCACTTTTAAATGTTGGGATACATATAATAATATGTCGGAAGCATCTATTAATTTTGTAGTAGTAAGCGATAGCGATTTAGTATTAGACAATGTGCTAAATTACCCAAATCCTTTTATAAATTACACCGAATTCTGGTTTAATCACAACAAACCAAACGAAGCATTGGAAGTACAAGTGCAAATTTTTACCGTTTCCGGAAAACTGATTAAAACCATTAATCAAAATATTTTAACCGAAGGAACTTTATCCAGAAGCATCACTTGGAACGGATTAGACGATTTTGAAAACAAAATAGGAAAAGGCGTATATATCTATAAATTAAGTGTGAGCGTAAATTCTAGCAATATTCACAAAGAAAAGTTTGAAAAACTAGTAATACTTCAATAATTTTTACAATCTTTGTAAACTTTTGACGTTGTACAATACAAACCAAAACAAATAGTAAATATGAAAAAAATATTTTTAGCCACCCTCGTTATCTCCTTATTTCAAATACAAACAATTATAGCACAATCAGCAATTACAACAGCAACACCTTTTTTATTAATCTCGCCGGATGCTCGTTCGGGAGGATTAGGTGATATGGGAGTTGCAACTTCGCCTGATGCCTATTCCATTCATTATAATGCAGCAAAAGTAGCATTTAGTGAATCGCAATACACTGTAGGTGTTAGTTATACGCCTTGGCTTAGAAACTTAACAAATGACGTGTTTTTAGGAAATATTACTTTTTCCAATAAATTAAACGAACGCTCTGCTTGGGCTGCAAGTTTAAATTATTTTTCATTAGGAACCATTGATCTTACCGATGAACTTGGAGCTCCTCTTGGAACGGAAAAACCAAATGATTTAGCAATTGACGGTTCTTATGCACTTAAATTAAATGACGGACTGTCAATGGCAGTTACTTTACGATATATTCGTTCGGACTTATCTATTAAAATTGATAATTCCGAATTACAAACTGTAAACACCTTTGCTGTTGACTTAGGAGCTTACTACCAATCGGAAGAAACTAATTACGGTGATTTTAATGGAAGATGGCGTGCCGGTATGAGTATTGCTAATATGGGACCTCGTGTTCAAATGCGAGTTGGTGGAACTAAAAGTTTTATTCCAACAAATTTGCGTTTAGGTGGCGGATTTGACTTTATTTTAGATGATATGAGTACTATTAAAACCGGTTTGGAAACAACCAAATTATTAGTACCAAGTCCGCAAAGAGACATAGATGGCGATGGTATTCTAGAAGGAAAAGATAACGATGTCGATTTCTTTACCGGAATGTTTCAATCGTTTAATGATGCTCCCGGAGGTTTCAAAGAAGAATTAAAAGAATTTACATGGTCTGCAAGTGCAGAGTACGAATATGACGAAACTTTTGCCTTCCGTTTAGGATATTTCCACGAAAGTGAATTAAAAGGTGCCAGAAAATTCTTTACATTAGGAGCCGGTTTTAAATTTAAATCCAGTAAAGTTGATGTTTCTTATTTAATGAATTCTGCCGATGTAAGAAACCCATTAGAAAATACGCTAAGATTTTCAATATCTTTTGATTTTGGCGATTTCTTTGAAGAATTTTAGCCTGTAACATCCTTCGGTTTAAAATCGAACACACATGAAAAACGTAAACATTACTACAACTTACCAAGTTTTTGATGCAATTAATGAATTGCCGAAAGAAATAATTAATTTGTTTAAAGAGGCCGAAAAAGCACAAGAAAAAGCGTACGCTCCATACTCTAACTTTCAAGTTGGTGCAGCAATTTTATTTGAAGATGGAAAAATAGTAACCGGTTCTAATCAAGAAAATGCTGCTTATCCATCAGGTATGTGTGCAGAACGTGTTGCTATTTATCATGCAGGTGCTAAACATCCTAACCTAAAAATTAAGGCATTAGTTATATGTGCAAAATCAAATACCAAAATAGTAGATCAACCTGTTGGACCTTGTGGAGCTTGCCGACAAAGTATTGCCGAATACGAATTTAAACAAGAACAAGATATTGCTATCTATTTTAAAGGTGAAATTGGTAAAATCGTTAAATCTAATTCTTTAAAAGATTTACTTCCATTAAGTTTTGATAAATCTTTTCTGTAAATATCCTTAGATATTTTAAGTATAAAAATTACTTTTTTATTCGGTTTATTAAAAATCTTATATTACATTTGATATCCGTTTATTTAAAAAATGTAATAGTAAACTAAACAACCAAAATTATGCACGTTAAAATTACCGGTACCGGTTCTTATGTACCAAAAATTATTAAAAAAAATGCCGACTTCTTAGATGTTGAATTTTATAATGAAAAAAAACAGCGATTTCCTAATTCAAATGAAATCATCATTAAAAAATTTAAAGCCATTACCGGTATTGAAGAAAGAAGATATTTGGTTCCGGAACTTAAAAGTAGCGATATGGGTTTATTTGCTTCTGAAAAAGCCATTGAGGATGCAAAAATCAATAAAGAAAATTTAGACTATATTATAGTTGCCGAAAATTTTGGTGATGTAAAAACCGGTAGTAACCAATCTGATTTTCTACCAAGTATTGGCTCTAGAATAAAACATGGTTTAAAAATAGAAAATCCAAATTGTGTTGCTTACGATATTATTTTTGGCTGTCCGGGGTGGATTCAATCCATGATACAAGCATATATTTATATTAAAAGTGGTGAAGCCCAAAAATGTTTGGTTGTAGGTACCGAAACACTCTCAAGAATTGTAGATCCCAATGATCGTGATTCCATGATTTATGCAGATGGTGCCGGAGCTTGCATCGTTGAAGCTTCTAATGAAAAGGGAGGCATTCTAAGTTACGCCTCACAAACACACACTTTAAAGGAGGCCTACTATTTATTTTTTGGCAATTCCAATAATCCTAATTTAGATCAAAATATTGGTTATATCAAAATGTATGGTAGAAAAATTTATGAATTTGCATTAAAAAATGTGCCGCTTGCTATGAAAGAAGCTCTTGAAAAAAGTGGTGTTGCTATTACAGATATTAAAAAGATCTTAATACACCAAGCTAATGAAAAAATGGACGAAGCAATAGTAGAACGATTTTATAAATTGTTTGATAGAGAAATGCCGGAAAATATTATGCCAATGAGTATTAGCAAATTTGGTAACAGTTCGGTTGCAACAATACCAACACTAATAGATTTAATATTACATCAAAATTTTGAAAATCACGAAATCAATAAAGGAGATATCGTATTAATGGCATCGGTTGGAGCAGGAATGAATATTAATGCAATTGTATATCAATTTTAATAAATCGTAAAATAGAAAACAATATAAAATAAAAAAACATCCAAAAATTGGATGCTTTTTTATATTTATAAGAATTAATATTTCTTATTTTACACTTCTAATATAAGCTGCGATAGCTTGCAATTCATCAGGTTTCACATCTTTTAAAATGCCATCAATGTTTGCTTTCATTACAGCAACTTGCCCTGTATCTGTATCAACAATTGGATCTGCCTTTCCTTTTAAGAATTGTACCATGTTACCATTTGTTTCAGCATATTTAGCAGCGATATCTTTTAAAGATGGACCAACTACTTTTGTATCAAGAGCATGGCAAGTATTACAAGTTTTAGCTGCAAATAATTCTTTTCCTTTAGCTACTTTAGGACTTAAAGCTTCTTTTGTAGCTTCTGCAGCCTTTTCTGCTCCTTCTTTTACGGCCTCAGCACCTTCTTTAACTGCTTCACCTGTTTTTTTTGCTGCTTCTTTAACTGCTTCACCAGTTTTCTCTACAGCTTCATTTGCTGCTCCTGCAGTTTTATCTGCTGCTTCTTTTGCTTTTCCACAAGAAGTCATAACCAACGCTACAACAACTAATACGGATAATACTAATTTTTTCATTTCTCTTATTTTTAAAGTTAGATTAAATATATACTACAAAAGTATTATAATATTTAAAACAACAGCTTGTTTTTCTATTTTTTTTTGAACAACATTAATTTTTTTGATATAATCCATATATAAAAAAGCAGTTTTCAGAAATGAAAACTGCTTTTATTATAAGTCTAAAATAGATAAATATAAAATTACTATTTTGTTTTTAAAGCTGCTTTTGTAGAATCAACTGCTTTTTTAACAGCTGTTCCG
>JALSLI010000119.1 GCA_026988395.1 Flavobacteriaceae bacterium | reverse complement strand
TATGTTACCAATTGCACTTGCCACAGGATCTGCCAGTGAATGGAAAAATGGTTTGGCTTGGGTGATTATTGGTGGATTAACATCATCTTTAATCTTAACCGTATATTTAGTTCCTGTGGTTTATGCTGTTGTAGATAGTATAAAAGAACGGTTTGGGATAAAGTAGTGAATATAGAAAGGAGTATTTTAATTAAAATACTCCTTTTTTATTTTTGTAATTATTATAATCTAACCAAAAAATTACATAATTAATTTGAATTTTTTTCTGTTTGAGGTATGATTATTAAAACTCTGATTAGCATTTTATTAAAGTGTGTTTTGCAAAATAATGTATTAGACACTATTTATTTTTTAATCCAATAAATACTGAAACAGCAACATTACTATAATTGCAAGACTAATAATTGTAGCCGATTTTTTTTCATCTAAATTTTCTTGTGATTCAGGCACAATATCACTAAAGACAACCCATAGCATTGCTCCGGCAGCAAAACCTAATCCAACTGGTAAATATTGTTTAAAATAGGAGATAAACAAATAGGCAGGAACTGCAAAAATAGGTTGTGGTAAAGAGGTAAAAATACTCCAAAGAGCAGCTTTCCACCAAGAAACCCCCTTGGCAACCAAACTAGCACTAATAGCTAAGCCTTCCGGGATATTATGAATGGCAATAGCGATGGTCATCATTAAACCAAATTTTAAATTTCCTCCAAACGAAGTTCCTAATCCAATACCTTCAGCGGCAGAATGTGCTGTCATTACGATAATGATAATAATAGCTTTTTTAAAATTTTTAAAAAAACCGTGTTTATTTACTAAAAAAGAAGGCGAATCATCATGTTTGTGTTCAAATTTGTCTAACAGTACTTCTATGCCTAATATAAAAACCAATCCAATTGCCATCCCAACAATTGTTTTTAGAAAATTCTCATTTGCACCTTCCATAATTAACATAAAAGTTGCACCAACCATTAGTCCTGCTGCTATTGCATTAGATATTCCCATAACTTTTGGCGTAATTTTTTTAATAAAGGCAAAAGGAATGGCTCCAAAACCGGTAGCAATAGCCGTAATTAATGCATAAAGAAAAACTTGAATTGTATCGTGTTGAAACATAAAATTGAATTTTAAACAAAACTAGTTAATATTCGCAACTAATTTTGTCAAAATTTACATTTTTAAACTTTTTTAGAATTATTCTATATATTTACTTGCATAAACATTAAAAAAACTATTTATTAGTTATAATGTGAAGTTAATATATGCAAATGTATTTTCGATATGTAATCTTATGTCGTTATTTGCATAGAATTTAAAACAATACATTATGTGCGGAATTTTAGCAATCATCGGAAAAGGGGTAGAATTACAAAAAGCGAAACAACTATCAAATAGAATGAATCATCGCGGACCAAATGAACACGACATTCAGGTTACTGAAAACGGGCATATTTTAGCTCACGAGCGTTTGTCTATAATTGATTTACATACCGGTAAGCAACCAATACAAGGTTGTAGTACCGCATATATGGTACATAATGGAGAGATTTATAACCATAAAGAATTGCGTGAAACCGAATTAAAAGACCATAAATTCAGAACAAAATCCGACTCCGAAGTAATTGTTCATCTTTATGAAAAGTACGGATATGATTTTTTAAACAAATTAGATGGTGTCTTTGCCTTTGTGGTAATTGATGGTGATGATTTTATTGCAGGACGTGATCCAATTGGTATAAAACCGCTATATTATGGAAAAGATGCCGATGATAGATTGTATTTTTCATCCGAAATGAAAGCAATTGCAGATCAATGTGTTTCTTTTGAGGCATTTCCTCCTGGACATTACTATACGCCTAAAACCGGATTAGTGCGTTATTACAAACCGGATTGGTTTAAAGACTCTGTTGCAACCGAAGAATTAGATTTAAAGCTAATACGTGATACATTAATTAAAGCAACCAAAAAAAGATTAATGACAGATGTACCGTTAGGTGTTTTACTTTCCGGAGGTTTGGATTCTTCTTTAACATCTTCCATTGCAAGCCGTTTATTAAAAGAAGAAGGTAAAGAACTACATTCTTTTTCTATCGGATTAGATAGTGATTCTCCGGATTTGAAAGCAGCTCAAAAAGTAGCCGATTTTTTAGGTACAAAGCATCACGCAATTACCTTTACTATTGAAGAAGGTTTAGAAGTTATCGATAAATTAATTTGGCACTTAGAAACCTATGATGTAACCTCCATACGAGCATCTACACCAATGTATATTATGAGTAAATACATAACAAATTTAGGTGTAAAAGTAGTGTTAAGTGGCGAAGGAGCAGACGAAATGCTAGGAGGATATTTATATTTTGGAGATGCTCCATCAAATAAAGAATTTCAAAAAGAAACCATTAGAAGAGTACAATTACTCTCTACCAGTGACTGTTTACGTGCTGATAAATCAACAATGTCCCATGGCTTAGAAGCAAGAGTTCCATTTTTAGATAAAGAATTTTTAGATGTAATTATGAAAACACAACCAAAATATAAAATGCACGAAACATATGATGGTGTTGAAAAATATATTTTAAGAAAAGCTTTCGATACCAAAGAAGATCCTTTTTTACCGCAAGAAGTACTTTGGCGCCAAAAAGAGCAATTTTCAGATGGTGTTGGTTATAGTTGGATTGATACCTTAATAGAATATTGTGCCAACCAAATAACTGACGAACAAATGAGTCAGGCACATATAAAATATCCACACAACACACCAAGTACTAAGGAAGCATATTATATTAGAGAAATTTTTCATAAACATTTCCCACAAGATGATGCCGCAAAAACAGTGTTAAAATGGATTCCTAAATGGCAAGAAAATACCGACCCAAGTGGTAGAGCAAACAAAAAACATATTAAAGCAGATGTACACATTGCCAAAGAAAAAGTAGCTTAATAATATCGAATTTTTTGGGGAGAAAATTCTTTTTAAACCACATTTATTTTATAGATGTGGTTCTTTTATGATTCATTTTCAGCAATATGGAAAATTACTTCTATTTTTTTTCTTAAATTTGGGAATAATTTTTTTTGATGTATAAATTTTTCTTTTTAATAACGGTAATAATTTTGACTTTTTCCTCTTGTAAAGAAAATGATGAAAATCCAGACACAGAAACTTCTCCTGTAAATTATAATTTATCAGAAATGCCTTACGCTAATTTAAGCGAATACAACTTTTTTGAAGGAAATATTGCCGATTTAAAACCTGTTTACGGTGTTTTACCATATAATCTGATTAATAAATTATTTACCGATTATGCCGATAAAAAAAGATTTATTTGGATGCCACAAGGTGTAAAAGCTAAATATATAACCGATTTTGAGCCTTTTAATTTTCCTACAGGTACTATTCTAATTAAAAATTTTTATTATAATGATATATTACCAAATCACAATACCAAAATAATTGAAACTCGTCTAATGATTAAAAAAACTGATTATTGGGTTTTTGCTACATACCAATGGAATGATTCACAAACCGATGCATCTTATATTATGTCCGGAGTGAATATTCCGGTAGATTTTATGCACAACGGAGAAACCAAACACGTAGAATACCGAATTCCTCCCGGAGCTGATTGTCTTACTTGCCATCAATCTAATGATAATCCAAAACCAATAGGACCAAAACCACAAAATATAAATTGGAACTATAATTATACCAACGAAACTAAAAATCAATTGGATAAATGGCGAGATTTTGGGTATTTAGAACCAAATTATCCAAACACGATTAATACTGTTGTAAATTGGCACGATCAAACACAATCTTTAAACAATAGAGTGCGAGCTTATTTAGATATTAATTGTGCTCATTGCCATTCTGATAATGGTTATTGCAATTATCGTTCCATGCGATTTGCTTTTAATAAAACCAGTAATCCGGATAATCTAGGTATTTGCATCGTGCACCAAGAACCTATTGGTGATGCTCCGGGATTATCACATATTGTTAGTCCGCAACGACCTGATCGCTCGGTTTTGTTTTATCGTTTAAACACAATAGATGAAACCGTAAGAATGCCTTTAAAAGGAAGAAATTTACTCCATACAGAAGCCATTACTTTAATTGAAAATTGGATCAATTCATTAGAAAATAATTGTAATTAGTTGAATTACAAAAATTTGATTATATTTGAATTCCTTTAATGCAATTAAATATTATGAAACAGTTTTACTTTTTTTCCCTCTTTTTATTTTCGAGTTTTATTTATGCACAAAATACCTGTCAAGATGCTATTAACATTTCTTTAGAAACAGTATATCATGTAAATACTATTGACGGAAATCCGGCTCCTACCGCTTGTACTTCCGGAAATTTAGGGAATGTGGCAGAATGGTATGTCTTTACGGCACCACAGGATATGGAAATTATGGTAACATCCAATTTAACGCAAAATCAAGGTCAAGGTATAGATACTAATTTTTACGTTTACACAGGTAGCTGTGCCAATTTGGTTTGTCTTTCGGGAGACGACGATTCCGGAATCGGTTATTTAAGTGTAAAAACGTTTAATGTTATCGCAAATACAACATATTATATTGTTTGGGATAACCGTTGGCAAATTAACACTTTTGATTTCTTAGTGTAAGAGCACGTTACACCACCACCACCGGAAGGTGTAGTAACTTTTGCATCTCAAACAGTATCCGATTTAGGGCGACCTTATGGTTTTTTTGACTTAAACGGTGATTTTTTAGATGATTTAGTAACGACTTCTACCACGCAAATTGATGTACATTATCAAACAACAAACGGTAGTTTAAACCATCAAACTATTACAACGCCTACAGCAACTTACGAAGCAACTTGGAGTATGGCAGCAGGTGATTTAGATGGTAACGGCTATAATGATCTGTTATATGGAAATGGTAGTGGTGTTAGTTTTATGATTGCAAATAATAATGGTACGGCTTATACCGAATGGCATAATAATGTATATGTTTTTTCACAAAGATCTAATTTTGTAGATATAAATAACGATGGAAACTTGGAAGCTTTTGTCTGTCATGATGTAGAGCCAAGTGTATATTATTACGGCGATGGTAACGGTAATTTAGAATATCATAAATCCAACGAATCCGGTGGTCTGGGCTTAGCAGATTATTTTTCCGGAGGAAACTATGGTTCGGTTTGGATAGATTATGATAACGATCATGATATCGATATGTTTATTGCTAAATGCGGAGGAAGTGCAGAGCGAAGCAGCGATCAACTATATCGCAATAACGGCGATGGTACTTTTACTGAAATTGGTGCAGATGCCAACCTTCGTGATCCAATGCAAACTTGGTCTTCTGCTTGGGCAGATTTCGATAATGACGGCGATATAGATGTGTTTGTAGGTGCGAGTTCCGGTGCACATAAATTAGCAAGAAATAATGGTGACGGAACGTTTACCGATGTTACTGCAGGTTCCGGTTTTGATACCTTTACACCAACCAGTATCGAAAATGTTTGTTATGACTTTAACAACGATGGCTATGTAGATGTTTTAGGAGCAGGACAAACAATTATGTTTAATAACGGTGATATGACTTTTTCGCCCTATAATGTTGGTTTTGGTGATGGAGCTGTTGGTGATATCAATAACGATGGATTCTTAGATTATTTTAACGTTGATTTACACATTAATCAAGGAAATACTAATAATTGGTTAAAAATCAATACCATTGGAGTACAGAGTAACCGAAATGGTATTGGTGCAAGAGTAGAAATAGAATCCGCATTAGGAGTACAGATTCGCGATGTAAAAAGTGGTGTAGGGTTTAGACATATGGGTTCTTTAAACACACATTTTGGTATTGCCGATAATACTTCCATAGACAGAGTTACGGTTTATTGGCCTTCCGGAAATGTGGATCAAATTGAAAATCCACAGATTAATTCCACCGTTCAAATAACCGAAGGAATGGCACCACTTAAAACAGATGAATCGTTATTAAATACAGTTTCTATTTATCCTAATCCGGTTAAAAATAGATTAAACATCCAAACCAAAGAAGATCTTACCGGAAGTTTACTTTCTATTTTCGACTTGCAAGGAAAACGCGTTTATAATGCTAAATTCGAAACCGAAAGCATTGATATTTCATATTTAAAAACAGGTGTTTATTTTTTAAGAATTATAAGAGATAACAAACAGTTAAAATTAAAATTGATTAAGGAATAAAAGATTGGCATCTGTAAAAGAAATAAAATCAAAACGTAAAAAATATTTAGCCGTTGTATTTAGGTACTTTCGCAAGTAAATAATCACTTGTAAATCAAATGATTATTTTATATTTTTATAGAAATAAAACCCCGAAAAAGGGCTAAAAGCCATAATGACGTGCCGTTTGGCTTTACAGTAGAAATACTTTTGCGGATTTAAGATGATATTCAAAAAAAATTAGTCCGATTAATAGGGAGTTAGACCAAATCAGTTAATTTTTATATATTTTTATATCAAAAATTCCATTGGAATTAGCGACACCTCTAAACATCCCTCTAGTGTTAAAAACTAAAATATACTTTCCGTTTTTATCTACAGCAATAAAACCGCCTCTACCGCCAAGTTTATTTAATTTTTTCATTGTTTTTTTTGCAGCTTTTTTTAAAGAAATATTTTTAAATTGGTAAAGTGCAGCTACGTCTCTTGCTATTGTTCCTTTGATAAAGTATTCACCAGTTCCGGTACAGGATATTGCACAAGAATTATTATCTGCATAATTTCCAGCTCCAATAATTGGAGAATCGCCAATTCTCCCATATTTCTTATTGGTTAGACCTCCTGTTGAGGTTCCTGCGGCTAGATTACCATATATATCCTTAACAACACAACCTACGGTACCAAATTTTTTAATATCACTTTCAGTTTTATTTTTGCCATCATGATCTAATTCAATTGTATTTTTTTTTAATGCTCTTTGAAATTGCTCCCATCTGTTTTTTGTAAAAAAATAGCTACTATCTGCATAAACAGCACCTTTTTTTATACAAAAGTCTTGAGCTCTTTTCCCATATAAAAAAACATGTTTGGTAGAATCCATTACAATCCGGGCACCTTCAATTGGGTTTTTTAAGTTTGTAATACCTGATATTGCACCACAATTTAGATTTTTACCATCCATTATAGAAGCATCCATTTCTTGATAACCATTATGATTAAATACAGCACCTTTCCCAGCATTAAAGAGAGGAGAATCTTCTAAAATTTTAATTACTAACTCCACTGTTTGAATTGCAGTCCCTCCTTTTTTTAAATGGTCTTCTCCTTTTTTTAGTGCTTTTTTTAGTGTCTCAAGATATTTTTTTTCTAATTCAGGAGTCATATTCTTTTTTTTAATTGTTCCGGCTCCTCCATGAATTGCTATTATATATGTTTTTCTATTTTTTATTTTTTTAGAAGTATAAAAACTGTTAAAAAAAATGAAAATAGAAAATAGTATTGGTGAAAATTTTATCATATTAATTTTTTTTCTGTTTTATTAAAATAACTGTAGCCTTTTGTTTTTTTAAGATGTTAAATAATTCAATTTTATTTATAGATTTAAGTAATGGAAATTCACTAGCAATTATAATTCGTTTTTTTTGTATTATACCTCGTACCAAAGCTAAAAATTCTATTTCAATTTTAGATAACTTTGAACCATTTTCCCCAATAGTATTATCTAGTTTTAGTTTTATATGTTCACTAAAAGGGGCTCTTATAGATTCATACAAACTTAATAATTCTTTTTTAATTCTTTTAGACCTGTATTTAGTTATAGCTTCATAAACAGTCCTCCCATAAATTGGTACATATTGTGATGCAATTGCAATTTGATTTCGTAATGATTTAGGAGAATATTTTCTAATGGATATTTTGTTTATTTTAATGTCGCCGGAATAAATACTGTTAATTTTTAAAATAGTATATATTATATCTAAAGAACTTATTCCTTTGGGTAAAAATAAAATATTAAGATTATTTTTTTTAGCAATAAAGTTAATTGGATTTTTGAAATTATTTTGAAAGACAACATTTTCAAAAGCAATGGTTGGATTCGAAATAGTTAAAGTTTCTCCTTTATTTATAGCATCAACATCGAGTTGGAGGATGTTATTTAATTTTTTAAGAGAAATGTTACCTAATTTATATACTGATTCTAAAGAAAAAAGTCTACGAATAACGGGTAATATTGTAATATACAGTAGAATAAAACTAATTAAATGACTACCTGTTTCTCCATTTTCTATTGAGTCCTTATAAAATATATATAAAATAACACTTAGAATCGTGTATTGAATAAAAGAAATAAAACCTTTATTTATAACGAACCATTTTGTGTAAACAATAGAAGCATTTTTTATGCTGTTAGATTTTTTTTTATATTTTTTTAATTCAACATTCTGTTTGTTTAGTATTTTGATGTTTAAGATACTGTTTAAACTTCTACTAACAAAAGAAAGTTGACCTGAAGTTTTATTTCTTTTTAAGATGGAATAAAATTCTAATTTTTTATTTATTAGACGAAGTATTAAATAAAATAAAGAAGAAAGCAATAAGATTGCAATTGCTCCATTTCTATTTAGAATCCACAACCAATAAAGAGCAATTACAATCATAATTACATCAATAAAAACGCGTATTGTTCCTTTTATGTATAGATTTTTAAGGCTGTTAATATCTCCTGAATATCTCAAAAGATATTTGCCTATTCCTTTTTCTTTATATATCGTGTATTTTACTTTTAATTGATGACCGAAAAGAAAGTCTTTTATTTCTTTTATAAATATTATAGCCTCTTTACGTAGGGAATATTCGTAAAGAAAGAAAAAAGCAAATCTAATAATTATCAGTACAGAAAAAAATATTAAAAACTTAGAAGGTGTATCCCAAAATTCATCAGGGATTATGCTCAGAGATTTTACTCTTCTTGTATTTAAATGAAACACTAATTCGTAATACTTACCTATACTAACAGGAATTAAAATACTTAAAATATTAGAAATAATACCAAAAATAATAATTCTAACAGTCTCCCATTTTCTTTGTTTAAGAAATTGTACTATTAAATTGTTGTTTTGGTTTAACTTCATTAATTCTATTGCTTTTAACTTTTGGAGAAAAGACACTATTAAATATTTCTTTATTCATAAAATCTTCCAAATCGAAGACAGGAATACTAGTATTTTCCTTTACTTCATTAATCATTAATGGACTTGCAGTAAACAAACCCGTAATTAATGTAGGAGTATTGCCTACTTTTGATAATATTTCTACTCCACTGTTTACGGATAAACTATCTGCACACGATAATATTGTATGGTCAATAATTTCCATAAATGGTTTGTGATTTATTAAGGCTTTCGTTTCTTTTTGTAATAAACCATCAGCTATTTCAATTACAACGGCATCTGGATTTATTTGCTCTACTCTACTTAATAAAGTTTCCAAAATTGTTAAAATATCATTGGTTTTACATAAAAAAGTAGAAGGATAACCACAATAAGAAAAATCAATTGCCATTCTCGCACCACAATCTCTTACAAAACTACAATCTTTTGCATAAACTGTCCCTGTTAATTTAATAAAAGCTACTTTTTTCTTTTGTTTCATTAATCCTCTACTTAAAAATGCAGCTGTTGTAGTTTTTCCACTATCCATACTAGCACCAACAGAAAGATAAATTTCATAGGTTCTTTTTTTGAAAGGTTTAAATGAAATGGGCTTGTAATTGTTATAAATAGTGTTTAAAACATTTCCTTTTTCATCTACTGCATATCCTACAAGCCTTACTTCGGTAGCTCCAATATATTTAAATTTTGCATGCATACTTTCTAAAACACCTACAACACCTCCTTGACCTAATAGTTGGTATTTAGTATGATACTTTTTTGGTAAATACCCTTCAAATTGGTTAGAAGCATACCTTGTTCCAAATGTTGCTAATATCTTATCCCCCGGAAAAATATAAGAATTATTCCCTTTTTCACTTTGTACCGCTTTATGTTTTCCAATAGATAATATTTGAAAAACAGCAACATCTCCTAGTTTAGGGATGTAGGTTTTTTTAATAGACCTATCTATTTTAAAATCTTTTATACTTTTGGTAATTATACTTTTTTTAATTTTTCTCATTTTAAGATGTATTTTATAGTTTGTAGTTACATGAAAATCCTATTACAGAAAAATCGTAAAATGATCTTCTTATTTTATTAGAATTAGGGTTTAAACTGTTTATATCTGAAGAGCCAAAAAGGGAACTATTAAATTCTTTTTGTTTTTGATAGTAAATTGTAAAATTCCATTTTTTTAATGGATATAATTTTACACCTGTTTTAACTCTGTAAGCGTGCAGACCATTTGGTGATTTTAAATCTGTTTTATTTCCTAAATTGTCATAGTATTGTAGTAATCTACCTCCTTGATACCAATAAATTTTTTGAGATATAAAAGGTTTCATTTTCCAAGGGAGCTTTCTGTTATTTTTATATTCAAAATCTAATCTGTAATAATAGCGTTGTTTCCATTTTGATCTTTGTGTAAAATGATATTCTCCAACAATAGAATTATTCATATTAAGTCTTTTTAAAACTTTAGTTTTTAATTTTATTTTTCCGGATAATCTGTGATAAATAAGTTGATTTCCAGGCACACCATCTAAAGAAAATGTTGGCGAGTATGCCAAAGAAGTTATTAGGCGTTTTTTTAACTTATAATTAAGACTAAATTCCGATTGAATAAAATTAAATTTCCCGCTTTTTATATCAATAGAGTTTAATTGAAGATAGCTTACACTTATTTTTTTATCAACTTTTTTACTTAGACTGATAATTCCCCAAAACATTTGATTATCTGTTTCAGTTATCTGTGCATTATTAGTTAAACTTATTAAACTTATTAAAATTGTTAAAACTATTTTTTTCATCATTATTATTTAATATAGAACGATTAACAAAGTAAAAACCCTATATTTTTTTAAATAAAAATATATAGCTCTTAATATTTAACAAAACAAAAAAAGATTTTACTTACCCTTTCAAATCTTTTAAAACCAATTGTAACGTAACGTTTCTGTTCCAGTGGTTTTCATCAATTGTATAGGCAATATCAAAACCTTTTCCTTTTGGAAGTTGTTCAAATTTTTCGGCTAGACCAAAACCAATTGCCGGAAATGTTTTAAAATGAGATCCTGCTATTAAACTTAATTTTATATGTGATTTATCTGCTCCAACAGGTTTGCCGTAACCATTATCACGAACACTACTTGTTGCAAAAACAGGTTTCATATTTTGTGGGCCAAACGGTGCAAATTGTTTAATAATTCGGTTTAATTTTGGAGTGATTTCGGTTAAATCTATTTCGGCATCAATTTTAATTTCAGGAATTAGCAATTCTTTGGGAATGCTTTCTTTTACCACCTGCTCAAATTTAGCTTTAAATTTTTCATAATTTTCCGGTTTTAGTGTTAAACCTGCCGCATATTTATGTCCACCAAACTGCTCGATAAATTCACTTGATTTTTCCAAAGCTTCATACACATCAAAACCTTTAACCGATCTGGCCGAAGCAGCTAAAAAATCTCCACTTTTAGTAAATACCAAAGTAGGTCTGTAATGTTTTTCAATTAATCTGGATGCTACAATTCCGATAACGCCTTTATGCCAATTTTCATCATAAACAACTGTGGTAAAACGTTCTTCTTCGTTATTCTCTTTAATTTGTTGTAAGGCTTCTTTTGCAATTCTTTTATCTAAATCTTTACGTTCTATATTGTGGTTTTCAATCGCTTTAGCAAATTCGGCAGCAGCCTCTAAATTATCTTCAATTAATAATGCAACAGCATCGTTACCGGATTTTATTCTTCCTGCGGCATTTATTCTTGGAGCAACAACAAAAACAACATCGGTAATGGTAATTTCTTCTTTTTTAATACTGCTTAGCAAAGCTTTAATTCCGGTACGCGGATTTTTATTAATGACTTGCAATCCAAAATAAGCAAGAATACGATTTTCGCCATTCATAGGCACAATATCGGCGGCAATTGCTGTAGCAACCAAATCTAAATACGGAATGATTTCCTTAAAATCCAATTTTCTTTTTTGATGTATTGCCTGAACGAGTTTAAATCCGATACCACAACCGCACAATTCATCGTAAGGATAAGAACAAGTATTTTGTTTTGGATTTAAAATAGCAACTGCATCCGGAACTTCATTTCCGGGTCTGTGGTGGTCGCAAATAATAAAATCAATTCCTTTTTCTTTTGCATATTTAACCTTATCGATTGCTTTTATACCACAATCTAAAGCAATAATTAATCGAATATCGTTATCGTTAGCAAAATCAATTCCTTGATAAGAAATACCATAACCCTCGGTATTACGGTCAGGGATGTATGTGGTTAAATTAGGATAAAGTTTGCTTAAGTAGTTGTAAACCAATGAAACCGAGGTTGTGCCATCAACATCATAATCGCCATAAATCATTATATTTTCGTTTGATTTCATTGCTTTTTCAATACGTTGTACTGCCAAATCCATATCTTTCATTAAAAAAGGATCGTGTAAGTCTGCCAAATTTGGTCTAAAAAAAGTACGTGCTTGTTCGTAGGTTTCGATACCTCTATTTAGTAAAAGTTTACTAATTGTAGGCGAAACATTTAAAACTTTTGATAAGTGTGCAACTTTTTCAGATTTGGGTTCTTCGGTTAAATTCCAACGCATATAAACTAAATATTATTTATGGTATTATTGATTTCTTGCAATTTTAGCAAAGATACTTTTTTTCGGTAACATTAGGTTAATCGAAAAAATTCATGAAATTAGCTTTGTTTAGCTGTAAAATTTTAGAATCCGAAGGAATACTTTAGTATTTTGAAGGTTCTGAAATGAAGCAGATGAATAAAGATAAATTCAAACACCCTCAAGTTTAATCTCAATAAAATTATAAAATTTACAGCTTAATTGCTTGACTTATTTTGTTGTATATGGTAAAAATAGGAATTATGGTGAATTTTGTAGGTAAATGGTATGTTTTTTGTGTTATCTTAGCAACTCAAATCTCTATTATGAAAAAAATATTTCTTATTCTGTTAAGTGTTGTTCTTTTAACTTCTTGTTCCAACAAAAAGTCTAAAAAATTATTAATTAGTTCTTCCGGAAGAATGAATCACGCATTAGTAGTAATTAATAATGATGATTGGCAAGGACGAGTAGGCGATAGTATCCGTAAATTTTTAGCAAGAGATATGGTTGGGTTACCACAAGCGGAACCGGTTTTACATTTAAACCAAATTGATCCACGGAATTTCTCAGATTTTTTACGTGCAAATCGTAACATTATTTTTATAAAACAAGGTGACAAAAATACTTTTGTTAGTAGAAAAAATGTGTATGCAAAACCACAGTATGTTGCCGAAATAAAAGGAAAAACAAAAGACGACATCATAAAAATAACTAAAAAACACGCCGAAGAAATCATTAAGGAAATTCAAAAAGGCGATATGGCGGTTTTTCAGAAAATGCATTTAAGTAAAAATTATTACAAACCCGAAAACGTAGTCTTTTTTAAGGAAAACGGTGTTGAAATGCGTGTGCCGTATTTATATCAAAAATCACACGATGATAAAGAATATGTTTGGTTTGTTAGAGATATTCCCGAAGGTTATCTTAATATTTTAGTTTATACACTGCCAATAACGTCACCCGAAGATGAAAATGGCGAAAATATCATTAAAGCAAGAGATGAAAAAGGACATTACATTCCCGGAGACAAAGAAGGCATGCATATTTTAACTGAAAAGAATTTTACTCCTGAAAAAATTGAAACCAAATTAGCCAATTTAAAAACCTATGAAACACGCGGTAATTGGTATATGACCGATGATTTTATGGCAGGACCATTTGTAAACTACACTTTAGTAGATAAAAAAAATAACCGTTTAATTGTTGCCGAAGGCCTGGTATATGCTCCAAATATTAAAAAAAGAAATTATATGTTTGAGCTGGAATCTATTATTAAAACTTTAAAATTAAAAAAGTAAAACCCAAAACCACAAAGAAACCTAAGACGGAATGAAATACTCCATA
The DNA here is from genome assembly GCA_026988395.1 of Flavobacteriaceae bacterium. Taxonomy (GTDB): domain Bacteria; phylum Bacteroidota; class Bacteroidia; order Flavobacteriales; family Flavobacteriaceae; genus S010-17. Next base: position 35,098 of record JALSLI010000119.1, on the reverse strand, counting down.
CCAGCCGAATTATTTTTTTTGGCTACCTGTGTAATACTAACGGTTCCAACATTTTCTCGTCGCATTAAAACATCGACTTCCGGATTGCCAATACCGGCATTTTTATGAAAATTAAAAATGCGTTTTTTGTACAAATCAAACAATTCATCCTTTTCAATATGCTTCGGACAAAACGAATTTTGCCATTCTGCAAACCATTCTTGTCGCATCTTTTTCATTTGCTTGTCATACAGCGTCGCCGAAGACCAAATATGCATTTTTTGCGGTAAATCGGTAAGGTATTTTTTGGTGCCGTTCCAAACAAATTCAATTAATTTTAACGAATCATTCCAATCTACAATCACCAAAGTAAAAGGTTCAATATTGTGGAGGTTTATTTCGCTTAAAGCGGAATAAATATCACGTTGTTTCAACAATTCTTTGACAACGATTCCTCTACTTTTACGGTATTCTCCATTAGACACGTGATTGGTAAAACCACCGTTTAAAAGGCAAATTAATCTATTTTTATTGCTGTAGCCTATCCATGTACCACCTGCTTTTCCATCTTTCGGATATGTAATTTTTACACCATCTTCAGTGTATTCTTTCGGCAACATAGCAGCTTCCCTTGAAAAAGGCACATCACGACTGGAAGTTAAAATAAAGTCTGTTTTATTTATCGGAATATAAGTTACGGTACACATAAAATCTGAATGTTAAATAAATCTTATCCTTTTTATTTAGAGTTGCTAAACCGTTTAAAAAGATGTAAATTTGCAATGCAAAATTAGTTTAATTTTTTTTAAAAATAAATAACCATGGCAACAGGATTTTATAAAGTTCCAACACCGGTAAACGAACCGGTAAAGGCTTACGCTCCAAACAGTAAAGAACGTAAGGAATTGTTAGATACATACCATAAAATGTACAATGAAAAAGTAGATATTCCTTTTTACATTGGTAGCGAAGAAATAAAAACCGGAGATACGGTTTCTATTCATCCTCCGCACGATATAAAACACACGGTAGGAAAATACCATAAAGCAGAAAAAAAACACATTGATCTGGCAATAAAAAAAGCTTTGGAAGCTCGTAAAAAATGGGCAAAAACTCCTTGGCAATCCAGAGCGGCAATTTTTTTAAAAGCAGCCGATTTGTTAGCCGGACCTTTCCGTGCAAAAATAAATGCTGCAACGATGATTGCACAATCTAAAAACGTAATGCAAGCCGAAATCGATGCAGCTTGCGAGTTGATAGACTTTTTTAGATTTAACGTAAAATTTATGACTGAAATTTATGAAAATCAACCAATTTCAGATCCCGGAATTTGGAACAGAATGGAATACCGTCCGTTAGAAGGTTTTGTGTATGCCATTACACCATTTAACTTTACATCAATTGCCGGAAATTTACCTGCTTCACCCGCAATGATGGGTAATGTTGTGGTTTGGAAACCGGCAAGAACACAAGTTTATTCTGCCAAAGTATTGATGGAATTATTTAAAGCCGCAGGTTTGCCTGACGGTGTGATTAATATGGTTACCGGAGATTCGGCAATGATTACCGATACTATTTTAGGTCATAAAGATTTTGCCGGAATTCACTTTACAGGTTCAACAGGTGTTTTTAATAGTTTTTGGGATAATATAGGTACAAACGTACGAAAAGGAAAATACCGTTCTTACCCAAGAATTGTTGGTGAAACAGGCGGAAAAGATTTTGTTTGGATGCACAATACGGCAGATGCCAAACAAGTAGCAACAGCTTTAAGCCGCGGTGCTTTTGAATACCAAGGTCAGAAATGTTCTGCTGCATCTAGAGCTTACATTCCTAAATCAAAATGGAACGAAGTAAAAAACTTTTTAGCAGAAGATTTAAAAGCAATGAAAATGGGAGCTCCGGATGATACGTCTAATTTTATCAACGCCGTAATTGACAACCGTGCCTTTGAAAAATTGACTAATTTTATCGAAAATGCCAAACGCGATGATGAAGCAGAGGTAATAATGGGAGGAAATTACGATGACTCAAAAGGATATTTTATTGAGCCAACCGTGATTTTAACAAGCAATCCGCAGTATAAAACCATGCAAATCGAGTTGTTTGGACCTATTTTGACTGTTTATGTTTACGATGACGAGCAATGGAAAGAAACCTTAGAAATGGTAAACAATACTTCACCTTATGCTTTAACAGGAGCTATTTTTAGTAACGATCGTTATGTAATAGATTACGCAACCGATGCCTTAGAAGATGCGGCAGGTAATTTTTATATTAACGATAAACCAACCGGAGCCGTTGTTGGGCAACAACCATTTGGAGGAGCCAGAGGTTCGGGTACAAACGACAAAGCAGGTTCGATATGGAATTTATTACGATGGGTTTCAAACCGTACAATTAAAGAAAATTTTGTACCACCAACCGATTTTAGATATCCGTTTTTAGGATAGTAACATTGCTTTATAAAATTAATTTGGCACTTTCAGAAGTAAGAGTATTTTAGAAAAAATTGAATTTTAAAATTAGGTAAGATTTAAAATCTCACCTAATTTTTTGTTTGCAAAAATGATTTTAGTGATTTATAATACCCTCGTTTATTGAGACTATTGTTAGTTGATTTATAATTGAAATTTTATAAATACATTTTACTAATTATTTTTATTTCTTGTAATACTACAAGAAACGAAGACACCTATAAAGATATTAATAAAATTGGTAATCATATTATTCATTGTATTAGCCCCTTAAAAGTTCGGACAAGATAAAAGTGAAAAAGTAAAAAATTTTTATGTTCACAAAAGTTAAATGAAATTCAAATATTTTCAATATTATTAAAAAATCCCGCCTTTTGGCGGGATTTTTATAAAATTTCCTTTAAAATTAAGACCCACACATCAAGCAATCATCCGGATTGTTTTGAGAGTCTATAATCATTTGTTTTAATTCTTCGGCAGTCAATTTTTCTTCTTTCTTTTTAGAAACCGTAAACTGGATAGCATTAACAGCAGATTTGGTTCGTAGATAATACATTCCGGTTTTTAAACCGCTTTTCCAAGCATAAAAATGCATAGACGTTAATTTTCCGAAATTAGGATCTTGCATAAACAAGTTTAACGATTGCGATTGGTCGATAAAATAACCTCTTTGTCTTGCCATATCAATAATATCACGCATTTTAAGCTCCCAAACGGTTTTGTACAAGTCTTTTAACTCTTGCGGAATTGCCTCAATGTGTTGTATCGAGCCGTTAGCACGCATAATTTCTTCCTTCATATCGTTATCCCAAAGTCCTAATTCTACCAAATCTTCCAATAGGTGTTTGTTTACAACGATAAATTCACCTGATAGTACTCTTCTGGTATAAATATTTGATGTGTAAGGCTCAAATGCTTCATTGTTTCCTAATATTTGAGAAGTAGAAGCTGTTGGCATCGGAGCAACTAAAAGCGAATTCCGCACGCCGTTTTTCATCACTTGTTTGCGTAATTTTTTCCAATCCCATCTTCCGCTAAGGTCATCTTCCGAAATGTTCCATAAGTTAAATTGGAATTGTCCTTCGCTCATTGGTGAGCCTTTAAAAGTAGAATAAGCACCTTTTTCTTTTGCCATTTCCATAGAGGAAGTAACCGCTGCAAAATAGATGGTTTCAAAAATTTCTTGGTTTAATTTTTTGGCTTCATCACTTGTAAATGGCATACGTAATTTTATAAAAGTATCTGCCAAACCTTGTACGCCAAGACCAACCGGACGATGGCGGAAATTAGAATTTTCGGCTTCTTTTACAGGATAAAAATTTCTTTCGATTACCGTATCTAAGTTTCTCGTGATTTTTTTTGTTATTTTAAAGAGTTTTTTATGGTCAAAAAACTTGTTTCCATCTTTGTCTTCTGAGATGTACATCGGCAAAGCAATTGAAGCTAAATTACAAACAGCAACTTCGTCTTTTGCAGTGTATTCCATAATTTCGGTACAAAGGTTTGAAGAGCGGATAACACCTAAATTCTTTTGATTGGATTTTCGGTTAACCGAATCTTTATACAACATATACGGATTTCCGGTTTCAATTTGAGCTTCTAAAATTTTCTCCCAAAGTTTACGTGCTTTAATAGTTTTTCTTCCTTTTCCTATTTTTTCGTAACCTGTGTATAGTTTTTCAAATTCATCACCGTAAGTATCAAATAAATGCGGACATTCATTTGGGCACATTAAAGTCCAATTTTCATCAGCTTCTACACGTTTCATAAATAAATCCGGAATCCACATGGCATAGAATAAATCTCTGGCACGCATTTCTTCTTTTCCGTGATTTTTTTTCAGGTCTAAAAAGTCAAAAACATCGGCATGCCAAGGCTCCATATAAACAGCAAAAGAACCTTTTCGTTTTCCGCCACCTTGATCAACATATCTTGCCGTGTCGTTATAGACTTGTAACATTGGTACAATACCGTTTGAAGTACCATTTGTACCTCTAATGTAAGAACCTCTTGCACGAATATTATGTATTGAAATTCCAATTCCGCCGGCAGATTGCGATATTTTAGCAGTCTGTTTTAAGGTGTCGTAAATTCCGTCGATACTATCGTCTTGCATTTGTAATAAAAAACAAGAAGACATTTGAGGTTTTGGTGTTCCGGCATTAAAAAGTGTAGGTGTAGCGTGGGTAAACATACGTTTAGACATTAGCTCATAGGTTTCTATGGCTGCATCTAAATCTTCTTTATGAATACCAACCGAAACACGCATTAACATATGCTGCGGTCTTTCAACAATTTTGCCGTTTATTTTTAACAAATACGAACGTTCTAAGGTTTTAAATCCGAAATAATCATACCCAAAATCACGATTGTAAATAATCGTAGAGTCTAATTTATCTTTATTATCCATAATAATTTTATAGACATCATCGGCAATCATTGGTCCTTTTTTACCGGTTCTCGGGTTTACATATTCGTACAAATCGGTCATGACTTCCGAGAAACTTTTTTTCGTATTTTTATGAAGATTAGATACCGAGATACGAGCAGCTAATTTGGCATAATCCGGATGATTAATAGTCATTGTAGCTGCAATTTCTGCTGCTAAATTATCTAATTCTGATGTAGATACACCATCATAAATACCTTCAATAACACGCATGGCAATTTTTACAGGATCTACTAATTTGTTTAACCCGTAACACATTTTACGAATTCTTGAAGTGATTTTGTCAAACATTACCGGTTCTCTACGGCCATCTCTTTTTACTACTTCCATAATTTCTTTTTTCTTTTTAAGGGTTAAAGATTCCTACCAAAAATCAATTGAGATTTTAGGTAAGTGATATATATTTGTTTTAAGCAAATTAATGCTTATGTTGTTGGTTTTTTAAAAATCATCATCAAATGAAATCGTACCTGTTCCTCCTGATTTTACACCTGCTTTTTGATATTCGGAAACGCGTTTTTCAAAGAAATTTGTTTTTCCTTCTAAGGAAATCATTTCCATAAAATCAAAAGGATTGGTTGTATTATACACTTTGTCACAACCATATTCCACTAACAATCTATCGGTTACAAACTCTAAATATTGTGTCATTAATTTAGCATTCATACCAATTAAACTTACCGGAAGCGATTCTGTAATAAACTCACGTTCAATGTTTAAGGCGTCTACCAAGATTTCGGTAATACGTTTTTTAGGCACTTTATTTACAATATGATGTTGGTGAAGATGTACAGCAAAATCTGCGTGTAAACCTTCATCGCGATTTATTAATTCGTTAGAAAATGTTAAACCGGGAAGTAATCCTCGTTTTTTCATCCAAAAAATAGAGCAGAATGCACCGGAAAAGAAGATGCCTTCTACAGCAGAAAATGCGATTAATCTTTCGGCAAAGCTATCACTTTCAATCCAACGAAGTGCCCAATCTGCCTTTTTTGCAATGGCGGGGAAAACTTCAATTGCTCTAAAAAGTTCGTCTTTTTCTTCTTCATTTTTAATATAGGTGTCAATTAAAAGAGAATAGACCTCAGAGTGAATGTTTTCCATCATAATCTGAAATCCATAGAAAAATTTCGCTTCGGTATATTGTACTTCACTAATAAAATTTTCGGCAAGATTTTCATTTACAATACCGTCACTGGCAGCAAAAAACGCCAAAATATGTTTGATAAAATAACGCTCATCGTCATTTAATTTTTGCTCCCAATCTTTAACATCTTGTTCTAAGTCGATTTCTTCGGCAGTCCAAAAAGAAGCTTGTTGTTTTTTATACCAATCCCAAATATCATGGTGTTGGATAGGGAAAATCACAAATCGGTTATTGTTAGGAAGTAAAATTGGCTCAACACTTTTCATTTTCATCTTTTTTTTAATGGATTAAGGGAATATTCATAGCTGAATTTTCGTGTAAACAAAGAACGAAAAAAAAAGGCTAAAATCAAAGATGTAGTTATTCACAAGTCAAGAGAAGTTTTTAACAATTTGATAAAAATTTTGATTTTTGTATGGAAATCGAATAATTTGTAATATATTGTTAATCAAATAATTGTGTAAATATTTTTCTGTTACAAGGAGTGTTTAAAGGGATTCTTAAAACAGGAATGAAAATAAAAAAGCAATACCTTAATACACAAATTGAGAATAAAATTTTGAGTGAGAAACACATATAATAATTTTATTTTATAAGAAAATGAAATCACTCAAAAATCTCGTATCTTTGTCCTTCGCTTTAAATGCAATTAAAATGAAGAGTAAGAGAAAAAATAGAGAAGCATTAATATATCATTCCAAACCAAAACCAGGGAAAATTGAGGTTATTCCAACAAAAAAACACACATCTCAACGAGATTTATCTTTAGCATATTCTCCGGGAGTAGCGGCTCCTTGTTTAGAAATAAAAGAAAAACCCGATGATGTATATAAATATACGGCAAAGGGAAATCTTGTAGGTGTTATATCAAATGGTACTGCAGTTTTAGGTCTTGGCGATATTGGTCCTCTAGCCTCAAAACCGGTAATGGAAGGAAAAGGACTACTTTTTAAAATTTTTGCCGATATAGATGTTTTCGATATTGAGGTAGATGCATCAACTATTGATCAGTTTATTGAGGCAGTTAAAGCGATTGCACCAACATTTGGTGGGATTAATTTAGAAGATATTAAAGCTCCCGAAGCTTTTGAAATTGAACGGCGATTAAAAGAGGAATTAGATATTCCGGTAATGCATGATGATCAACACGGAACGGCAATTATTTCGGCAGCAGCCTTAAAAAATGCCATTGAAATTACCGGAAAAGATATTTCAAAAGTAAAAATTGTGGTTAGTGGTGCCGGAGCAGCAGCTATATCTTGTACTAAATTATATAAAAAATTAGGTGTAAAAAACGAGAATATCGTAATGTGCGATAGCAAAGGTGTGATTCGTGCAGACCGAAACGATTTAACCGAACAAAAAAAGGAATTTGCCACTAAAAGAGATATTTTCACCTTAGAAGAAGCTATGGTAAATGCCGATGTTTTTGTCGGCTTATCTAAAGGAGGAATTGTTACACCCAAAATGTTAAAAACAATGGCCGAACATCCTATTGTTTTTGCTTTGGCAAATCCGGATCCCGAAATTGATTATAAAACGGCTATTGCTGCCAGAAAAGATATTATTATGGCAACCGGAAGATCGGATACGCCAAATCAAGTGAATAATGTGTTAGGATTTCCGTTTATTTTTAGAGGAGCATTAGATGTTAGAGCAACCGGAATTAATGAAAAAATGAAGCTTGCCGCCGTTCATGCACTTGCCGATTTGGCAAAAAAAAATGTTCCTGAGCAAGTTAATATTGTGTACGATCAAGTAAATTTAACTTTTGGAAAAGAATATATTATTCCAAAACCTTTTGATCCAAGATTAATTTACACTATTCCTCCGGCAGTAGCAAAAGCAGCAATGGAAAGCGGTATTGCAAAAAACCCGATAAAAGATTGGACAAAATATCGCGATGAATTAATGGAGCGTTTAGGTACCGGTAACAAATTAATACGTTTAATGCACAGCAGAGCTAAAGCAAATCCTAAGCGAATTATTTTTGCCGAAGCTGATCATTTAGACGTACTAAAAGCAGCACATATTGTTTATGAAGAAAAAATAGGAATCCCGATTCTTTTAGGAAATAAAGAAATTATAAATGAATTAAGAGAAGAAATAGGTTTTGATACAGAAGTTGAAATTATCGATCCAAAAACCAAAGAAGAAAAGGAACGAAGAAAGCGTTTTGGTGAAATTTATTGGAAAAGCCGTCAACGAAAAGGAGTTACACAACTTGCAGCTAAAAAAATGATGCGTGAACGTAACTTTTTTGCCGCAATGATGGTTAATGAAGGAGAGGCAGATTGTATGATAACCGGTTATTCGCGTAGTTATGCAAGCGTGATTAAACCGATGTTTGAAATTGTTGGGAAATCCGATGATGTATCCCGAATTGCCGCTTGTAACATCATGCTTACCAAAAAAGGACCTATGTTTTTGGCAGATACGACCATTAATATTAATCCAATTTCCGAACATTTAATTGAAATCAGTAAAATGACCAGTAATTTGGTGAAGTTATTCGGTTTAAAACCAAATATAGCCATGTTGTCTTTCTCTAATTTTGGTTCTACAAAAATACCGGAAACACGTAAAATAGATAAAGCAGTTGCATATATTCAAAAAAACCATCCAAATACTGTAATCGATGGACCAATTCAGGCAGATTTTGCTTTTAATCAAGAGATGCTTAAAGAAAAATTTCCTTTTTCCAAATTGGTAGGAAAAAAAACAAATGTGCTTATTTTTCCCAATTTAGATGCCGCAAACATTACCTATAAAATGATGAAAGAATTGTACGCATCCGAATCTATCGGACCAATTATGTTAGGTTTTAAAAAACCTGTTCATATCTTACAATTAGGCACCAGTGTAGATGAAATGGTAAATATGGCAGCCATTGCAGTTATTGATGCACAACAAAGAGAAAAGAATAAATATTAAAAAAATTTTAAGTTCTCTAAATTATTAATACATTTGACACGATAAAACCGGTGACCTCTTTATGATTACACATATCAAAGGAAAATTAATAGAAAAAAATCCCACTTATGCAATCATCGATTGCAATGGTGTAGGTTATTTTTTAAATATTTCTTTAAATACATTTGCTGCAATTCCGGATGTAGAGAATTTAATGTTATACACGCATTTTATCGTTAGAGAAGATACCCAAACACTTTATGGTTTTGCAAATAAATTAGAACGTGAAATTTTTAGACTTTTAATTTCCGTTTCCGGAGTTGGGCCAAGCACCGCAAGAGTAATGCTCTCATCTATGACAACGGAGCAAATACAACAAGCAATAGCATCGTCTGATACTGCTGCAATTCAGTCTGTTAAAGGGATTGGAGCCAAAACGGCACAAAGAGTAATCATTGATTTAAAAGATAAAATTATTAAAACATACAATTTATCCGAAGAATCTTTAGCTACTAATCACAATACAATTAAAGATGAAGCGTTATCTGCTTTAGAAGTTTTGGGTTACACCAAACGTCAAGTAGATAAGTTAGTACAAAAAATAATACAAGAATCCCCTAATATATCGCTTGAAGAATTAATAAAAAAAGCGTTAAAAAACTTGTAGTAGCCTTGAATAAGAAAAATTATATATTTAAAATAGTCGTTTTATTTGTTTTTGCAGGATTTCTTTTTGCAAAAGCACAAAATACGCCAACAGTCCCTTCTAATTCTGTTCAAAATGATACCATATCGCCATTGCCTTACGATTTTTCGCCAACACAATACGGTGATTTATTCTTAAATGGAGCAAACACTGAAGTAATCTATGATCCCGAAACCGGAAAATACATCTTTGTAGAAAAAATAGGTGATTATTATATTAAAAGTCCTATTTATATGACTGCCGATGAGTATAAACAATATCGCTTAAAGCGAGATATGCTCGATTATTTTAAAACCAAAATAAGTGCCGTAGATGGTAAAAAGAAAGGCAGCGAAGAAGCTAAAAAAGATCTTTTACCTAAATATTATGTAAATTCTAAATTTTTTGAATCTATCTTTGGAGGCAATCAAATTGAAGTAAATTTACAAGGAAATGTTCTCGTTAAAATGGGTGTTTTATATCAAAAAACCGAAAATCCGTTACTTTCCGAAAGAAACCGAAAAAGTACCACTTTTGATTTTGACCAACAGATAAGTGCCAGTGTAAATGCAAAAGTAGGAACCAGAGTAAATGTAAATATCAATTACGATACTCAATCGACTTTTGATTTTCAGAATTTAATTAAGTTAGAATACACGCCGACCGAAGATGATATTATCCAAAAAATTGAAGTTGGTAATGTAAGCATGCCTTTGCAAAGTTCTCTTATAAAAGGAGCTCAGAATTTATTCGGATTTAAAACAAAATTACAATTTGGGGCAACCGATATTACCGCTGTTTTTGCCAAACAACAATCGCAAACACGTAGTGTAGCAGCACAAGGAGGAGCAACCGTACACGAATTTGAAATTAAAGGAAGTGAATACGATAAAGATCGCCATTTTTTCTTGGCACATAAATTTCGTGAAAAGTTTAACAGTGCTTTGCAGAATTTCCCATTGGTAAACAGCTCTATAAATATTACCAGAATTGAAGTTTGGATAACCAACCGAAATAATGAAACAGAAAATGTAAGAACGATTGTTGCCTTAGCCGATTTAGCAGAAGGAAATACCACAAACTTTACCAATACAACTGTTACACCACTAGGAGCTCATGATCCATCAAATGAGGCAAATAGTTTGGTAACACATTTAACGCAAAATGATCCAATTCGTAATATTGCAACGGTATCATCTGCATTACCCGGATTTTTACAAGGAACTGATTTTTCGGTCGTGGTAAATGCCAAAAAGTTAATTCAAGGAAGAGATTTTACCTTACATCCTTCCTTAGGATATGTTACATTAAATCGTCCGCTTGCCGAAAGTGAAGTGCTTTCCGTTGCTTACGAATATACCGAATTAGACCCAACAACTAATGAAATAACTACTTTTCAAGTAGGTGAATTAACATCCAACGGAATTGAAGCTCCAAATAATTTAGTAGTAAAATTATTAAGACCTGAAATTGTAAATACGAACATTCCACTATGGAAATTGATGATGAAAAATATTTACGATTTGCGTTCCAGACAGTTAAATCCGGATGGTTTTCGCCTTGAAGTAATGTATAATGACCCTTCAACAGGTGTGCCTATCAATACCTTACAAAATGCACAAACACCAAATATTGCCAATAAAAGTTTGCTCAATTTATTACGTGTAGATCGCTTGGATTCTTCACAAAATCCGGATCCAAATGGTGATGGTTATTTCGATTATGTCGAAGGAATTACGGTAGATTCGCAAAACGGATTAATTATTTTTCCGATAGCGCAACCTTTTGGAAATCACCTTAGTACAACACTAACCGATCCGGCAGATGACAATTATATTTTTAGTGAATTATATACAAACACGCAATCTGCTGCTCAAAATAACTACCAAAATAAAGACAGGTATGTTTTAAAAGGATATTACAAATCCGAAGGTACAAACGGTATTCCGTTAGGAGCATTTAACGTGCCAAGAGGTTCTGTTGTAGTTACTACCGGCGGAAGAACCTTGGCGGAAGGTATTGATTATATTGTGGATTATCAAATAGGAAATGTGCAAATTATCAATCCTGCATTAATTGCATCAAATGCACCAATACAAGTTTCCGTTGAGACCAATAATTCATTTTCTACTCAAAACCGACGATTTATGGGATTAGATGTACAGCATAAATTTTCGGAAAAACTTGCCGTAGGTGGAACATTTTTAAACTTACGCGAAAGACCTTTTACCCAAAAAGCACAATTTGGCAACGAACCTGTAAACAATTCCATTATCGGAATTAATTTAAATTATAATTCCGAAATTCCGTTTTTAACCAAATTAGTAAATCATTTACCAAATATAGATACCGATGCTCCGTCGAACCTTTCTGTTAGAGCCGAAGCAGCATATTTATTACCAAATTCACCTAAATCTATTGAACTTAACGGAGAAGCGGCATCGTATTTAGATGATTTTGAAGGAACTCAAATTCCGCTTAATATTGATTCGCCAACACAATGGAAAATGGCAAGTGTGCCATTGCGAAATGCTGGAGATCCAAATCCGTTTATCGATAATAATGAGCCAACTAATCTTCGCTACGGTAATAAACGCTCTAAATTAGCCTGGTACAGTATCGACAGAATTTTTTACGGAACTACTTTAAGACCTGATAATATTGATGAAGAAGAATTATCCAGGGCAGAAACCAGAAGTGTTACTTATGATGAACTTTTCCCAAATCAAGATTTAGATATTACGCAAACCAATTTGATTAGAACTTTTGATTTGGCATATTTCCCTGAAGAAAGAGGTCCTTATAATTACGATGTTGATAATGTCGATGCAAACACCGGAAAATTTACCGATGCTCAAGATCGCTGGGCAGGTATTACACGAGCTTTAACCACAACCGATTTCCAACAAGCCAATGTAGAATATATTCAGTTTTGGATGATGGATCCTTTTGAAAACTACTCCTTAACCGAAGCCGAAGGTGCTACACAACCAATTAATCCAAGTGATTTAGAAGGTGAATTGTATTTTAATTTAGGAAATATTTCGGAAGATGTTTTGCACGATGATTTAAAAATGTTTGAAAATGGTTTACCCGAAGATGGTAATATTGATACAACTCCGGGACCAACTCAAAATGTTATTGCAACAGATTATTCATATGTGCCGATTACACAAACTTTAATAAATGCCTTTCCGGAAGATGATAATGCAAGAAAAAATCAAGATGTTGGTTTAGATGGAAAAGATTTAGCACACGAATTAAGTGATTATCAAGATTTTATTAACGCTTTAAGCGGAAATGCTCAAACTTTGGCTCAACAAGATCCGTCATCAGATGATTATCGTTATTTTAAAAATTCAGATGTGTATGATGCACAAAACGCCTCAATAATTAGAAGGTATAAAGATTTTAATAATACCGAAGGAAATTCACCTACAATTAATAACTCAACAGAAAGTTATCCAACAGCGGCAACACCTTATCCGGATATTGAAGATTTAAACCGAGATCAAACATTAAGTACTGCAGAAAGTTATTTTGAATATAAAATTTCGGTAAAGCAAAGTGATTTTGTGGTTGGTCAAAATAATATTGTAGATAGTAAAATCACAACGGTAACGCTTCCAAATGGTAGCGAACAAACTACTACTTGGTATCAATTTAGAATTCCGGTGCAAACCGTAACCGACGATCAAAGAATAGGCGGAATATCTGATTTTAATTCCATACGATTTATGCGTATGTACCTCACTAAATTTAAAAAACCAATCGTTTTACGTTTAGGAAAATTAGAATTGGTAAGAGGTACTTGGAGACGATATACCAAACATTTGGAAGAACCAATACCAAATCCGCCATTAGACTTAACACCTGCCGAAAATCAAAGTTTTGAAGTAGGAACGGTAAGTATTCAAGCAAATGAACGAAGAGTGCCGATACCATATGTGTTACCTCCGGGATTACGTCGTGAAAGATTACAAGGTAGTACCAGTATTCAACTGCAAAATGAACAGTCGTTAAGTGTAAAGGTAAAAAGTTTGGAACCGGAGCAAATTAGAGCTGTATTTAAAAATACCAGTTTTGATTTACGAATGTTTAAGCGTTTTAGAATGTTTATTCACTTAGAAGGTTTAACACAAAACGGACCGGAAGCGATTCAAGATGATGATATTGCCGCAATCATAAGATTAGGTAGCGATTTAACCGATAATTATTATCAAATCGAAGTGCCTTTAAAAGTATCGGATTTTTCGGCTCGTTCAGCCGAAGATATCTGGAAAAACGATATCGATGCAGCACTCGAAAAATTTGGTCAATTACGATTAGAACGATTTGAAAATGGTGTGCAACCAAATGTGTTGTTTCCGGTAAACGGAAAACAATATGATGGTTACAAGCTTTATGTTAAAGGAAATCCTTCGCTTGCCAAAGTAGAAACAATGATGCTTGGTATTAAAAATATAAGTGATGTCCCTAAAAGTGGTGAATTATGGTTTAACGAAATGCGAGCAGTAGATTTTGATAATGAAGGAGGCTGGTCTGCCTTGGTAAACACCAACCTTAATTTAGCCGATTTTGCCGATATTGCAGCAAACGGAAGTATTTCTACAAAGGGTTTTGGTTCTTTAGATCAACGTGTTAACGAAAGAAGTCAAGATGATACCAAACAATACGATGTGGTTTCAAATGTTAATATTGGTCAATTATTACCTAAAAAAATCGGACTTAAATTGCCTTTAAATGTGAGTATCGCCGAAACGGTTAAAACACCAAAATACGATCCGCAATATCAAGATGTTCTTTACGAAGATACTAATGATGTAAATAGTCCTAATCGCGATAAAGCCAATGATTACACCAAACGACGTAGTATAAGTTTAATGAATGTGCGTAAAGAACGTACTAACTTAAAGAAGAAACCACATCTTTGGGATATTGAAAATGTTTCGGTTTCATTTGCGTATAGTGATATGTTTCACCGAGATTATAATGTAGAAAGATACCTAGATAAAAATGTGCGAGCATCTGCAGGTTATAATTATACTTTTGATGCTAAAGCAATTGAACCTTTTAAAAACACGAAATTTTTAAGTAAAAAGAAATATTTAAAACTTATTAAGGATTTTAATATTAGTTTGTTACCAAAGAGTATTTCGGTAAATTCTAATGTGTTACGAGCATATAACGAACAGTTAATTCGACCGTTGGTAGACGATCCGTCTTTTCCACAATTGCCAACATTAGAACGAAGAAATTATGCTTTTGATTGGGATTATAGCATTGCTTATGATTTAACAAAATCATTAAAATTTAATTTTAGGGCGGCAAATTCATACATCTATGATAATTTTGATAGAGATGTAAATGGCGATATTATCGATGCTCAAATTTTTGATAAATTTTTTAATATCGGAAGACCACAACATTACCATCAAAAATTAGATGCATCGTATAAAATTCCTATAAATAAAATTCCATTTTTAGATTTTGTAACGGCTAATTATAATTATACGGCAGATTTTGATTGGAAGGGAAATTCGGATGCTTATGTCGATTTAATCGGAAATACTATTCAAAATGCAAATACACACAATCTGAATGCCGATTTTAATATGAACAAGCTGTATAAAACTTTGGGTGTAACTAAATTGTTCAGAAAAAAAACCAAGCGTAAAAAATTAAAAAAAGGAGGTAAAAAAGCTGTAAAAAATTCTAAAGAAATCGAAAAAGATAAAGGAAAAGGCAAAAAAAAGAATTCAAAAATAAACGGTAAACCTAAACTCGCAAGAGGAGGAAATCGTTTTAATCAAAAAAAATTGCCTTTCTATAAAAAAGTGATTTTAGGATTGGTAGATGTGGCGACTTCGGTAAAAAAATTCAAGATTAGTTATACCGAAAATAACGGAACGATGCTTCCGGGATATAAACCGGAAATCGGGTTCTTGGGTAGAGATAATTACAACGGCGGTTATGCTCCAAATTTAGGATTTGTTTTTGGTAGTCAACAAAACATATTGGAAACCGCTTATTTAAACAATTGGTTGGTTACCAGATTAACAAATGATCCTTTTTATAACAAAGTATACAGCAACACGCATTTTGAAGATTTAAAAATTGATATGGATGTAAAACCATTTAAAAATTTACGAATAAGTGTTCTTGGAAATAAAACCAAAACGCGTAATATCTCGCAACAAATAGATATTGTGACCGATAATCCGGATCCTAATTACAACCCTTTTGATGTGCCAATTACCGAAACCGGAAATTTTGCAATAAGTAATATGATGCTTGGTACTGCTTTTATTGATGGTGATAAATTATTTCAAAATTTCTTAGATTACAGAGCAACAATAGCACAGCGATTGGCCAATAGAACCGGACAAAACATTAACGGATTTAGTAACGGTGATTTTACACAAGGCGTATTTACCAGTCAGAGTGTAGTGTTACCGGCATTTTTTGCGGCTTATTCCGGCAGAGATGTTAATAAAGTAAAACTTAGTGCTTTTAGAAGTATTCCGCTACCTAATTGGCGTGTTTCGTATCGCGGACTTTCAAAATTAAAGATTTTTAAAAAGAAATTCAGATCTATTACCTTAGAACATAATTACCAATCTACTTATGCTATTTTAGGATTTAACAGTAATCTGCAATATGATGCTAATAATATTAATCAACTAGATATCGCCGGAAACTATGTTAATGAAACCCTTTATCAAGGAGTAAGTTTAGTCGAACGATTCTCACCATTGATAAAATTAGAAGTGAAGATGAAAAATTCCTTCTCTTTTAAAGGAGAGATTAAAAAAGATAGAGCCTTAGACCTTAATTTCGCAAATGGTTCTATTACCGAAGTAAGTGGTAAAGAATACGTCTTTGGTTTAGGATATAAAATTAAAAATGTAAAATGGACTATTAAGACGGGAGCCGTAAAAAATAGATTTAAAGGCGATATAAATCTTAGGGCAGATATAGGGTTGCGTGATAATATTACTGTTATCCGTTCGATACAAACAGGAACAAACCAAATTACCGGCGGTCAACGAATTTTAACTATAAAATTTAAAGCAGATTACAATCTAAATAAGAACATGATGGCTTCGTTTTTCTACGACCAAAATAGTTCTAGATTTAAAATCTCTACAACTTTTCCTAGAAACTCTATAAGTACAGGGATTAGTTTACGATATAACTTAGGAAATTAACAAAATTAAATTAGAATAAAATGAACATACCGGAAGAATTAAAGTACACAAAAGATCACGAATGGGTAAAAATTGAAGATGGAATTGCAACCATAGGAATTACTGATTTTGCTCAAAAAGAATTAGGAGATATTGTCTATGTAGATGTAGATACTTTAGATGAAGAACTAGATACCGAAGAGGTTTTTGGTAGTATTGAAGCTGTTAAAACAGTTTCCGATTTATTTATGCCTGTTGCAGGAGAAGTAATCGAGTTTAATGAAACATTAGAAGATCAACCCGAATTAGTAAATTCAGATCCTTACGGCGAAGGATGGATTATAAAAGTAAAAATAGCAGACACAAATGATGCAAAACTACTAGACGTAAATGCGTATAAAGAAGTTATTGGAGCGTAATGCTAAAATTTTAGCGGTTCTTTTAACTATTTTAATTGCATATTTGAGTTTAAAATCAGGAGGTGTAGATGTAAAAATCCCAATAAAAAATGTAGATAAACTTTTTCATTTTTCTGCATACTTTACACTCACACTTTCTTGGTTATACGCCTTAAAAGAAAAACAAGCTGTTTTTAAAATAGTCATTTTGTTAATTTTATACGGAATTTTACTCGAATTTGCACAAGATTGGTTTACACAAGACAGAACAAAAGATATGTTTGATGCTCTGGCAAACACGATTGGTATAATTGTTGCGGTATTTGTTTTCGAATATCTTTTCAAGAACTTTAAAAAAAAATTTGGTTGAATAAATAATTTTACTAAATTAGCAACTTATAAAAATGTATAAAAATGGAAGTTAAAAAAAGTCCAAAAGCAAACTTAGAGAACTACACAAAAGTGTTTATGTTGCTTGGTTTACTTTTTGCACTATTTGTAGTGTATGAAGGAATTGAGTATAAAACAAAATATGTTGTAGAAGATTTAGGTGACGGAACAGCTCAAGATGAACTGGAAGAAGAAATTCCGATTACCCAACAACAAATAGAAGAAGTAAAACCGCCGCCACCGCCTCCGCCACCTGCACCGGAAGTAATTGAAGTGGTAGAAGACGATAAAGATATTGAAGAAACTGTTTTAGAATCTACCGAAACTGACGAGGAAGAAGTAGTTGAAGCTCCGGAAGAAGATGATATTGAAGAGGTAGTAGAAGAAGAACAAGTTGAGGAAGAAGTGCCATTTGCAGTTATTGAATCGGTACCTACTTTTCCGGGTTGTAAAGGAAGCAATGCCAAAAAGAAAGCTTGTTTTAGTAAAAAAATGCAAAAATTTATTGCTAAAAACTTTAATGCAGATTTAGCACAAGATTTAGGTTTATCTGCCGGAAGAAAGAAAATTGCAGTACAATTTGTAATTGATAAAAATGGTAATATCATTGATATTAAATCCAGAGCACCTCACCCTAGATTAAAGAAAGAAGCTGAGCGTGTAATTAAAAAATTACCAAGAATGGTTCCCGGAAGGCAACGTAACAAACCGGTAAAAGTGCGTTACAATTTACCGATTATCTTTAATGTGGAAGAATAATCATCACTTTAAAATAAAATCTAAAAATCCTGCAATTTTGCAGGATTTTTTGTTTTACCTTAACTCCGCAAAATATTTTAAAAATTAAAAAGAATCCCGATTACAAAAGTAACCGGGATTTTGGTATGTTTTTTGTGTTGTATTACAATATATTAACTCTTAAATAAAATATTATGAACACAAACAAACATTTTTCTGCCAAGGCAGAAACACCAAATTCAAAATTACAAAAAAGCACGGTAATTTTTATGCAATTAGGTTTAATTTTAGCACTTTTTGCAGTTTATCTTGCTTTAGAGTACAAAACAATTAAAAAGCACTATATTTTTAAAGAACCTAAATCGGTAGCTATGGTTGATGTATATGTTCCGGATGCGATTAATGTAATTGAACCAAAGAAAAAACAGCTACAAAAACCGGTTGCCATAAAGAAAATAAAAACACCAAAACCTGTAGTTGATAAAGTAAATGTAATAGATAACAGTAAAAAAATAGTGAATGCATTACCAAAAGAGCTCTTATCTACCGAAGATAATCAAAACACACCACAACTTAATATTAATGACATTCCTTCTGTTGAAGAACCTGATACCGAAAACAAAGAAGATGTACCTTTTGTAAAAGTAGAAATCAAACCAACTTTTTATAAATGTAAGGACAAAAAAGGAGAAGCAAAGAAAAAATGTTTTAACAAAATATTGCAAAAACATATTAATAAATATTTTGATGTGGATTTGGCTCAAAATTTAGGATTAAGTGAAGGACAACATCGTATTTATGTACAGTTTGTAATCGATAAAAATGGCGATATTACTAATGTGCATTCTAATGCGACTCATCCTAGATTAAAAAAAGAAGCCGAAAGAGTGGTTAAAAAACTCCCTAAAATGGTGCCCGGAAAACAACGTACGCATTTTGTAAATGTGCAATTTAATTTGCCTATTAATTTTAACGTGGAAAACTAAAAAAATAAAAAGTCTCTAAATATTTAGAGACTTTTTATTTTTACCATTTTAGCACTTACTTTAAAATATTTATCCGGTTTTTTTATACTTGTAAACCTTGTAGATTGTAAATTTTCAGGGTAGTAAATAGCACACATTGTATTGGAAACATGATATAAATTTTGATGCATTTCCTTAGGCAAACCGTCTAAGATACCTTTTAAAACTTCACTTCTTATTTTCTCGGGATTGTACGCGTAATCGTGCCAAACAACTATTGTGTTTTTATGTGCTAAATGTTTAAAAACCTGTTTGGTATCATTTTTTACAAAATCATATTTATGGTTACCATCGATAAAAATTAAATCGAACTTTTTATTTAATCCTTTAAAATCATAAGTTAACGAATTGCCGTAAAGATGTTGGATGTTTTTTTTGTTTTTAGAGAAAAAACCGTGCAACTCAGCATATTCTTTTGGCATTTTTAAGTCTAACATTTCCTTTTTAGATAGGTTTAAGGTGTAGCATTCTTTTGCCGTTTCCGATACATTAACAACACTTTCTCCACGCCAAGTGCCAATTTCAAAATAACTGCAATCTTTTATTTGTCTTGCCAATGCTTTTAACAACATAATATCGGTTGGTAGAGAACCTCCACCTAAAAAAGAAAATACCGAAAGAGTTTCATTAAAATTGGGAACTAAATTTTCCATTTCAACTACTGGAAACGTTTGGTAATTTACTTTTTTTTGCCAAACCAAATCCGATTCTAAAACTTCATTAATCAGACTTGGTTTTTTAATTAATAGTAGTAATCCGTTAAATAGTTTTTTAAGTTTATGCATAATTATTGTATTGCTTTTTTGTACAACTTAGTAAATGCTTCACAAATTTGCTTTTCGCTAAAATGTTGTTCAACATATTGATGCATTTTTCTCGGTTTAACCGAATTAGTATCCGTATAAATTTTTAGAATAGCTTTTAGCAATGCATCTTCGTTTTTTGGCGGAACTAAAATGCCAAAATCTTCAGGGAAATACTCTGCTATTCCACCAACATTTGTTGAAATAACCGGTGTTCCGCAAGAAAAAGCCTCTAAAATTACACAAGGTAAATTTTCCACATCGCTAAATAAAAGAAAGACGCTTGCATTTTGAAAATATTTGGTAATTTCTTGATGAGAAACCTGATTTTTAAAATGTAAATTTTCTTCGGTTAAACCGAAATCTTTTGCCTTTACCATAAAATCCTCGGCATTACCACCAATCATTTGAAATTGAAAAGACGGAATGTGTTTTTCAAGAGCCTTTATTGTTTTTAAAATACCATCTATATTTTTTACTTTATTCATTGATGAAACGTGTAAAATAGTAAAGATATCTTGTTTTTTTTCTTTTGCTTTAAATCGTTTCGTGTCCACTACGTTTGGTATGTTGGTGTAATTTCCTTTTAATCCAAATGTTTGCATTGCAAAGCCTAAATCTTTACTTACGGGAGCAACAAAAGCTGCATTTTTAGTAATTAGTTTCGATAGAAAACGCTCTGTAAATCCGATTTTTTTTGCATACGGCTGATGGTAAATTGTATGATGTTCGGTAATGATAAACGGAATTTTTTTCATCTTTTTTAGCCAAAGAGCCACAACTCCCACAGGAAATAATTTGTTTACGTGAACAACATCCACTTTATTGGTTTTTTTTAGTAAAGCACGATAACCATTTATAAATCGAATTGCTTTTAAAACCGGATTTTTACTTGCTTTTACATATGCGATATAGGCTTTAACACCATTTTTTTCGTCTTGGGTAATTTCTATTTTTTGCTTTAAATTTGGGTCGGATTTCACATGAAGAGCAGTAACTTTATGTTGTAAAGCAACCGCTTGGGCATGTCTTTGGATAAAATCGCCGTTTTGTTTTAAAATCCGATTTGGATACCAGCTATTTAAAAATAGAATGTGCATTATTTTTATTTATGAGGTAAAAGTACTTTTTTCTTTTAGCATTTTGCGGTAATAGATAAAAAAAAGCAAGCAAGATAAAATTCCGGTAAACCACATAAGAATTGCCGAAGTTATTGCAGCTCCTAAAATGCCGAATTTAGGAATAAAATAATAATTGGAAAAAATATTAATAACAATGGCAATTAATGCAATAACAAAATTGAGTTCCGCTTTACCGATAGCTGATAATAAATTGCCAAATAATCCTCTTAAAATTAATATTCCCGTAACGCCAAATGTTAAAACTATAAAAGTGCTTGTATAATTGGTAAATGCCTCTCCGAAAAGGAAAAATAAAATATATTTTGAGAAAATTCCGTTAACCAAAAGAATACCTAAACTGATAAAACTAAAAATGGAAATATAGGTTTTAATGTAGTTTAAGATGTATTTTTTATCGGTTATATTTTCGGTTACATAAACAAAATCTGCCGTCATTAAAATTCTTGGGAGAAATAACAAAGACATTGGTATTAGAGCAACATAACCATAAATGGTTACTTTTGTTGGATTTTGTAAGAGATTACCTATTAAAATTTTATCAATTTCAAAGAGAAAAACAGTTGCAACATAAGATAAACCGGCAAAAAAACCGTATTTCCAAAAAGACCAATTTACAAAACTTGGTTTTATAATTTTTGTTTGTTCTAATTTAACAAAACGGAAAAAATAATAACTAAAAATGAGTAAAGGTGAGATGATTATAGCAAAAACATAACCTTTTTCTCTAAAAAAATACGTACTTATTACAGTTAAAACAAGAAATACAATGCTATACGAAATCTCTAATTTGGCATAAATTTTATTCTTATAGAACAATCTGAAATAAATTTCAATAAGCAGTAATAAAAAATGCGGAATTAAACTTAATGTAAGTATTAAAAAATAAAATCTCGCTGTTTCAAATTTAAAAGGATACAGGTAAGCAAACGGAATTAAAAGAAATACAAATAAAAGATTAAGCTGTAAACCTTTTTTTAAAACATATTTAAACAATTCTTTTTTTTCTTTGTCGGAAGATAATCTTGCACCGTATCGCACCAAACTTTGCTGAATGCCTAAGCCGGAGATAGGCAACAAAAAGGCAATAAAACTATATGCGTAAATTACAATGCCCAAACGATCTTTTGGAATAAAATACAAAACAATTAAATGCACCAAAAAATTGCTAACTCTGGCGATGATAGTCGCTAAAAAAATATAACTTCCGGCTCTGCTTAAAAAGCCATTTAATAAGTTTTTAATATTTTTCAATCGTTTTCTTTTAGTAAAGCAAATGTACATTAAATTTTAGTTATTTTATTTTTACATTTGCAAGATATGTCACAAAAAAAACGATATTACTATTTGCTTAATATGCAATTTTTAGGTTTCCGTTTACACGGATTTCAAAAACAACCTGATGTAAAAACCGTGCAAGGATTAATTGAAAAAACCTTAAAACACGTTTTAGGAAAAGAAAAAACCAAAGTATTGGGTTCGGGCAGAACCGATGCACGCGTTTCGGCAACCAATTTTCCGATGGAATTGTTTTTATACGAAGAAATAACCGATTTAACCGATTTTTTAAGCTTGTTTAATCATAATTTACCAAACGATATTAAAGCTCTTTCCATAAAGGAAGTAGATGAAAAATTTAATGTAATAACCGATTCAAAAGTAAAAGAATATTTGTATTTTTTTTCTTATGGAGAAAAATTTCACCCGTTTGCAGCACCTGTAATGACTTGTTTTTATGAAGATTTGGATTTAGAATTAATGAAAAAAGGGGCAAAATTATTTCAAGGTAAACATTGGTTTAAACACTACTGTACCAAACCAACCGAATTTGCAAATTACAATCGTGAAATATTGGTAAGCGAAATTGTGGAAAACGATATTTACTCGGCTAATTTTTTTCCGGATAAATCGTATGTTTATCGTATAAAAAGTAGCGGATTTTTACGCAATCAAGTACGATTAATAATGGGAACA
Source organism: Flavobacteriaceae bacterium (assembly GCA_026988395.1). Lineage (GTDB taxonomy): Bacteria > Bacteroidota > Bacteroidia > Flavobacteriales > Flavobacteriaceae > S010-17. The sequence continues at coordinate 11,791 of JALSLI010000119.1, read as the reverse complement.
TTATTCCGTTTAGGTAAAGGAGAAATTACATTGGAATTCATTAAAAAATCCTTAATAGAACACAATATTGATCGTCCTTTACCTTTTGTAGCTCCGGCTTCCGGATTAATTTTAAATAAAGTGGAATATGAGTTGTGAGTTATGCGTTAAGAATTGGTATATTTGTATTACAATAAAATTAAATGAGCAAAGAAGAAAATATAAAAGAAAAATGGCTTGAAGTACAAAAAAAAGTTTCCGATAGATTTGGAGGTGGTGAAACATTAGATGTTGATGCAATTGTTTATCTAATTGGTGTACAAGAACTCGGTCAAGGTTTTAGAAAATTTAAAAAAGACGAAAAAATCAATTTAATGCATATTGCGATTTGCAAATTATTAGAGCCTTATGGGTATTACAAATTTGATTTTTTTGACAAAGATGGCTGGCCTCATTATACTTTATTAGAAGAATTACCACCTTTAAAAGCAGGTGAACAGACAGTTTTATTAAAGCAAGCAATTATAAATTATTTTGATGAGCAGCAAAATTTAACCAACACTAAAGAAGAAGAATGAGTATTTGCGATGTATCTGATGGATTAATTTCCGTGCCGCAAGCAACGGAAATTATATTAAATAATATTGAAGATTTTGGTGTGGAAGAAATTCCGTTTATCCAATCTGTTCATCGTGTTTTAAAGGAAAACATTTTGGCAGATAGAGATTTTCCACCTTTTAATCGTGTAAGTATGGATGGAATAGCCATTGCTTTTACCGAATTTGAAAAAGGCAGAAAACAATTTAAAATTGAAGGGATACAACCTGCCGGAACACCACAAATTACTGTTAGAAATCCTGAGAATTGTGTCGAAGTGATGACAGGTGCAATCTTGCCAAAAGGTGTAGATATAGTTATTCCGTATGAATTAATAAATATAGATAACGGAATAGCAACACTACAAACCGAAGCAATAAAATTCTTTCAAAACGTACACAAAAAGGGAAAAGATCGCAAACAAAACGAAATTATTTTAAGAGAAAATACGCGTATTAGTCCGGCGGAAATTGGCGTATTAGCAACTGTTGGTAAAGCAAAAGTTAAAGTTGCTAAAAATCCAAGAGTGCTAATTGTTTCCACAGGAGATGAGTTGGTAGAAGTAAATCAAAATCCGTTATCTCATCAAATACGACGTTCTAATGTGTATACTTTGGTCTCGTTATTGGAAAAGCTTAAAATAGAAACCAAAACAATTCATATAAACGATGACAAAGAGAATTTAAGAAAAACCATTAAAAATCTGTTACAAGATTATGATGTGCTGCTTTTCAGCGGAGCAGTAAGCAAAGGAAAGTTTGATTTTATTCCGGATGTTTTAGCAGATTTAGGCGTTCAAAAATTATTTCATCGTGTAAGTCAGCGTCCGGGAAAACCATTTTGGTTTGGTAAAAAAGAACGTAAAACTATTTTTGCATTTCCGGGAAATCCGGTTTCTACTTTTGTGAGTTGTTTGCGTTATTTTTATCCTTGGTTTTATAAATCTGTTGGATTGGAATATGAAAATAAACACTTTGCAGTTTTAGATAGCGATTATGTATTTAAATCGGATTTAACCTATTTTTTACAAGTGAAATTAACAAATAAAAACGGCACAATTTACGCAACACCAATTACCGGTCACGGCTCCGGAGATTTGGCTAATTTAGTAGATGTAGATGCTTTTTTAGAGCTTCCAAAAGGGCAAAATTTGTATCCAAAAGGAAGCATTTATAAATACATCAAATTTCGTTAAATTAACATATTATGGCAGATTTTTCGCACATTAATAAAGATAACCATCCTAAAATGGTAAATGTTTCCGATAAGGAAATTACCAAACGTACCGCAACAGCAAAAACGGTAATGTTTTTAGGTGTTGAAGTGATTTCGCATTTTAATAAAAACGAATTAATTACCAAAAAAGGGCCTGTTTTTCAAACGGCAATTGTAGCAGGAATTCAAGCGGTAAAAAAAACAGCCGATTTAATACCAATGTGCCATCCTTTACTGATAAATGGTGTGGATATTGAAATTAATATTTTAGATTCTGAGTATATTGAAATTCTTTGTACGGTAACGATTACCGGAAAAACCGGCGTAGAGATGGAAGCACTAACCGGAGCGAGCATTACGGCTTTAACGGTTTATGATATGTGTAAAAGTATCTCGCAAAAAATGGTTGTTGAATCTACAAGATTGCTAAAAAAAACCGGAGGGAAGAGTGATATTAAACTTTAAGAAAATGATTTTTATCAATATTTTCGGTTTTAAAAATCCTATTTTTGTAAAATAATTTATATCAAAAACTATTGAAAAATAAATTTTTAAGCATATTATTTATTTCCCTTTATTTAAGTGCGATGATCAGACCGTTGATTCCGATAGTTGATTATTTGTTGCATTTTGATTATGTAGTAGAAAATTTATGTATAAATAAAGATAAACCACTTTTATTGTGTTATGGTAGTTGTTATGTTTCTGAAAAATTAGCATCCGAGAATTATTTAGATTTAAATAACCATAAAAGTAAACCTGAAAATTCTAAAATTGAGATATTTTCTCCTGTATTTGTTTTAGAAAAAGCAACATTATTTACATTTCAGTATTTTTATAAATTGCAAATAAAGGAACCTTATTTTTTCAAATTTTTAAAATCGATTTGCTATATAAAAGCTGATTTTAAACCACCTAAATTTTAATACTTCTATTATATCGTTGCTTTAACAATGATATCTAAATAATCAGTTTATCAACAATTATAATAATTGGTGTGATGAGATATGCACATCTAAAAAAAAGTATTAAAAAATGAAGTTAAATAATATTTTAAGTATGGTATTCATACTTTTAAGTGTAGCGTTATTCGCTCAAAATAAAAAAATCACAGTAAATGGTACTGTAAAAGATATTTATAATAATCCATTAGCAAATGTTCAAATTATTGATGTTAACACTAAAAAAGGAACAACAACAAATCAAAAAGGTAATTTTGTATTACAAGATGTTAATGTAAAAGATAATTTGCAATTTTCTTTTATTGGATTTGAAACAAAGGTTCTTCATGTAAAAGAAAAAATGGAAGTAATTTTAAAAGAAACCATATCAGATTTAGATTTAGTAGTGGTTTCTGCGTCAAGAACGGTTCAAAAAAGAAAAGAACTTCCAGTAGCCATTAGTTCGATTTCTAGAGCAACAATAGAAGAAATTCAACCAACATCGGTAGATCAAGTTATTAACCAAGTACCTGGTGTTTTAATGGTAGATTTAGGCAACGAACAGCATATGATGGCTATTAGACAGCCAATTTCTACTAAAAGTTTATTCTTGTATTTAGAAGATGGAATTCCAATTAGACCAACTGGAGTTTTTAATCATAATGCTCTTTTAGAAATGAATATGGAGGCTGTTCAGAATATTGAGGTAATTAGAGGACCTTATTCTTCTTTATATGGTAGTGAGGCAATTGGAGGTGCTATTAATTTTATTACTCAAAACCCTTCGAAAGAATTATCCGGAAAATTAGGAGTACGAGGTCATAGTGACGGTTATTTTAGAGTTGATGCAAAAGCTTCAGAAAGTTTCGGAAAATTAGGCGTTTATGTTGGAGGATACTACTCACAAATAAAAGATGGTATTCGTGATTATGGAGATTATGATAAAACAGCTATAACAGCAAAAGTAACATATGATTTTGATAAAAATTTATACTGGTCAAATACATTAACTTATGTAGATTATTTTAGTGAAATGAGTGGTAGTTTAGATGAAACCAAATTTTTAAATGAAGATTATTCATCATATCATACCTTTACTTTTCGAGATGCAAAAGCTTTACGTTTTAATTCTACGTTAAACAAAAAATGGAATACAAAAAATAGCTCAACAATGAGTTTAATTTATCGCGATAATACAATGCGTCAAAATCCTAGTTATAGAATAGCAAATGATACACCTTTTGATAGCAATACAACCGGGCAATTAAATGACAATAGTTTTAATAGTTATGCAGTTTATTTACAACACAATATTAAGTTTGAGACATATCATTCTAATTTAATTTTTGGAACTAATTTAGATTTTAGCCCTAAAACATATTATGCAAAAATTTTGGATGTTTATCGTGATGCTAGCGGAATGTTTACAAGCTATACAGATACAGGTGTATATTCATCAGATTACGCTGTAGATATAGTTAATAACGGATTTTTTATTGCAGGAGATATAGAGCCAATTAAAAATTTTAAAATAAATGCAGCACTACGATATGATATTTACAGTTATGATTTTGTAAATAGATTACCGGCTGCAAGTGATTACTCGGCACAAGACGCTAAAGAATCTTTCAATTCATTTACACCAAGAATAGGCTTTGCGTATAATTTCACTAAAAATGTTGGAGCCTATACAAATTATAGCGTTGGTTTTATACCTCCTTCTATTAGTGATTTATTTAGAAAAGACGATGTACCGTTGCTAGATCCTACCACTTTTGATAGCTATGAAGTTGGAGGTTGGTTTAGTTTATTACAAAATAAACTATATTTAGATCTTGCCGGATATTACATGTTAGGTAATGATGAGGTTGTTTCGGTTACAACAAAACTTAATGGCGTGACTATTAGAGAGAATAAAAACGTAGGACAAACTTCTCATAAAGGAATTGAATTTGGATTAAAATATAAAATATCGAGTGAATTTAGATTTAGATATTCCGGTTCTTTTGCCGAACATAAATACGAAGATTTTGTAACTAAAATAGTAGATGGTGAACCGGTTAAAGATTTTAGTGGTAATTTTATGCAAGGAGCACCTAAATTGATTTATAATACAGGTTTGAGTTATAAACCTAGATATTTAAAAGGATTTAGGTTAAATTTAGAATGGCAACATGTAGGTGAATATTATACAGATATGACTAACGATACCACTTATGAAGGTTACGATTTATTAAATGCCAGATTTGGTTATAAGTATAAAAAGTTTAATTTTTATGTAAATATTATGAATATAACAGATGATATTTACAGTACAAGAGCCAATACAGCATGGGGGAGAACAACATATACTCCGGGAACTCCTAGAACCCTTTTGTTAGGTGTATATTATAAATTATAAATTAAAAAAAAGATTGTTTTAAAATATAATTGCTCCTTCTTCTTTTAATTATTTAAAAGAAGAAGGAATATTTTAATAATTTCTTTTATATAAAAAGAGCAGTAAATGAAATCAATTAAATTAGTATTAATTTTATTCGTGATGGTGTTGTATTCCTGCAATAAAGAAACATTACAAACTACATCCAAAAAAAATAATAAAAGTAAAGAAGCGACAAAGATATTTAATAAGCTAACTAATCCTAAATTAAAATCAGAGGGAGCTTATTTTTTTAACGGAAATAACGAAATTATTGTAAATTGGACGGAAACACATAAAGAGCCTAATTCTAATTTGTTAAAAATGGCATTTTTTAATACCAAAACTAATAGATTTAATAACGAAATTACCATACCAACATCTAAGGGATTACAATTACATGCAGAAAGTATGGCAAAAGTGGGAAAGACAAGAAACGGTACTTTATTTGCTTTTTACCGAAGAAGATCTAAAAATCCGGCCTCAAGGTTTGGAGGAGCAATGTTTTATTCTTTTTCAAATGATAATGGTAAAACATGGTCAGAGGAAAAAAAATTAGTGACAGATAAAACCTCTACAAGTCAATCTTTTTTTGATATTGCTTTGTTGTCTGATGGTGAAATAGGAATTATTTGGTTAGATAGCAGAAAACCTATAGATAAAGATCATAAAGGCAAAACTTTGTACTTTGCAAAGACAAATTCTAATCTAAAAGTAGTTGAAAATGAAAAACCGATAGCAGGTTCTACTTGTGAATGTTGTAGAACAGATATTTTTACCGATAGTAAAGGAGTAATTCATATTGCATATAGAAACATTATAGATAGTAAAGAACCCGGATTTACAGGTGATGATAAAACAGAAATACGTGATATGTATTATTTATCTTCAATTAACAATGGTGTTGATTTTACAAAACCGATTCCGTTAAGTAAAGATAACTGGCATTTTTATGGTTGTCCACATACCGGTCCATCTTTAGCAGAAAGTAATGGTGTTTTAGGGGCAATATGGTACACAGGAGCTCCAGAAAATGATGGGATTTTCTATATTAAAAAGGAAGGAGATACGTTTAATAATAAAACATTATTAACAAAAACAGGGTATCATCCACAAATGGTTGCAGATAATAATGGATTTTATACAGTTTATGAAGAGTATTATGAAAATGAAGGAAAAGGGTATAATTTGATTCAATTAGAAATTATAAAAAACTCTAAAAAAAACAAATTAGAAATAACTGAGAAATTTACAGAAAACGATCATCCTGTAATTACTAAAATAAATGAAGATTTGTTACTGATTGCATGGGTAAATAAAAACACCCGAATTCCAAAAATTATTTATAGATTATATCATACTAAATAGTAGTTTTATGAAGCTGATTTTTAACCTAATGATTGTTTAAATTCATTAGGTTATTTATTTTATACTTTCAACAATCTCTCGTAAAAAACTATTTACAGCAAAGTTTTTACCTTCTACCAAGCCAAATTTTACAACTACTAAATTTTTAGACGGAATGATAAAAACACGTTGTCCTTGGTAGCCGTTACATGAAAATAAATCACGTGGTACATCCGGATAAATACCTCCGGCGTTAAGCCAAAAATGACCGCCATATCGTCCGTTTGAAGTATTTGTAGGTTTTTTGGTGAAATCTACCCAAGATTTATTTAAAATTTGTTCGCCTTTCCAATTACCGTTGTGTAAATACAACAAACCAAATTTCGCCCAATCACGAACTGTTGCCCAACCGTAAGAGCTACCAACAAGATTTCCTTTAAAATCCGGTTCTATAATCATGGAGTGCATGCCTATTTTATCGATTAATTCGCGATACCAAAAATCTAAATATTCTTGTTCGGTTTTAAATTGCTTTTTAATAAAAGCACTTAATAAATTAGTCGTTCCGCTGGAATAGTTCCAACTTTCATTTGGTTTACCTACTAATTTTTTATGTAGTTGTACCGAAGGCATATCCTCGGCTAAAAACAACATTTTAGTAACATCGCTTATTTTATCATAACTTTCATCCCAAGCCAAACCGGAATTCATATTCAATAGATTTTTAAGACTGATGTTTTTTCGGTTATCTTTTTCCCATTCTTTAAATAAATGTGTTTGATTTAAATGCACTTTGCCTTGTTTTTCCAAAAGTCCTATAACGGCACTCGTAATACTTTTGGTCATAGACCAACCAAGTAAAATAGAGTTTTTATCAAAACCATTTTTGTAATGTTCGGCAATAATTTGGTCTTTATAAATTACCAATACGGCTCTGGTTCTTTTTTTGCTTTCTCCTTTTTTATCAAAAGCATTAAGCACCGTTTTTTCTAATTTTTTGTAATCAATATTTGCAAAAACAGTGTCTTTTTGTTTGGCATCTCCGTAAGGAAATGGTTTTTCATTCAATTTAGAATTCCGGTTAGGAGTAGGAATGGTTATCGCTTCATTTTCTTTTCCGTGAGGCAATAAAATAGCACCTAAACCTTCTTTGTAAACTGCTTTTCGTTTTTTTAAACCAAAAGCAGAAGAGGTAACGGATTTTTCTTTTAAATTTACTTTGTTTTTTGCTAATCGTATTGATTTTACATCATTATCTTCAGCTTCGGTTTGTTTTTGAGACCTTCCGGCAATAAACAAGTGTGAGGCAACACTTTTGGCTGAAAATCCGCTAACAATATCTAATTTAGGATAAATTGTAAGATAAAAATAAACAGCTCCAATGGTGATTAAGAGTAAAAGAACTTTAAGAAGTTTTTTCATAATAAAAGGGTAAATTATTCAGCAACAAATGTACACTTTTTTGTGTAAGTTTGTGTCTAATGTAATTAAATATATATTTATGAAAAATCGATTTCTTCTTAGTATTTTTTTTCTTGTTTTTATTTCGTGTTCTCATACGGAAAATACTTCCGATAAGGTAAAAAACAAACAAAAACAAACCAACAAATTCGCCATCGTTATTCATGGAGGAGCCGGAACAATTCTTAAAAAAAATATGTCGGTAGAAAAAGAGCAAAAATATAAGGCAAAATTAAAAGAAGCCATTTTAGTTGGCTATAATATTCTTAAAAATGGCGGAACAAGTTTAGATGCTGTTGAAAAAACTATTAATGTAATGGAGGATTCACCCTTATTTAATGCCGGAAAAGGTGCGGTTTTTACTCATGACGAAACCAATGAAATGGATGCCTCAATAATGACCGGAAACGATTTAAATGCCGGAGCAGTAGCAGGAGTTACGAATGTTAAAAATCCGATTTCTTTAGCAAGAAAAGTGATGACAAATTCTAATCATGTATTGCTATACGGTAGTGGTGCAAGTGAATTTGCTAAAGAACAAGGACTTACCATTGTTGATCCAAGTTATTTTTATACCGATAAACGTTTTAAATCACTTCAAAAAATAAAAGAAAAAGAGAAATCTGTTTTAGATCATGATGAAAAATCAGCTTTTTATGATCCGGATATTAAAAATAGCAAATATGGTACGGTTGGTTGTGTAGCATTAGATAAAAACGGAAATATAACTGCCGGCACTTCCACAGGAGGAATGACCAATAAACGTTGGCATAGAATTGGTGATTCGCCAATAATTGGAGCCGGAACGTATGCAAATAATGCTACTTGTGGTATTTCATCTACAGGTTGGGGAGAATATTTTATTAGAGGTGTTGTGGCTCATGATATTTCTGCTCAAATAGAATATAAAGGAATTTCGTTAAAAGATGCAGCAAAAGATGTTATTCAAAATAAGCTTACAAACCTAGGCGGAACGGGAGGTGTTATTGGTTTGGATAAAAAAGGAAATATGGTTTTTGAATTTAATACAGCCGGAATGTACAGAGCGTCGGTAAATGACAAAGGAGAGGTTGTTATAAAAATTTACAAGCAATAAAAAAGAATTGAGTAATTTTGAACGCATTTATTTTAAAACTAAACAATTTATGAAAAAAGTTATTTTATACAGTTTCCTTTTTTGGAGTTTTTTATCTTGTAAACAACAAGTAAAACAGGAAACAAAGCCATCGACAAACAATAAAGTTTCTCAAAAAACGAAAAAGAAAGAAATACAACAAAAGATAAAGCAATATGCCAAAGTTAAATTAACAACCGATGTTTCCAAACTTTCCGATAAGGAAAAGAAAATGATTCCATTATTAATCAAAGCAGTTAAAATAATGGACGATTTATTTTGGTATGAAACTTATGGTGATAAAAAAGAGTTGTTTCAAAAAATAAGCGATGCAGATACAAAGACTTTCGCCGAAATTAATTACGGTCCCTGGGATCGTTTAGATGATAATAAACCTTTTGTAAAAGGAATTGGCAAAAAACCTTTGGGAGCAAATTTTTATCCTAAAGACATGACTGTTGAAGAGTTTGAAAAAGCCGATTTAAAAGGAAAAGATTCTCTTTACACTTTTGTGGAAAGAAATGATAAAGGCGAATTAAGTATTGTTGGATATAACCAAAAATTTAAACCGCAATTATTAAAAGCCTCACAATATTTAATGGAAGCAGCTGCTTTTGTGGAAGATAGAGGATTAAAAAATTATCTTTTAGCCAGAGCAAAAGCCTTGTTAAACGATGATTATTATAATAGTGATTCACTGTGGATGGACATGAAATCCAATCATTTAGATGTGGTGATAGGTCCAATCGAAACTTATGAAGACCAACTTTTCGGTTATAAAGCGGCACATGAAGGTTATGTATTAGTAAAAGATATGGAATGGAGTAAAAAATTGGCTCATTTTGTTACTTTTTTACCCGAATTACAGAAAAATTTACCGGTAGAGAGTAAATACAAACAAGAAAAGCCAGGCACAAAATCTGATTTAAATGCATATGATGCCATTTATTACAGTGGTGAAGCAAATACAGGCGGAAAAACTATTGCGATTAATCTACCAAATGATGAGCGTGTACAACTTAAAAAAGGAACACGAAGATTGCAATTAAAAAATGTGATGCAAGCCAAATTTGACAAAATATTGGTGCCAATTGCAAATGAGTTGATTACACACAAACAGCGAAAACACATCACTTTTGATGCCTTTTTTGCAAATACGATGTTCCACGAGGTTGCACACGGATTAGGAATTAAAAACACCATAAACGGCAAAGGAACCGTACGTACCAGTTTAAAAGATTTGTCTTCTGCATTAGAAGAAGGAAAGGCCGATGTTTTAGGATTATACATGGTAATGCAGTTGCTTAAAAAAGGCGAGTTGCAAGGTGATCCAAAAGATTATATGACAACTTTTATGGCAAGTATTTTTAGATCGGTTCGTTTTGGAGCTGCCGATGCACATGGAATAGCCAATATGATTCGTTTTAATTATTTTGAAGAAAAAGGAGCTTTTACCAGAAATGATGATGGCACATACACGTTGCATTATGATAAGATTATGCAAGCTATGAATGATTTGTCCGGTTTAATCTTAACTTTACAAGGGACCGGTGATTACCAATCTGTTCAAAAATTAGTAAAACAAAAAGGAATTGTGCCAAAACAATTACAAAAAGATTTAGATCGATTATTAGAAAAAAATATTCCGGTTGATATTATTTTTGAACAAGGTGTGGAGGTTTTAGGTTTGTAAAGGATTTTTTTGATGATAAAAGTTTGATATACTAAGTTTTATAAATATAATTTTGTGTTTTCTTTCTTTAATTCAATTGCAATTATTATATAATACAAAAAATTCCTTTTTCTCATAGAAAAGGAACTTTTTTAATTACTTTAAAAATTATTTTTAGATTTAATTATCTTCCACATCGTTCATTTGTAGAAGCTATTATTTCTTCTAATTGGGTTGCTGTTATATATTGAGAAGTATAAGTAAAACCATTATCTAACAATCGGTTGTAATAAGCTCTCATATGATTTCTAGAACCACATTTTAACTTGCTATATGCGTCTAAGATGTCATTGTGATCTGTTCTATTTTCAAACGCTACAATATCTTTAATATCTAAATCCTCAATAGTTGCACCTACTTTTAAAGCTTCTAATTCTGATACATCTACTTGAGCAGTCAAATCATTATACAATGTTTGTAATTCTGCGTTGTTAAACACACCTCTTGTTGCAGAAGCAGGATCGGCTAAATCATATCTGTTTAATAAAGATAAAATTTTATCCATGTGTTTTTGTTCGCTTTGTGAAATATTATTTGATATATCTAAAACATATTTATCAAAAGCGTATAAATAGACATCTCTAGCTAATTTTTCCTCTTCTCTAAGGAATAATAAATCGTCTTTTTCTGTTTGTGATAATGGTGCAAAGTCATCATCTTTGTTACAGCTCAGTAAGCTGAATAATACCATTGTTACTAAAACTAATTTTCTCATAATTTACTATATTTAATTGTTACTAATTTATATGTACTCGTAATTATTTATTTTTACCAAGACCTGTTTCTGCCTCTTCCTTGACCTCTTCCTTGACCTCTTCCTTGACCATTTCCGTGTCCCTGACCTTTTCCCATTCCTTTACCTTTACCTTTTCCGTGTCCTTTTCCTTGACCTTTTGATTTTTTACCACATTGCTCGTGAGAACCTTTTAAAATTTTATCAAATCTTTCTTGAGTTAAAAATTGTGGCGTGTATGTTCCTTTATTTT
>JALSLI010000118.1 GCA_026988395.1 Flavobacteriaceae bacterium | reverse complement strand
ACATCATCTAAATGCAAAAAATATTTGCAAAATGCACGATATTAATTATTTGGAAACTGATAACTTAACGGATTTAAAAAATAAACTATCTCATTTCTACAAATCCGATAAACGCCCAAAACTACTAGAAATAAAGACACCAAGAGAGCTAAATGACATCATATTAAAAGAATATTTTGCGAATTTAAAATAATTTTTTTTATCGCATAAAAATTCTTATATTTGAAATGTGTTTAAACAAATCATTAATTATCAACATTTAAAAAACAAAAAATTATGAGTAAAAGAGATGAACTTATCGCGTTATACGCAAAAGAATTAAAAGAAAAAGCAGGTGTAACAGCAGATATGGATTTATTAAAAAAAGTAACCATTGGTTGTGGTCCTTCTATCTACAACAAAGATGCAGCAACAGTTTCTTGTACGCAAAAAAGTGAATTAGAAACCGTAAAAAACAATTTTTTAATTAAAAAATTAGGTCTAAAAGACGATGCAAAATTAGATGCAGCAATCAAAGAAGTTTGCGAACAATTAGGATCTTCTAACCGAAATAAATACAGAGCAATGTTTTATTATTTATTAACCAAAAAATTTGGTAAAGAAAACATTTACAACTAAAAAAAATTTAAATATTTCATAAAAAAGCCGAAGATAAATCTTTGGCTTTTTTACTTCTTGATAACATCTACTTTTAACCGCTCTTCTTTATTTGCAATTTGCCAAGCTGTATGAAATACCAACTGTGCTCTTTTTTGCAAAGCATTATAATCAATTTTATCCTCTGTATCGGTTATTTTATGGTAATCTTTATGGGTCCCGTTAAAATAAAAAATAACCGGAATTCCGTTTTTGGCAAAATTATAATGATCTGAACGATAATAAAATCGGTTAGGATCCTTTTCATCATTATATTTGTAATCTAAATCCAATTTTGTATATTTTTTATTAACAGCTTCCGATAAATAATGTAATTCTGTACTTAATTTATCTGAACCTATTAAATACACATAATCACCGGTTTTATGTCTACCATCTACTCTACCTATCATATCAATATTCAAATCCACAATTGTATTTTTTAAAGGAAAAACCGGATGCGAACTATAATATTTTGAGCCAAATAAACCTTCTTCTTCGCCAGTTAAATTTAAAAATAAAATCGATCTCTTTGGCCCTTCTCCCTCGACAACTGCTTTCTGAAAAGACTGAGCAATCTCTAACAAAGCAACTGTTCCGGAACCATCATCGTCTGCTCCGGGATAATAATTCCCATTACTACCAACTCCTAAATGGTCATAATGAGCAGAAATTACCACAATTTCTTCCGGTTTTTCGGTACCGTAAATAAAGGCTAAAACATTTTCGGAATCAGCATTAGCTCTACCTTGCATAAAATCTTTCGGAATTCTTTGCAAATAACTTCCGGTTTGCTCATATGCAGGAGCAATATCTATCTCTTTATAATAATTAACAATATAATCTGCCGCTAATTTTTGTCCTTTCTCTCCGGTTTTTCTTCCTTCAAATTCTTTTGAAGTTAACTTTACCAAATGTTTTTTCAAATCTTCTTCAGTAATTAAACTTGCATAATATTCAATTACTTTATCATCTAATAAAGGAATAGAATCCGATTTTACTGAACTTTGCACTATTTTTGAAACCGGTATTTTTACATCCTGAATTGGTCTTGCTTTACAAGAGAAAAAAGCAAAAATTAAAACGAATAAGGTTATTTTTTTCATCTGAATATATTTGTACTCAAAAGTATGAAAAAAAGATGAAAAAACTTTTTATACATATCCAAAAATTATTCAAAAAAATTATTACATTTGCAAACCCAATTAAAAGGGTGTCGTGGCCGAGTGGCTAGGCAACGGTCTGCAACACCGTGTACAGCGGTTCGAATCCGCTCGACACCTCAAAATAAGAACCTCGATTTATTTATCGAGGTTTTTTTATTTAAAAATGTAACATCTCTTGTTTTTTAGCAACATATTAACAAATAATTAAGAAGAATTTTAGATATTTGTAAACCTTAATTAAAAAGATGAAAATACATCCTATTGAAACAGGAAATTTTAAGTTAGACGGTGGTGCTATGTTTGGTGTTGTACCCAAAGTTATTTGGCAACGAACCAATCCTGCAGACGCCAACAATCTTATTGAAATGAGTATGCGATGCATGCTTATTGAAGATGGCGAACGCTTAATTTTAATCGATACCGGTTTAGGTAACAAGCAATCAGATAAATTTTTTGGTTACTACCACTTATTTGGTGATTTTACTTTGGATAAATCCTTAAAAAAAATCGGATTTCACAGAGATGATATTACCGATGTATTTTTAACACATTTGCATTTTGATCATTGCGGTGGGGCAATTCAATGGAACAAAGACAAAACTTTTTACGAACCTGCCTTTAAAAATGCAACTTTTTGGACCAACCAAAATCATTGGAAATGGGCAACAGAACCAAATGCTCGTGAAAAAGCTTCCTTTTTAAAAGAAAACATCCATCCTATGGAAAGTAGCGGACAATTAAAATATGTGCAATTAAATGATAATCGCATTATAAAAAATTCCGATTTAGGATTTGATATTTTTCTTGCCGACGGACATACCGAAAAACAAATGTTACCAATGATTAAATATCAAGGTAAAACCATTGTTTTTATGGCAGATTTATTACCAACAGTTGGGCATATTCCTTTGCCGTATGTTATGGGATATGACACCAGACCTTTACTCACTTTAGACGAAAAAAAATTATTTTTAGATAAGGCTGTAGCCGAAGAATATTACCTTTTTTTAGAACACGATGCTTTTAATGAGTTATGTACGGTAAAAAACACCGAAAAAGGAGCCAGATTAGACAAAACTTTTAAATTTAACGAAATATTTAATTAAAATTCTCAAAACAATGAAATATACAAAACTAGTACTATCTCTTGGTGTTGTTCTTGCTTTAGCAAGTTGTAAATCAACCCAAAAAACAACAAAAACAACGGCTGTTAGACCTGCTATGATTACTTCAACCGAAGGAATTGTTGCAAAAATAGGAAAAATGACCGAAGAAGAAATCCGTAAATGGCCACATATGGATATTTTTACAGATTCTGTTCCCGGAATAAGTTTAGATAAAGCATACGACTTTGTAAAAAACAAAAAACCGAAAACCGTAATTGTAGGTATCGTAGATTCAGGTGTAGATATTGAACACGAAGATTTAAAAAATAAAATCTGGACCAATCCAAAAGAAATTGCCGGAAACGGAAAAGATGATGATAACAACGGTTATGTTGATGATATGCACGGATGGAATTTCTTAGGAGGTGAAAAAGGAAGTGCAGCACCGGAACAATTAGAAGTTACCAGATTGGTTAAAAAATTATCACCAAAATATGCCGGTAAAACCGAAGATCAAATTGCAGAAGCTGATAAAGCAGAATACCAACAATTCTTAAAAATGCAAAAAGAGGTAGAAACCGAAAGAGAAAAAGCAAAAGGACAAATGGCATTCTATCAAGATCTGTACAATAAAATTACAGCTGCAGACACTTTTCTTAGAAAAAAATTAGGTAAAGAAAACTATACTTTAGAAGATGTACAAAAATATGCAGATAACGATGCCGTTAAACCTGCTTTAATGTATTTGCCTAGAGTTCTAAGTGCCGGTAAATCGGTTAAAGAATTTGCTAAACGTATAAAAAACGGTGTAGATTACTTTAAAAGTAGAGCTAATATGTATGATTTAGATTTTAAAGGTCGCGTTACAGGTGATAATCCGGACGATTGGAACGACAAACCGGGTTACGGAAACAACATCGTTTTAGGAGCAGGACCAGACGAATTACACGGTACACACGTTGCCGGAATTGTAGGTGCTCAAAGAAACAATGGCATCGGAATGAATGGTGTAGCTGCTCCGGTAGTATTTATCGTAGCAAGAGCTGTTCCTGATGGAGATGAATACGATAAAGATGTTGCAAAAGCGATTCGTTATGTAGTAGATAATGGTGCAAAAGTGGTAAATATGAGTTTTGGTAAACCTTATTCTCCTCATAGTGATTGGGTTTATGATGCAATGAAATATGCGGCAGACCACGATGTTTTATTAGTAAAAGCCGCAGGTAATGATGGTAAAAACATCGATTTAGCAGAAAATTTACATTTCCCAACCGATTCTCCTGATGCACCAAATAAAGAAATTACAGATAATGTAGTTACTGTTGGAGCAATGACACGTCATTTTGATGATAAATTAGTTGCAGGTTTTTCTAACTACGGAAAAGACAGAGTAGATATTTTTGCTCCGGGATTAGAAATTTACTCAACAGTACCAAAAGACAATCAATACAAATCTATTCAAGGTACTTCAATGGCTTCACCGGAAGTTGCCGGAGTTGCTGCATTAATTAGAGCTTACTATCCTAATTTAACTGCAAAAGAAGTAAAACAAATTTTAATAGATTCCGGTATTGAATATCACGGTGATGTTATTAAACCGGGAACAAAAGACGAAAAAATTCCTTTCGACTCAATGTCTAAAAAAGGAAGAATTTTAAATGCTTACAACGCTTTATTATTAGCCGATAAAATGAGCTCAGAAAAATAATAATAGTCTTTTATATACTATTAAATCCGCAAAAACTGTACAGTTTTTGCGGATTTTTTTATTCAATTTATAGTATTTTTATTTTTTCACAGAAACAAAACCCAAAAAGGAGAAAAAAATCACAAAATCAAAGAATTATTTTAAAAATTTACAACTAAAAGAATATATTTCTAAAAGAGATACTTCATCACTACGCTCCTTTAGGTCGCTTCATTCAGAATGATACATTGGTAAAATTGACGTGTACATTGAAATTTTATAAAAATCAGCTTACTTTTAAAGATACTTAAAAAAACTAAACAAATTTCCACCATATTTCTTTGTTTGTTCAAAATGAAGCAAGTGTTTTAAATCGGTATTTTTAGAATGTTCTATTACTAATAAACCGTTTTCTTTTAACAGATTATTTTTAAAAACTTGTTGATGTATTTTTTCAAATTTATCCAATTCAAAATTATAAGGAGGATCGGCAAAAATAATATCGTATTTGGTTATGTGATTCTCTAAAAATTTAAAAACATCACTTTTTACCAAATCTATCTTTGCATCTAACTTTTCTGCTTCTTTCTCTAAAAATTTTACACAGCCGTAAAAACCATCAACAGCAGTAATATTTTCAGTTCCTCTAGATGCAAATTCTAATGAAATACTACCAATTCCTGAAAATAAATCCAAAACTGAAATTTCATTAAAAAAATAACGATTATTTAATATATTAAACAAGGCTTCTTTTGCCATGTCGGTCGTTGGCCTTACCGGAAGATATTTTGGTGCATTTACCCTTCTTCCTTTATTTTTACCGGAAACAATTCGCATAATTTAATTTTTACTATAAAATAATTCATATTCTTCAATTGCCAATTGTTTTTCAATTTTAGCATCTGACAATAATGGTTTCGGTTCTATTAATTTAACAGAATTAAAATACTTTTCAATAGCTATTAAGAGTTCTTTTTTCTTAATTATTTCACCTAAAAAAAAGATATTTACTGTGTTTAAATCAAGCTTTAATTGCTCTGCAGTAAATAATATATAGTAGATAAAATCTTCCTCAGTCTTATATTCAAATGTATTAAAAAACAATAATTTTCTATTTTGTGTGATACAAATTTTAAAAAAAGAATTGGATAATTCAATAAAAATACGTTTGTCTTTACCTGCAAATTCTTCCAATAAATTTTCTACTAAAACAGAAGAAGCATGACGGTAATTAAAACTTCCAAACTTATCAATTAAAAAATTATTTACGTTCACATAAGGTACATAAACAGCTTTCATATCTTGATTTTTAATGGAATCATACATATAAAAATCAGTTGCCAAAAGTTTGTTATTATATTGTAAATACGCTTTTAAATTTTCTTTATCAAAAAAAACATTTGGCACAAAAGTGATTAATTCATTATTATGTAAAGCCAAAACGGAATCAAATGTATGTTGTAATTCCGGGTCTTTTAAAAATATTTGCCTAATTGCTCTTAAAAGTTTTTCGGGCGTATTAATTTGATGGTCAAAAAGATATTTACTATACGCCAAAACTTCTTTATTCTGTAAATCACAGACACAAAAAGAAAATCCATCCAAACTAAATTGGATGGATAAATGTTTCTTTATAATTGAATTAGCATCGAAATGCTTACTCTTTATCTTTTTCGTCTTTATTATCATAAAATGGTGGCCAGTTTCCGTTTGTTTTTACATCTGTTAAAGAACCAACTTGTATGTATTCTCCTTTTACTTCAGTACCTCCTAATGCTGCTTTTTCTTGATCTATTAAATACTGATCCATTCCTTTTAATACTTGTTCTTTTGGAACTCGTGCAACAAATACCCAAGATTTAATACCTTCAACTTTTTCGATAGTATCGGTTTTCAATTCAACATCAGCATCAATACCTTTTTTCTTTAAATCAAACATACTTTTGTAATCTTTACCTGCAAATTCGGCTTTAACCGGTTTGTAACCAATTGTATCCACAACACGTATTTCTTTATCAATTACAATACCTCCTCCTCTATTTACTTTAACAATTTCATTCCTTGTTTGTTCAATTGCAAAACTATCTTTATCAACTAAATCAATTAAAGCTTGTTTGTTATCAGTATATTTACCTTTTACTTTTTGGTAAGCAATTTCCGCCTGACGGATAGTTTTTAAATTATCGATAACTTTAGCATAGCGTTTTACTTTTTCTTCGTTAAAACGAATTGGTTTCATAATACTATCCACTATTTTTTTAGACATAAATACTATTAATGCCAATAAAATCAATGAAATAATCCAATGGAATTTTTTAGGAATTTTGTTTACCACTAAATATGCAACCACTGCAACCGCTATTAAAGCTAATAAAATGTAAAGTAATATAATCATTTTTGTTTATTTTTTTGTTATTTCTAGGTTTAAGGCAAATCTACAAAAAAAATTGAAGTACAAAAATTTTTTGCAATCAATTTATAAAATATCCTTGTACCTTTGTCGTAATATTTTAATCTATGCCATTTAACAGAACTACTTTTTTTCATTTATTATTAGATCAATTTCCGTTTTCGCCTACTAATTCACAAGAGCGATTACTGCAATTGTTAAGTGATTTTATTTTTTCTAAAAAGGAAGACAAACTCTTTTTGTTAAAGGGTTACGCAGGTACAGGTAAGACCACAACCATATCTACATTAATAAATAATTTATGGCATTTAAAACTTAAATTTGTTCTGCTTGCTCCTACCGGAAGAGCTGCAAAAGTAATCGGAAATTACGCCAACAAAAAAGCATTTACCATTCATAAAAAAATTTATTTTCCTAAAAAAAATAGTTCAGGTGCAGTTATGTTTACTTTAAAACCAAACAAACACACCAATACTCTTTTTATTGTTGATGAAGCTTCCATGATTCCGGATGCTTCAAACCAAACTAAAATTTTTGAATCTCGCTCTTTATTAGAAGATTTAATTCAATATGTCTATTCCGGTAAAAATTGTAAACTCATTTTAATAGGTGATACCGCACAATTACCTCCTGTAAAATTACATCTAAGTCCGGCGTTAGATGCTTCAAAATTAAATTTTAATTATCAAAAAGATGTTGTTGAAACAGAGCTAGACGAAGTTATGCGTCAACATCAAGATTCCGGTATTTTAACCAATGCAACCGAATTACGTGAAATTATTGGCAATTATTACGATGGTATTTCTTTTAAATTTCAAGCTCAATATCCGGATATTATCCGTTTAATCGATGGCTATGATATAGAGAATGCCATTAATGAATGCTATCAAAATTTTGGCATTGAAGATACTACAATTATTGTTCGTTCTAATAAAAGAGCCAACCAATACAACCAACAAATCCGTTCTAAAATTAGAAATGAAGATAATCAAATCGCTTCCGGAGATTATATAATGGTCGTTAAAAACAATTATTACTGGCTAAAAGAAAGTGATGAAACAGATTTCATTGCAAACGGAGATATTTGCCAAATTAAACAAATAAACGGATTTAAAGAAATATACGGATTTAACTTTGCCGAAGTAACTGTAAAAATGATTGATTATCCTAACCAACCGGCTTTTGATACAGTAGTTATGTTAGATACTTTAACACAAGAAACATCTTCGCTAACGTATGAAGATTCCTCTAAATTATATCAAAATATAAGTGAGGATTATGCCGATTTACCAAAATACAAACAGTTTTTAGAAGTTAAAAATAATCCTTTTTTCAATGCCTTACAAATTAAATTTGCTTACGCAGTTACTTGTCATAAAGCACAAGGTGGACAATGGAAAAATGTTATCATTGAGCAGCCTTATTTAAAAGAAGGAATGGATTTGGCATATTACAGATGGCTTTACACAGCAATTACCAGAGCTCAAAAAAAATTATATTTAATTGGTTTTAAAGATGATTTATTTTATGATTAAACTTTATATTTGCAAGAATCAAACTTAAAATTATGCGAATTACAACTTTATTTTTATTGTTCACATTGAGTTTAATTTCCTGTAAAAAAGAAAAAAAAGCGATTGAAAATACTGATCCAGAAGTAGAAAAAACTTCTGTAAATCAAGGAAAACACTGCTTTTTTTCTAAGATTGAAAACAATCAATTAATATTGGAAGCAACTATCGATAAAGACAGTGTTTATAGCAATTATGATTATTATCCCGAAAAAGGAAAACCTAACAAAGGGGTTTTTAAAGGTGTTCTAAACGGAAATGTAGCCAATACCGTTTGTAAATTTACTCAAAACAACAAAACAATTAGAGAAGAATTAGTCTTTAAAATGGACAAGAACAAAGCATCTATTTTAGGAGGCGAAAAAAAAGAAATTAACGGTGTTTGGCGTTTTATCGATAAAAGTAAAGGTATTTATATGAACGACTTACCAAGACGGAATTGTAATTAGTTTTTTGGAGAGTTAACAGTTGGCAGTTTATATTGAACACAGAAGACAAATCTCTAAATATTATAAAAACGGAATACTTTTTGCATTTCATACAATAGTTTTCTAAAAATGCGTTTAATTACAGCTATTAAAATCCAAAAATGAAAAGTTACGCTACTATTTTATTGATTATTTTATCGTTTGCCGGAACCGTTGCTCAAACAAATAAATTTGATACCAATGGAAAAAGACATGGTATTTGGAAAAAATATTACAAAAACGGCAATATAAAATACACCGGAAAATTTAATCACGGAAAAGAGGTTGGTATATTTAAACACTACTCTATTTTAGATTCTAAGCAACCGATTATCATACGCCAATTTGAACCAAATTCCGATATCGCTTTTGTACGTTTTTATAACCTTAACGGAAAAATTGAAAGTGAAGGAAAGATGCAAGGCAAAAATAAAATTGGTAAATGGATTTATTATCATAAAGACGGCAAATCGATTATGATTGAAGAAAATTACCTTAACGGAAAGTTAAACGGAGCATACAAAACTTTTTATCCTGATGGCAAACCTACGATTGTTGCAAATTATAAAAACGGAAAATTAGATGGTAAATACCAACGCTACTCTATAAAAAACAAAATTTTTGAAGATTTTACCTATAAAAACGGAAAGCGAAACGGTTACGCAATTTTTTACAACCGTCTAACGGGTTTAAAACAAGAAGAAGGAAATTATAAAAACGACGTAAAAGTAGGTTTATGGAAATTCTATATTGATGGCGAATTTGCTCGTTCTATAGATATGGACGCCGAGAATGCCAAATACCCAAAAATAAAAAAGTAATTTTTGCTTAACTATATTTTACTTTTAGTGCGAACAACCACAACTGTGTTCTTCTATTTCTCCGGATAAATTACCGATAACAGGAAATCCTTTTGAAACCCATTTTACAACACTTCGTTTCATGTAATACGCTTTTTTAAATCCGTTTTGCAATAGAAATTGTGCTACGATTGCCGCATTTTCAGGATTGTTATCCACACAAACAATACGCTCATCTTTTGGTAATTCGTTCAAACGATTTTGCAATTCATTTACCGGAATATTTTTATAATTAGGCACATCAAAATGAAAAACTGCTACTTCTTCTTTTGGTCTTATATCTAAAATTAATGCACCTAAATCTGCTCTGGATTTCGTAGCAGTTGGACATAATTCTTTTGGTTGATTCATCTTTTATGATTTTCGGTTATTAAATATAATGCAAATTAATAACAAATTTTACCAATTGAAAGTAGCATCTGTTACATATTAACTGTAAAATTAAAAACCTTGCTAATTTACACTCTTTCAAAATCAACAGCAACAACTTTATATTCAGGAGTTAAGGTTTCTTTATCACCAACATCTCCTGTGATAATATTAATAAAAACTTCCGGTTGATGAAATGTAGTACGTACAACTCCCGGTTTTACGGTATAATTTAATTTTACCGGAATTTCCACACTTCCTCTATCTGAAAAAATACGGACTTTATCGCCGTGTTGAATACCTTTTTTTCCAGCATCTAACGGATTAATTTCCAAATAATCATTTGGTGAAATTTTTTGATTATCCGTTCTTCTTGTCATTGTACCGGAATTGTAATGTTCCAATTGACGAGCCGTAGTTAAAATAAACGGATATTTTTTTGCATGTTCTACTAACTCAGGTGATTCTTCAAAATCAAAATAATGAAACTTTCCTTTTCCTCTTTTAAATTTACCATTTTTGTGTAATATTTCGGTGGAATTACCATCTTCGGTTACCGGCCATTGCAATCCGTTTTCACCTAATTTATCCCAAGAAATACCTTTCATAAACGGAATTACATCTGCAATTTCTTCCAAAATTTTTACAGCGTCATATTCTTTTCCTGTTGGTTGTTTGTAACCTAAACGATACATCATATCTATTATTATTTGTCCGTCTGGTTTAGAATTACCTATTGGCTCTACAACTTTATTAACACGTTGCACACGACGTTCGCCGTTTGTAAAAGTTCCGTTTTTTTCAAAATAACTCGATGCAGGCAAAACCACATCTGCCATTTCGGCTGTGGCACTCATAAACAATTCTTGCACAATTAATAAATCTAATTTTTCAAAAGCTTTACGAATATGGTTAGAATTAGGATCTGTCATTAAGGTATCTTCACCCATAATCCAAAGTGCTTTAAATTTTCCGTTCATCGCCTCATTAATCATTTCCGGAATTTTTAAGCCTTCTTTTTCAGGCATCTTGGCAACTTGGTATTTTTTTGCATAATACTCTTTAATTTTAGCATCATTAATATCTAAATAACCGGCTCCTTGATGTGGTTGTACACCCATATCAGCTGCTCCTTGTACGTTGTTTTGTCCGCGTAACGGATTTAAACCAACTCCTTCTCTACCTATATTTCCGGTCATCATAGCCAAATCTGCCAATAACATCACAGTTTTGCTTCCCTGATAATGTTCGGTTACACCCAAGCCGTGGAATTCCATTGCCGAATTTGCTTTCGCATAAGCGATTGCCGCTTTTTTAACCAATTCTTTTGAAACACCGGTGAGTTCTTCGAGTTCATCGATATTTAACGTTACTAAATTCTCTTTAAAATTGGTGTAGTATTCGGTATATTTGTTGATAAATTCTTGTTTTACCAAATTCTCGGAAACGATAAAATAAGCAATCATATTAAGTAAAGCCACATTTGTTCCGGGACGTAATTGCAAATGATACGTTGCTAATTTTGCTAATTTTGTTTTTACAGGATCAACCACAATTGAGGTGATACCTTGCATAAATAATTGTTTTATTTTTGCTCCGGTTACTGGATGTGCTTCGGTTGGATTTGCTCCGAAAAGGAAAATACATTCTGTTTTATCCAAATCTTTAATCGAATTGGTTGCTGCTCCGGTTCCAAAAGATTTTTGCATTCCGTATGCTGTTGGTGCGTGGCAAACTCTGGCACAGCCATCAATATTATTGGTTCCTATTGCTACACGTATCATTTTTTGCATCAGATAATTCTCTTCGTTTGTAGCTCTACTCGAAGAAATTCCACCTATGGTATCTGCACCGTAATTTTCTTTGATTGCCAACAACTTATTGGTGATCAAATCGTATGCTTCTTGCCAAGATACTTCCTTAAATTTACCGTTTTTCTTGATTAAAGGTTGTTTTAATCGGTCAGGATGATTATAAAACTGAAATGCAAATCGTCCTTTAAGACAAGTGTGTCCTTGGTTTACTTCGGCAGTATTTGGTGCTTGAATCCCTTTAATTTCGCCGTTAATTTTACTCACTTCCAATTGGCAACCAACACCGCAATAAGTACAAGTTGTTCTAATTACTTCATCTGCAATTAGTGTTTTTGTTTTAAATTTATCGGTTAATGCTTCTGTCGGACAAGTTTGCACACAGGCACCGCAAGACACACAGGCAGATAAATCGAAATTAGTATCAAATCCTTTGATGATATGACTTGCAAAACCTCTTCCGCTCATATTTAGTACCATTTCGCCTTGAATTTCTTCACACGCACGCACACATCTAAAACAATTGATACATTGCGATAAATCGGATTTTATATAAGGGTGTGAATCATCTTTTTCTAAAAATTGATGTGTTTTCCCTTTTGGATAACGCACATTTGGTATGCCAATTTCGGAAATTGTTTGTTGAAAAGGTGTCGGTTTTTTTCCTTCTTCGGCAAATACCTTATCGTAAGGATAATCGGTTAAAACCAATTCGACGATATTTTTACGTAATTTTTTTATTTTTTCGGTTTGCGGATAAATATACAATCCTTCTGTTACCGGAGTATGACACGATGCAACGACTTTGGTTGCTCCATTTTGCTCGCGTGCTATTTCAACGGAACAAACTCGGCAAGATCCAAAATTTTCCAAACGATCATCTTGACACATTGTAGGGATTTTTTCAGATTCTATTCTTCTAACAAATTCTAAAATAGTTTCGTTAGGTTTTATTGAGTGCGGCTGGTTATTTATGTATGCTTTCATTTTTTTATATTTTGATGCAAAGATGTAATGGTATCGCAAAGTTCGGTGTGGTTATACTACCTGAAATAATTTTTAAACAAAGTAATTTTGTAACTCATCTTCAAAATAA
>JALSLI010000117.1 GCA_026988395.1 Flavobacteriaceae bacterium | reverse complement strand
GTTGCCTAAGACTAAAATCATACGTCTTTTTTGGACAATATTTACCGTTTCGTTAAGTGCACAAATAGGAGTTTTACCAATAAGCTTGTATTATTTTCATCAGTTTCCGGCTTTGTTTTTTATTTCAGGAATTGTTATTCTACCTGTATTGGGATTTGTTCTTGGGTTTGGATTTTTTGTAATCATCATGGCATATTTTGATCTGTTAACCAAAACTATTGCGGACTTGTTTTTTAAAGTAATCGAAATTTTAAATTCTTTTATTTATTTTATTGCAAACCAAGAAAAATTTTTGTTTTCACAAATATTTTTCTCACTTCTATATGTTTTTTTAAGTTACCTTTTAATAATCGCTTTATACCGTTTGTTTCAAAAAATGAACTTTAAAAGGTTGGTGTTTTTAATGATCAGTATTCTGTTATTTCAGTTCGGTTTAATATACCATAAATTCCTCCGCGAAAGCGAAAAAAATTTTATCGTATTTCATCAAAATAAAAATACTGTTTTCGGTTTTAGAAAAGGAAATTATTTACAAATAAAAACAGATTTAGATACAATTACAAATAATTACATCATTAAAACATACAAAACAGGCACAGGAATAACCAATGTAAATTCCGAAAAAATTAAAAATTATTATCGTTTTAAACAATATAAAATATTGGTAATTGATAGTTTTGGTGTCTATAATATAAAAGAAGTAAAACCGGATATTGTGCTTTTAAGAAAATCTCCCAAAATCAATATAGAACGATTAATTAAAAAGCTACATCCAAAACTAATTATAGCAGATGCTACAAATTTTAGAAGTTATGTAAACTATTATCAACAAAAAGCAACTGAATTAAATACACCTTTTTACAATACGAATAAAAAAGGTGCGTTTATCTTAAAAAGGTAACAAATCAACTATTTAATTTATATAATAAATGTACATTTGTAACCTAAAAATTGAAAAGAAAGATGAATATAATTATACCAATGGCAGGGATTGGTTCCAGACTAAGACCACACACTTTAACCATACCAAAACCACTTACAAAAATTGCCGGAAAATCTATTGTACATCGTTTGGTAGAAGATATTGCCAATGTTGTAGATGAAAAAATTGACGAAATTTGTTTTGTAATTGGCCCAACGTTTCCAAAAGACACAAAAGAAAATTTATTAAAAATAGCCAAAAACCTCAACGCAAAAGGAGTTGTTAAAGTACAAGAACAAGCTCTTGGTACAGCTCATGCAATTTATCAAGCAAAAGAAACACTTAATGGACCATGTGTTGTTGCCTTTGCAGATACGTTATTTAAAGCAGATTTTACGCTAAATCCGGATGCTGATGGTGCTATTTGGGTAAAAAAAGTATCTGACCCAAAGGCTTATGGCGTTGTAAAATTAAAAGACGGTATTATTACCGATTTTATTGAAAAACCAGAGGAATTTGTATCGGATTTAGCCATTATAGGAATTTATTACTTTAAAAAAGGAGAAGATTTACGCACCGAAATAGCCTATCTTTTAGATAACGATATCAAAGAAAAAGGCGAATATCAAATTACCAATGCACTTGAAAATTTAAAGCAAAAAGGAGCCAAATTCGTTCCCGGAGAAGTAAATGATTGGATGGATTGTGGTAATAAAGATATTACGATTGAAACGAACAGTAAAGTATTGCAATATAGTTTACAGGAAGGCGAAAATTTAGTTTCTGATGATGTGATTTTAGAAAATTCCGAAATCATTAAACCATGTTATATCGGTAAAAATGTCATTATAAGAAATAGTGTTGTAGGTCCAAATGTATCACTTGGCACGAATAGTGTAGTAGAGAATTCAACTATAAATAATTCGCTTATCCAAGATGAGGTAAAAATTAAAAATG
>JALSLI010000116.1 GCA_026988395.1 Flavobacteriaceae bacterium | reverse complement strand
AATTTTAGTAGAAGTATGCAATTGATTTAAAACAATAAATATTAACAATATCTAAAGAGAAACTCAAATCAAATTTTGTATTTTTGCGTCTTATGATAGATGAAAAAATAAATCGTGTAAAAGAAATTTTACAAACAAAAAAGAAAATAGCAATTGTTTGCCATAGAAATCCGGATGGTGATGCCTATGGTTCCAGTTTAGCGTTATATCATTATTTAAAAGATAAACACGATGTTACAGTTGTCTCGCCAAATGATTGTCCTAATTTTTTAAAATGGCTTCCCGGCGAAAAAGATATCGTGGTTTTAGAGAAAGCAGAAGCCAAAGCAACGAAAATATTAGAAGAATCGGATGTTATTTTTACTTTGGATTTTAATGCATTGCACAGAACCGGAGATGCAACGGAAAAAGTATTGAAAAAAATCAAGCCAACTTTTATTATGATTGATCACCATCAACAACCGGATGATTATGCTCAAATAAAATTTTCGGATACAAGTAAAAGTTCTACTTGTGAAATGGTGTACGATTTTATTGCAGATTTAGGTGATTCCGATAAGGTAAATAAAGAAATTGCAACGTGTATTTATACCGGAATTATGACTGATACCGGTTCGTTTCGCTTTCCATCTACAACACCACATACACATCTAATAGTTGCAGATTTATTAAAAAAAGGTGCTGATAATGCAAAGATTTATAACAATGTGATGGATAACAATTCTTTAGATAGAATGAAGTTATTGAGCAAAGCTTTGGATAATTTGGTGTTGTTAAAGGAATTGAAAACCGCTTATATTACACTCTCTCAAAAGGAATTAAATGATTTTAATTTTGAAAAAGGAGATACCGAAGGTTTTGTAAATTATGCACTTTCTATTAAAGATGTTGTTTTTGCTGTAATTTTTATTGAAGATAAACAGCAAGGAATTATAAAAATGTCTTTTCGTTCTAAAGGACAATTTTCGGTAAATGAATTTGCAAGAAAGCATTTTAATGGAGGAGGACATACCAATGCAGCAGGAGGAAGAAGCACAAAATCTCTTGACAAAACAGTTTCTGAATTTCTTGAAGTACTTCCTAATTATAAAACACAAATTTTAAATTCTTATGAGCCGACTTTTTAATTTTATCTTTTCAGGAGTTTTTATATTGCTTTTCGTTTCGTGTAGTAAACCAAAAGCCAGAAAACCCATTACTAAAACGAATAACAGTTTTTTAAAGGCTTCAATCAAACGAAATAAAATCATTAATCAAAAACAGGAAGCTTTTTTTGCCGAATTAATGAAAAAAGATACGGTTCACAAATACATTAATTCAAAACACGGATTTTGGTATTTTATTAAATCTAAAAAAGATACTTTAGGCATAAAACCAAAAAAAGGAGATGAAGTAATTATTAATTATGAAATTCGTAATATTGACGGAGAAATAATTTTACCAAAAGAAAAATTGGGTTCATATGGGCAAAAAAATAAAGCAGACCGTTTGTATAAAGTAGATGGCGAAAATTTTATTCAAGGAGTTCAAGATGCCATAAAACAAATGCACGTAGGGGAAACAGCAGTTCTGTTTTTACCATCTAATAAAGCATTTGGTATTAGTGGTTTTGAAGACTATATTGCACCCAACGAACCTATAATTATTGAAGTATATTTAAAAAAAATTAATAATAAAGAATAACCAAAAAATAACTAAAATGATGAAAAAAGGAATTAAATTTTTAATGCTATTGACCTTGATTTTTACTTTTTCGTGTAAAAAAACAGATAAAAATGAAGAACAAGTAAAAGATTTATCTGATGGAATTTACGCAGTAATTAACACCGATAAAGGAGATATTGTTTTGCAATTAGAACCTGAAAAAACGCCAATGACAACAGCTAATTTTATTACTTTGGCAGAAGGTAATAACGATTATGTTGCCGATAAATACAAAGGAAAACCTTTTTATAACGGATTAAAATTCCATCGTGTAATTCCTAATTTTATGATTCAAGGAGGAGACCCGTTAGGTACAGGAGCCGGAACTCCGGGATACCAATTTAAAGATGAATTTGATCCAACCTTAAAACACGATAAACCCGGAACTTTATCTATGGCAAACTCGGGACCCGGAACTAATGGAAGTCAGTTTTTTATTACGCATAAAGCAACACCTTGGTTAAATGGCAGACATACTGTTTTTGGTCACGTGGTAAAAGGACAAGACGTGGTAAATAAAATAGCTAAGGATGATGTGATAAATTCGGTTACTATTATCCGTAAAGGAGAGAAAGCAAAAAACTTTAATGCTAAAATAGTTTTTGATGATGAATTTGCTAAGATGGAAGAAGAAGCAAAGAAAGAACAAGAACGTAAATTAGCAATGATAAAACCGATTTTAGAAAAAGAAAAGGAAGCAAAAAAATACGATTCCGGTTTAAAAATTTATACCGAAAAAGAAGGAACAGGTAAAAGACCAAAAAAAGGCGATCAAGTAACCATTCATTATACAGGATATTTAAAAGACGGTACTGTTTTTGATTCTTCAGTAAAAAGAAACAAACCTTTTAAAACACCAATTGGTGTCGGTAGAGTAATCCAAGGTTGGGATGAAGGTGTTACCAAATTAAAAGAAGGCGGAAAAGCAATTTTATATATTCCATCTTATATGGCATACGGCGAAAGAGGTGCCGGAGGTGTTATTCCGCCAAATACAGATTTAATTTTTGAGGTTGAATTATTAAAAGTAAACTAAATTTATGGAAAAAGGTATGGTTTTTGAATTCTAAATCACATAATTTAAACCACTATAAATGAAAACAAAACAAATTTTTTACAGCCTCTTTTTATTTTTGGCAATTACATTAAATGCACAAAAATTAGAAGACGGATTATATGCTAAAATAAAGACCGAAAAAGGAGATATTTTATTAAAATTAGAATATCAAAAAACACCAATGACGGTTGCTAATTTTGTTTCCTTAGCGGAGGGAACTAACGATTATGTAGAAAAAAAGTACAAAGGAAAACCTTTTTATAACGGATTAAAATTCCATCGTGTTATTAAAGATTTTATGATTCAAGGTGGCGATCCAACAGGAACAGGAGCAGGAATGCCGGGATATACTTTTAAAGACGAGTTTGATGCCACATTAAAACACGATAAACCCGGAACTTTGTCTATGGCAAATTCTGGACCAGGAACCAATGGAAGTCAGTTTTTTATTACGCACAAAGCAACACCTTGGTTAAACGGAAAGCACACGGTTTTTGGTTATGTGGTAAAAGGGCAAGAAGTTGTTAATGCCATTAAAAAAGGAGATAAAATGCTCTCGGTTAAAATTATTAGAAAAGGAAAGAAAGCCAAAAAATTTGATGCACCCAAAATTTTTGATGCATTAATGAAAAAGCAACAAGAAGAAGAACGGCTAAAAAAAGAAAAGGAACAAGCTAAAATAGCATTGATTTTAGAAAAAGAAAAAGAGGCGAAAGTCTATGATTCCGGTTTAAAAATTTATATTTTAGAACAAGGGATAGAGCCAAAACCAAAAAAAGGAGATCGCGTTCGAATTCATTACACAGGTTATTTACGAAACGGCAAAAAGTTTGATTCATCGCTAGATAGAAATCAGCCGTTTGTAACACCAATAGGAGTTGGCAGAGTAATAAAAGGTTGGGATGAAGGAATTCAAAAATTAAATGTTGGTACTAAAGCAATTTTATATATTCCGGCAAATATGGCATATGGTAAACGAGGAGCAGGTAGGGTAATTCCCCCAAATTCCGATTTAATTTTTGAGGTAGAATTGTTGGATGTAATGAAATAGAAAAAAAATTTATTAGAAATAAAAAAAGCAGATAATTTTAATTATCTGCTTTTTTTTGGTTAAATAAATAACATATGCGTACCATCTTCTTCTACGCGATTATAAAAATCTCCAATAGTTAAGATACCATCTAATTCGTCAATTAAATCTTCTTCTTTTAGATGAAACATTTCAACGGCTAATTTACACGCCCAAAGATTAACACCTGAATCGGATAAAATTTCTAAAAATTCACCAACAGGAGGCATGTCTAATTTTTCCATTTCATTTTTCATCATTTTGGTTGCTATAGCTTCCATTCCGGGTAAACCACCAAGTAATGTTGGAATGTGCATTGCAGGATTACCTACGGTTGCTACGTGTAAATGCTCTAATTTCTTTTTTTGAATTGCTTCCAATCCGAAAAAAGTAAAAAATATTTCGGCTTCGATGCCTTCCATTCGTGCACCATTAGCCATAATAAAGGCTGCATAAACATTATCTAATGTTGCTTTTGATAAAATAAAAAGCATTTTTTTAACTTTTGTTGCCATGATTTATGTTTTTAAATTTATGAAGTTATCAGGAGCTTGTCATTACAACAAACTCCTAACAACAAGTATTTTTTAGATACAACTTTTTGGTTTAGGGATACCGGCAATTAAAGTAGATACCTTTAAAGGTCCTCCGGGAAATAAGTTGTAAAATTCTTTTATATTGATAACACCACTTTTTTTAATTCCTCTTATTGAAAGGGCTTCTTCATTTTTGTGTTTGTTTTGAAGATATTCTATAACTTCCCAGTGTTTATCAGTTAAATCGATACCTTTTTCTTTTGCTAATTCGGTAGCAACTTCTTTATCCCATTGGCTAAAATCGGTTAAGTATCCTTGGTCGTTTACGTCTATTGTTTTATTTCCTATTGTTTTTTCCATGATATTTAATTTTAAAATTTAATACTGTTTTTAATTGTTTACCTCTTCTAATTTTTTTCCTTTTTTGCTCATAGTTGCAGATACAAATGGTATGTGGATTCCTTTGATGAGCATGTTCCAATAAATCCATCGAAAAGCCATTTTTCCCAGATGGTTCATTCTACTTTCTTTTAGTAGGTTAAGAGGTCCGATTCCGGGAAAAGGAAAAGTTCCTTCTACAGGTTCTGTGGTGTAGTTAAAATCGATTAATAATGCTTTTCCGTGTCCTGTTTCAATAAAACAGTTTGCATGACCATCAAATTTATCTTTTAATTCTTTTCCGTCTATATAGCGTAAAATGTTATCAGTTAAAATCTCTGCTTCAAAGTGTGCTACGGAGCCTGCTTTTGAGGCCGGTAAATTGGTAGCATCGCCAATTGCAAAAATGTTTTTATGAGCTTTTGTTTGTAAAGTACCTTTGTTTGTAGGTACAAAATTCATATCATCTCCTAATCCCGAGCGTTCGATAACAGCATCACCTAAATTAGTTGGTACGGTTACTAATAAATCGAAATCTACTTCTTTTCCGGAATAATCGATCATTTTTTTATTTTCATTATCGATACGTTCTATGTTAAAATCGGTTACTTCTTTAATGCCTTTTTCTTCCAATAGGTAATGTAAGGCTTTGGTTGCTTTTGGTTTTGTGAATGCACCATCTAATGGTGTTACAAATTCAATTTCTACTTTATCACGTATCCCTTTATTGGTAAAATAGGAATCCGCTAAAAAAGCAAATTCTAATGGTGCAACCGGACATTTAATAGGCATTTCGGTAATATGAACTACTAATTTTCCGCCTTCCCATTCTCGTAATTTGTTGCGTAGTGCTTTTGCTCCTTCAAAGGTGTAAAAATCGAATATATCCTTATGCCATAAATCTCCTTTCATTCCTTCAATTTCTTCAGGAGCTATTTTAGTTCCTGTTGCTATGATAAGAATATCGTAATCCAAATTTTCGTGTTCTAATTGCACTTGGTTTTTATCGGCTTTAATTTCTTCGATTTTTTGGTTAATGTAACGTACGCCTTTTGGTATGAATTTTTTACCTTTTTTAATAACGTCTTTCGTTTTATAAATATCAAAGGGTAAAAACAAAAAACCAGGTTGGTAATAATGCTTTTTGTATTGATCTACAATGGTAATTTTCCATTGGTCTTTTGGTAACTTGTGTACTAAATGATTTGCCATCATCGTTCCGGAAGTTCCTGCTCCTAAAATAACTAGATTTTTCATGACTTGTTGTTTAATTATACTACAAATTTACAAGTAAGAATTGGTAAAAAAAGTGACCCAAATCATAGGTTTGTAACTATTTTTTTTGTATATAATTCAGCATTTTATTTTTAAAATCTTAAATCATATATTTGTATCCTAACAGTTAATTTTTTTAAAATGAATTTAAGAATTCAATTTTTCGTTATATTTTTTATTTTATTATTTGGATTTAATACTAATGTAAGTTTCTCTCAAATTAAAAAATTTGGCAACGTTTCCGCAACTGAATTTGAGATGACAAATGATGACGCTGTTATTTTGTTTAAACATCGAGAGACCAAACTGATTTTTCATAATATGTCTGGTTGGACATTACAAACAACTGTTCACGAAAGAATTAAAATTAACACTATTAAAGGAATTGATTTTGCAACTAAAAAAATAAAGCTATATAACGAACATAAAAATAATGATGAGTTATTTAATATTAGAGCAGTAACTTATAATTTAAAAGGAAAAGAGATTGTTAGGACAAAATTTTCAAGAAAAAGTATTTATAAAAAAGAACTAAATGACAGGTGGACACAACTCACATTTACAATGCCTGATTTAAACGAGAATTCTATTGTAGAATGGCAATATACTATTAACTCTAACTATATTTTTTATATAGACGATATTGTTTTACAAGAAGATTTACCTATGAATTATTTTAGAGCTACTATAAATGTTCCAGGAGATCATGTTAATTTTATTTATCGGTTTTTAAATAAAATTAAAGTTAATATAATTAACGAAAGAGGCTTGTATATAGAAAATTGGAATGTGCCTAAATTTAAAAAAGAAAAATATACACGAAATATAGAACTTTATAGACCAAGAATTGTTTTTGATGTTTATGCAACAAATTTTCCAAATTCTAGTTATAAAGTATATTCTAAAACTTGGGATGATGTAGCCAAACAACTAAATGCAGATCAACATTTTGGTTTACAACTTAAAAAAACAAAATATTTTAAGAAGGAATTATCTCAAATTTTATCTCAATCGACTTCAAAAAAGGATTCTATTTTAGCTATTTTTGACTTTGTAAAAAATAAAGTAAAATGGAATGGTGTTTATTCTATTTTTTCTAAAAAAGGAGTAAAAGCTACTTTTAATGAAAAAAGCGGTAATGTTGCTGAAATCAATATGATTTTAGTTTCAATGCTAAGAAAAGCAGGTTTTAACGCAGATCCGGTGATATTAAGTACAAGAAATATGTTTGAAGCCGTTTTCCCAACTATTTTAAAGGTTAATTATGTCATTTGTTACGTGGAATTAGGTAATGGTATATTATTAGACGCATCCAATAAAAATGCATACTATAATTTATTACCTTTTAGAGTGTTAAATGGTGTTGGAAGAGTAATTAAAAAAGATAATCGTTCCTTCTTTGTTGATTTGAGTCCTAAAACATTTGCGGTTACTAAACGTAATATTAATATGGAAATTAATTCTTCCGGTTTGGTATCCGGTAATTTTAGAATTGCTTTTAAAGGAGAAAAAGCAATAATTAACCGTAATAAATTTACCGATTTAGACGATATGGGAT
This sequence comes from Flavobacteriaceae bacterium, assembly GCA_026988395.1. GTDB lineage: Bacteria > Bacteroidota > Bacteroidia > Flavobacteriales > Flavobacteriaceae > S010-17. The sequence continues at coordinate 5,794 of JALSLI010000116.1, read as the reverse complement.
TAGAATTTGAATTAAGAAGTCAATTTCAAAATACTTATGTTTATAATGTTAGATTATATAATAAGAATAAATTAGATAAGCCATTTCTTGTTTTGTCTAAATTCAATTTGAATAATAACATCAAGGATAGTGAAAATAAAATGATTCTTTCGGTTATGACGCTGTTTAAACAAAATGAGAAAATAATAGAAGAAGATAGTCGAAAATATCCAATTGAATTCGGCTATCCCTTTAAGGAGATAACAATACAATCGATTAAGTTGCCGGAAGGTTTTAAAATTACTAAACTACCTGATGATATAGTTGAAAAATCGGCAAATGGAGAAATAGCTTTTTCCTTTTCATTTAAACAAGAAAATAATATTCTTTATATTAAGAAGATTTTAATATCCAATGCTGTAAAAATAGCACCGAAAGATTATTTGGAATTTAAAAGAGTAATCACAGAATTGGTTAAAACCGAAAATAGAAGTATTGTTCTAATTTCAAACAAATAAGAGTTTATCATTTTTTATACTCTTTAAAATACGAAGTTAGTAATTTTTCAGCAACTTCAAAGGGTGTGGTTTTGTTTTCTGAAATCCGGTTAATTTCTAACTGTAATTGCTTTTTTATAAAAGGATTTTGATAGAAATGATCTTTTAAACGTTGGTTAATAGTTTCGTAAAGCCAAAAACTATTTTGTTTTTTGCGATTTTGCTCAAAAAATCCATTTTCTTTTACCAATTTTAAATAATCTTGAATAATATTCCAAATAGAATTCATTCCTATATTATAAAAAGCACTACAAGTGGTTACTTTTGGTTGCCAATTGCTTTCCTTTAACGGATAAAGATGTAAAGCTCTGTTAAAGGCTACCTTTGCTATATTTGCGGCTTTTTCATTATCACCATCGGCTTTATTGATTACGATAGCATCTGCCATTTCGATAATTCCTCTTTTTATGCCTTGTAATTCATCTCCTGCTCCGGCTAATTTTAGCAGTAAAAAGAAATCTACCATACTATGAACGGCAGTTTCACTTTGTCCAACACCAACCGTTTCAATAAAAATAGTATCAAAACCGGCAACTTCACATAAAATGATGGTTTCCCTTGTTTTTCTGGCGACACCACCAAGTGAATCTCCGGATGGCGAAGGACGAATAAACGCATTAACGTCTTTTACCAAAGATTCCATTCTGGTTTTATCTCCTAAAATACTTCCTTTGTTAACCGAACTGCTTGGGTCAATTGCTAAGACAGCAATTTTCTTGCCTTTACTGGTTAAAAATTTTCCAAAAGATTCAATAAAAGTACTTTTGCCAACGCCGGGAACACCGGTAATTCCTATTCTGATTGAATTATTGACATAAGGCAAGCAAGCTTTTATGATTTTGGAAGCTTTTTGTTGATGCTTTGGATTAGTACTTTCAATTAATGTAATAGCCTGACTTAAATAACGAATATTACCATTGCGTATTTGTGTAATAAATTCGGTTACCGATGGTTGTTTTTTACGATGAAGTTTGATTTTATTAACAGAAGTTTTATTGACCTTTTTAGGTTGTTTTACGCCTTCTATTTCTTGTAAGGCACTTTTATTTTTCTTCTGTTTTTTCATCGATGTAAAGATAATTTTTTTTTGGCAAACAATATTTGATAAAGTTAGTATCTTTGAACTTTAATTTAAATTAGAATGGAGAAGCTGAAAATTTACAATTCACTTACACAAAAAAAGGAAATATTTAAACCCATAACCGAAGGTTTTGTTGGTATGTACGTTTGTGGACCAACAGTCTACAGCAATGTGCATTTAGGTAATGTTAGAACTTTTATGAGTTTTGATATGATTTATCGATATCTAAAACACATTGGTTATAAAGTAAGATATGTTAGAAATATAACCGATGCAGGTCATTTAACCGATGATAATTCCGAAGATAAAATTTCAACAAAAGCACGTTTAGAAAAATTAGAACCAATGGAAATTGTGCAAAAATATACAGTCGATTTTCATAAAGTTTTAGATAAATTTAATTTACTACCTCCAAATATCGAACCAACTGCAACCGGTCATATATTAGAGCAAATAGAAACCATTCAAAAAATTTTAGATAACGGATTGGCTTATGTAGTAAATGGTTCGGTGTATTTTGATGTGTTAAAATATAACGAAACCGAACATTACGGAATTTTATCTAAAAGAGTAATTGAAGATGCTATTGAAAATACCAGAGCGTTAGACGGGCAATCCGACAAGAAAAATCCGCAAGATTTTGCTCTTTGGAAAAAAGCTGAACCCGAGCATATTCAGCGATGGAACTCTCCTTGGTCGGTTGGATTTCCCGGATGGCATTTAGAATGTACTGTAATGAGTACCAAATATCTTGGCAATCAATTTGATATTCATGGTGGTGGAATGGACTTAAAATTTCCGCATCACGAGTGTGAAATAGCACAAGCAAAAGCATGTAACCACGTAGATCCTGTAAATTATTGGATGCATACAAACATGCTTACCTTAAACGGAAAAAAAATGTCTAAATCTACCGGAAATCACATTTTACCAAGTGAGATTTATGAAGGAACAAGCAAGTTTTTATCCAAACCCTTTTCTCCAAGTGCAACACGGTTTTTTATGATGCAAGCACATTATTCAAGTATTTTAGATCTGTCTAATGATGCGTTGCTCGCTTCCGAAAAAGGATATAATCGCCTTATGGAAGCCTTACAAATAGTAGATTATTTAGAGCCTTCCGATACATCGGATTTTAACATACAACAATGGCGTAAAAAATGTTACGATGCAATGAATGATGATTTTAACACACCTGTTTTAATCGCTCATTTATTTGATGCCGTAAAACACATAAATTTGATAAAAGATAAAAAGGAAAAAATCTCCAAGCAAGATTTAGAACTTTTATCCAAAACGCTTAAAGATTTTACTTTTGATGTTTTAGGATTAGAAAATAATGCAATAAAAGAAGATAATCAAGATATTTTAAAAGGCGTTATTGAAATGCTTATTGACATGCGAGCAGAAGCAAAAGCAAATAAAAATTACGCTTTAAGCGATGAAATCCGCGATAAATTAAAAGAACTTGGTGTACAATTAAAAGATAGCCGTGAAGGAACTACTTTTTCCATAATCAATTGAGTATAAAATTATGACAAAAACCATAAAACAATTAAAATGGCGATATGCAGTTAAAAAATTTGATGCCAATAAAAAACTCTCTAAAACCAAAATAGATCGTTTAAAACAGGCGTTTAATTTAACCGCAACTTCATATGGTTTACAACCTATAAAAATGTTGGTTATAACAGACCAAAAGTTAAAAGATAGTTTATTGGAACATGCTTATTCTCAACCTCAAGTTACTACTGCTTCTCATCTTTTGGTTATTGCAATAGATACCAATTTTACCACTAAAAATGTAGATAATTATTTTGATTTAGAGAAAAAAATTCGCGGTACATCCGAAGAAATTATCGGTAAATTTCGAAGTCAATTAAAAGAAAATATAGCCAATAAAAGCGAAAAAGAAATAGAGCAAATGGCAAAAAACCAAGCCTATATCGCTCTCGGTAATTTAATGACTGTTTGTGCATATGAAAAGATAGATTCTTGTCCGATGGAAGGCTTTAATGCCGAAAAATTTGATGAAGTGTTGCAATTAAAAGATAAAAATTTAAAATCCGTTTTGCTGTTGCCTGTTGGTTACAGATCAGAAGATGATTTTATGCGAAAGCTTAAAAAAGTAAGAAAACCAATAAAAGATTCTATTATTGAGTTGTAGTGGTTGGATGTTGGGAGTTGACAGTTGGCAGTAGACAGTTTGCAGTAGACAGTTGGCAGTTGGCAGTAGGTAGTTTTGAATTTAGGGAGATGGTTGATTAAGGATGTTATAATTAGAATAAGATAAATAAGAAATATAAAAAAATCCATTTAAAAACATATTTTTTTCTTCCTTTTTTGGAAGATAATGATGGAAAATAAAACAAATAATTAAAATGAACCAAGAAATTAAAAATTTAGAACCAAAAGAAGTATGGCGTAATTTTGCAAAGTTAAATAGCATTCCGCGTCCAAGTAAAAAAGAAGACAAAGTACGAGAGTTTATGGTAAACTTCGGAAAAAATCTTGGTTTGAAAACAATCGTAGATCCTGTTGGAAATGTAATCATAAAAAAACCGGCTTCCAAAGGAATGGAAGATCGTAAAACCGTGGTGCTTCAAGGACACTTAGATATGGTTTGTCAGAAAAATAACGATACTGATTTCAATTTTGAAACCCAAGGAATTAATATGTACGTAGATGGCGATTGGGTAAAAGCAAAAGGAACGACACTTGGTGCGGATAACGGTTTAGGAGTTTCGGCAATTATGGCTATATTAGAATCCAATGACATTGCCCATCCTCCAATAGAAGCTTTATTTACCATTGATGAAGAAACCGGAATGACCGGAGCAATCGGTTTGCAAGCAGGTTATTTAGAGGGCGAAATTCTTTTAAATTTAGATACCGAAGATGATGATGAAATTGGCGTTGGTTGTGCCGGAGGAATTGATATTACCGGAACAAAGTCTTATAAACAACAAGCCGTTTCCGATAAGGTAAAAGCGTTTAAAATTACGGTTAAAGGTTTGCAAGGCGGACATAGCGGAATGGATATTCACAAAGGATTTGGTAATGCCAATAAATTGATGAATCGTATTTTATACGCTATTGAAAATGATATGTTAATTTCCGAAATTAAAGGAGGAAGTCTTAGAAATGCCATTCCAAGAGAGAGTAATGCCGTTATTGTAACTACTGAACCTACTAAAATTCAACAAAAATTTGATAAGATTGTTAAAGATATCCATGAAGAATACGCAACTATAGAAAAGGATTTAGAAATTACTTTATCGGAAGTTGATTTGCCTAAAAACACGATAACCAAAGAGACGCAATTTACTTTATTACGAGTAGTTTATGGTATTCCAAATGGTGTTTATCGTATGAGTCCGGATATTGAAGATTTAGTAGAAACTTCCAATAATTTGGCAAGAATTACATTATCAAAAGGCGAAGTGGAAATTGCCTGTTTAACACGTTCATCAGTAGAAAGCGGTAAAACGGATTTGGCAAATCAAATAAAATCCGTTTTTGAGTTAGGTGATTTTAACGTAATGTTAAGCGGTTCATATCCTGGTTGGAAACCTAATCCAAATTCTGAAATTGTAAAATTATTAGAAAATATTTACAAGAATAAATTTAAGGAAGAACCAAAAATTTTAGCTTGTCACGCAGGATTAGAATGTGGTATTTTAGGAACTAATTATCCTAAAATGGATATGGTAAGTTTTGGTCCAAATATTCGCGGAGCACATTCACCTGATGAAAAAGCAAGTATTTCGTCAACACAGAAATTCTGGAAGTATCTTTTAGATGTGCTAAAAAATATTCCTAAAAAGAAATAAGATATTGATGATTTTTGATTGATGATTTAAGTAAAATAAATTCAATTGCAAATATAGTAGAACAACTGTAAAATTAATTGTAGATGAAAAGTATGATATTTAGACGGCATTCGAAAGGGAATCGTAAAATTTGAAATGATAGCATCTTAAAATTTTCTGCTGTTTGAGTTCCGTTAGTATATTTATGATTATTAGAATAAGTATTATAACGGAACGAGTTCAGAAAATTTAGATGCTGAATGATAAATTTAGATTAGCTTTCGTAAGCCTAGATTTTTTTGGTTCGTTTTTTTATCAATGAAAAAAATGAACAAATAAGATATTATGCTAATTATTAGATTTTG
>JALSLI010000115.1 GCA_026988395.1 Flavobacteriaceae bacterium | reverse complement strand
CAAATGATTGGAGTTTTTAACTTAGAAGTTGCCAGAATTTACAACTACTTAATTCAAGATTCAGAAAAAACATACACCATTTTACATAGTTTAGATGGCTATGATGAAATTTCATTAACGGGTAAATTTAAAAAAATATCCAACAATAAAGAGTCGCTACTTTCGCCTGAAGATATTGGCTTCAAAACCCACAAACAAACTGATATTTATGGCGGTACAAGCGTAAAAGACTCCGCTAAAATATTTGTTAATATTTTACAAAACAATTGTACCGAACAACAACAAAATGTAGTTCTTGCAAATGCTTCACATGCAATTCAATGTTTTGAACCAAATAAAACATTAGCAGATTGTGTAGCAATAGCAAAAGAAGCCCTTGAATCTGGTAACGCATTTGAAGTACTAAAAAAAATAACCGCATAAGAATATGACTGTTTTAGATAAAATAATAGCTTACAAAAAACAAGAAGTTATCGCAAACAAGCAATTAATTTCAATAAAAGAATTAGAGCGTAAAGAGTACTTTAATACAAAAACAAAATCTTTAAAAAAAGAAATAATAAGTAGCAATAAAAGTGGAATAATTGCTGAATTTAAACGGAAATCACCTTCTAAAGGAATTATTAACGATTTTTCTAAAGTAGAAAATGTAATATTAGGCTATGAAAAAGCAGGTGTTTCGGGATTGTCTATTTTAACAGATTCACATTTTTTTGGAGGAAGCACCAATGATATATTAGCAGCTAAAAAAGTAAACTCGCAACCTATATTAAGAAAAGATTTTATTGTTTCAGAATATCAAATCATTGAATCTAAAGCAATGGGCGCAGATGCCATTTTATTAATTGCAGCAGTTTTAACCAAACAAGAAATTAAAAATTTTACAAAAATTGCACATAGTTTAGGTATGGAAGTGCTTTTTGAAGTACATACTCAAGAAGAATTAGATAAGTACATTCCTGAAATAAATTTAGTTGGCATAAACAATAGAAACCTAAAAACATTTACAGTAGATTTTGAAAATTCGATAAAACTTAGTCAGCAACTACCTATTAACACAATTAAAATAGCCGAAAGTGGTATAAACGATTATAAAAACATTATTGCATTACAAAAACATGGTTTTAATGGTTTTTTGATTGGAGAAAATTTCATGAAAACAAAATCTCCAGAAAACACATGTATGGAATTTATAGCAAATTTAAAAAATCACAACTCATGAAAATAAAAGTTTGCGGCATGCGTGATACATCTAATATTCAAGATTTAATAAAAATACCAATCGATTATATTGGTTTTATTTTTCATGAAAAATCGAGTAGAAACATTGAAAAAATACCCAATATAATCATTTCTAAAAACATTAACAAAGTGGGTGTTTTTGTAAACAAATCAGTAAAATTTATTTTAAAAAAAGGAAAAGAATTTAATTTAGACTATATACAATTACATGGTAATGAAACACCTGTATTTTGCGAAGAAATACGTAAAAATTATAAAATTATAAAAGCATTTAATATAGCCGCCGACTTTAATTTTGAGCTTTTAAACAAATATGAAAATACTTGCGATGTGTTTTTATTTGATGCTTTTGGAAAAAAACCTGGCGGAAATGGTGTTACTTTTAATTGGGATTTATTACAAAAATATCAAGGTAAAACTCCTTTTTTACTCAGTGGAGGAATCAACGAAACAATGGCTACAGAAATAAAAAAAATAAAACATGCTAAATTTATTGGAATCGATATAAATAGTGGCTTTGAAATAAAACCTGCTTTAAAAAATATTAATAAAATAAAATTATTTTACAATGAACTACAAAATTAATAAAGAAGGTTTTTATGGTGATTTTGGAGGTGCTTTTATACCCGAAATGCTTTATCATAATACACACGAACTAAAAGA
>JALSLI010000114.1 GCA_026988395.1 Flavobacteriaceae bacterium | reverse complement strand
GATTTTATTTTAAAAACAATAAGGTAAAGTTATTAAAAAAAACGCTTCCTACTCTTTTTTAGCATTACTGTTCATCAAAATATAATTGGATTTTATCAATTTAGTTGATAAATTTTTGCCTGATTTCGGCGTTTGGGATTTCGCAATTAGTGTTTTTGATGATTTTTTTTCGATGTTTTGCAATAATATCGTAAATAAAATTGGAAAATACGATAGGAGATAAGTACATAAGCATTCCTGTAAATTTGAATTTCGGAAGTTTAAGAAGTATTTTTCTAACAGCTAAGCTTTTAACTGAATAGCCATCATTTTGCAGTAAAATAATTGTGGAGTCTTCTAATCCTGATATTTGATACTTCTCCAAAAGGCTTTTGCCTTTTTCCGATAAACTTGATCCAAATAAAAATTGATTTTTTGAATCGTTTTTGGCTACAAACATTACCATTTTATTGCAAAAACCACAAGCTCCGTCATAAATTAGATATTCCATAACAAAGTGTATATATAAAAAGCAAATTTACTGAAAGTATTCTACTGAAAAATTTAATAATTTAGACAGAATTTTTATTTTTGAGCAAAGATTACCTAAAATACTATTTTAACCTTATTCTTAATACAAATGAAAAAATGCTTAATTATTTTCTTGTTCTTATTACTATTCTCAAATACGCTATTCTCACAACAATCGGCTGTTGATAGTTTGAAAAATTTAATCCAAACAGCAACAAATGACTCTGTAAAGTTGATTAATTATTTACAGCTTTATGATAAAATAAAGTTTCAACATCCTGATACAAACAGGACTGTGTATAATGATGCTATTTCTTTTGCTTTGCATAAACATCATAAAATGACTATTGCCAGCTTATACAATAATAGGGCAATATCTTTTGGTGTGTATGGAATTAATGACAGTTGTGTAAACTATTTGCTTAAAGCGATAGATATTTATAAAAATATAGACAGTACACTGGTTCAATTAAGTTTTGCTTATAATAATTTGGGATCAGTTTATCGTTCTATGGGGTATTATACTTTATCAATTAAGTATATTACAAAAGCTATAAAAAAAGCTGAGAACGATAAAGATACGGTTAAAATAGCTTCGCGATTAAATAATATTGCAGCTGCTTATCATGATATGGACGAGCCTCAGTTAGCATTAAAATATGCGTTACGTGCACAAAATATCTATAAAAATTTACCCGATACTTATGAGAAGGTTAACAATTTAATAGCATTGCAAAGTATTTATACAGAATTAGACAAACTTGATACAGCTTTTTTTTATATCAGGAAAGCAGAAGAGATTGCATTAAAAATCGGTTATGTTTATGCTTTGCCTGATATCTATAATAATTTAGGATTTATTTTTCAAAACTTAAAAGACTATCCTAATGCAAAAAAAAATTTATTTTTATCAATTCAGTATTGCGACAGTATTAACAACAATGATTATAAATTTTTTCCTTTTTGGCATTTAGCAAGTGTTTTACGTTTAGAAAAAGATTTTAAAAATTCAAAAATTTATTTAGATAAGATTATAAATATTGCCGATAACCAAAATAATTCAGAATATAAAAATAAAGCTTATAAAGAAGCCTATATTTTTTATAAAGAAAAAAACAATCTTTCAAAAGCACTATATTATCATGAAAAATATAAACAGTGGGCAGATAGTATAATGAATGCCAAAAAGCAAAAACAAATTGCCGAAATGAATATACAATACGAAACCCAAAAAAAAGAACAAAAAATAAAACTTCAAGAAAAACAAAATCAAATTCAAAAAGCTGAAATAGAAAAGCAAAAAGCAATTATTTGGATGATTGTTTCTTTTGCGGTAATATTCTTATTTGCAATTATTGCTTTCATCGTTTATCGTAATCAAAAACAAAAACAAGAAAT
>JALSLI010000113.1 GCA_026988395.1 Flavobacteriaceae bacterium | reverse complement strand
ATATAAGAAAAACCTTGCAATTAAACACTATAAAATAATAGAATTATATGAGTTATTTTATTGATTATAAATTGATTGAATGGTATTTAAGGAGTGACTAAGTATAGCAAATACAAAACCACATAAAAAAAAACACCTAAAAATTAATTTAGGTGTTTTGTATTTATATACTTAACTGTCTAATAAAACTTAGTCAATTAATTTAATTTCAACTCTACGGTTATGTGCTCTTCCTGCAGCCGTTTTGTTTGTGTCGATTGGGAATTCTTCTCCGTAACCATAAGCAGTTAAACGCTCAGCAGGAATTCCTTTACCAATTAAGTAATCTCTTACAGCATCAGCTCTTTTTTGAGACAATCTTTTGTTTAATTTTGCAGAACCGATACTATCTGTATGACCACCGATTGCAAATTTAGAATCAGGGTATTCTTTCATAATTTCAGCAATTGCATCTAATTTTGCAGTAACGCCTTTCTTGAAAGTAGCTTTACCTGAATTAAAGAAGATTGTTTTAGCATAAGAATCTAATTTAGCTTTTGCTTCAGGAGTAATTACTTCAATAACTTCTACAACAACAGGACAACCATTGTTAGCTGCAACACCTGGTACTTTAGGGCAATTATCATCTTTATCTAAGATACCGTCACCATCTGTATCAGGCCAAGGACATCCTTTATTTTCTTTTGGACCTGCAACTTTAGGACAGTCATCTTTTGAATCGATTACACCATCACCATCAGCATCAGGACAACCGTTATTTGCTTTTGTTCCTTTTACTTCAGGACAAGCATCATCTTTATCAGCAATACCATCGCCATCAGTATCAGGACAACCGTTTAATTCTGCTAAACCTGCAACGTTAGGACAAGCATCTTCGCTATCTTTAATACCATCGCCATCAGTATCAGGGCAACCGTTAAATGCTTCAAGACCGAATACTTCAGGACAAGCATCTCTTTTGTCATAAATACCATCACCATCAGTATCAATACCACCAAATTTAAAGATTAAACCTAATTTGTGTTGGAAGTGAGGTAATAAATAAGTATCATCAAATGTGTGTTTGTATGTAGTAGATACATTAACACCTAAGTTTTCAGCTAACCAAAAGTTAGCACCTAAACCACCGTTTAAAGTACCTGCACCATCTTTATCTAAGAAAGTGTAACCACCACCAAAAGTTGCATAAGGATCAAACCATTTTGTATCGCCAAAAGCATTGTTTAAGTCGTAACGAATATCCATATCTAAACCGATATAGATTTTTTCAGGAACTGACATTTCGCCAACTTGGTCGATTTGGTTAAAAGAAACCGCACCACCTAAAGAAAAACCATCACCAATATATTTTCCAACGTGTACGTTAGAAATTGGAGAAGCTGCAAAATTGTAGTGGTCTCTTGCATTACCAAATTGATCTAACCAACCAGTATCATTACCTGCAGCATCTACAATGCTAGGGTGATTGGTAGGGAAGAAGTCAACGGCATTTGTACCAATTGTAATTGCCCAAGGGTTATCCTCATCTTGAGCTTGCGTATTAATCGCGAAAACGATTAACATAGCGAATAAAATTCTTTTTAAATTTTTCATTTTTAATCTAATTTTAATTTTCAATAATAATCTTAATTTATATACTAAGCAAAAATACGTAAAAATTTACATATTAAATAATTTTTATCTTTTTTTTAATAGAAAACGGTTCTGTTGTCTTCAATTTCGGCTTTTTCTTTAAGTGCATCAAACACTTTATTTGTTTTTGATTTTAATTTTTGCGTGATGTTATTAGAAAAAGTACTGTATTTTTTTACATCAAAAGGTTCAATCACTTTTACTACTTTAATAATAAATACACCGTTTTTTCCGTCGATAATTTCTACATCTCCTTCTTTGGTGTTTAGTAATGCCGCTGCAACGGTTTCATCATTTCCACCAACTTTAAAATTAGGATTAATAATAGATACTTCATCTGCGGTAGAAATAGGTCTACCAATAGATTTTGCCATTTCTTCTAAGCTGTTTCCACTAATTTTTTTACGTATAATAGCAGCTTTCTTTTCTTTTTTAAGAATTGGTTCTATTTTTGGTCTTGCATTGGCAATTGAAGATAATCCTTTATCATATCTTCCTTTTAAGATAACAACAGCGTAATTACCATCGTTTAAATCGAAACGTTTTACATTACCTACTTTGGTGTCTTTGTCAAAAGTCCATTTTACAATATCACGTTGGTTTCCTAATCCGTTTATTGTTTCGGAAAGTTCTGTAATATTATTTGATTTTTTTACGGTGTAATTTCCGGCTTTTGCTAAGTCTTCCAATTTTTTACCGTTTTCTATTTCAGAAGCTAATGTTTCAGCTTTTTGATAAATTTCACTTTCTGTTTTAGTAGAAGGATCAATTTTACGAGCAATAATAGCTAATTTTAATGCTTTATCTGTTTTTACATCATCTACTTTTATGATATGAAATCCGAATGGAGTTTCTACTAATCCTATTTTCCCTTTCGGATTGCTAAAAATAAATTCATCAAAATCTTTAACAAATCTTCCTTTTCTACCAAAATCACCTAAACTACCGCCTTTTGCACCGCTTGGTCCGTCAGAAAATTCTTTTGCCATATCCGCAAAATTCTTTGCATTTACTTTTTTAAGCAATTTCTCAGCTTCGGTTTTAGCTTCCTCTTTTGTTCTGGTAATCGTTGGTTTAGCACTTTGAGCACCTTTATATGAAACTAAAATATGACTTGCTTTAACCGATTTTACATCTTCGTCTTTAATTTTTTTGTATAGCTTAAAATAATCACCTTCTTTTATTGGTCCGTAAACGAAATTGTTTGGTAATTTAGACAAGGTATCATATGTTTTCTCCTCTAAATCTTCCTTAAAATAAGGTTTATCACTGTATGCAATATCAGAATATTCATTTACAAAAGCCTCATTGTCTTTTATATTTTTAAAGCCATTTACTTTAATGTTTTGTTTGATATTTTCACTGTATTCTTCGTGATCATTTATCAATTTAGTAACTTCATCTTTTACAGCTTTAATGTCTGTATTGGAAGGTTTCACATCAAACTTCACAAATTCAACTTCTGTTGTTGGCTCTGCTTTAAATTGATTTGGATGTGCTTTTATATATGTTTTAATTTCTTCATCAGTCACTTTTGCTTCATCTTCCTTAACAGAAGAATAGGGCTGATAGGCAAATTTTACATTGTGTTTTTTGTTATTTTCATAATATTCACGTTCGCCATCCTTTAATGAAGCTGTTAAACCGGCACTTATTAAATTGTTATAAGTACTTTGTTTAACACTTTTTTTAATATTTTCTAAATTGGCTTCCCAGTTTTGCCAAGCTGCAGGATTGTCTTTTAGTGTAGCGATGTATTCTTTTAATTTATTTTCATCAAATAAACCGGCTTCGTTTTGAAAATTCGGACTGTTTTTGTAAATATTTACAATGGCATCCCATAAATCTTTTTCTCCAACTACAATTCCGGCATCTTCAATTTGCTTATCGTATAGTTTTTCACGAACTAATTGATTCCAAACTTGATTTACGGTTTGCATGGTAGAACCTCCGCGGTTTTTTTGTGCATCTACATACTTTGCAAATTCTTGAGGTGTAATACTTTCACCATTAATTTCACCGATGTTTTTTCTGCTTGGACCAGAATTTTTTGTAAGAATATCACTTAACACAAAAGCAAACAATGCTAAACCGATGATAATTACTAAAAAAATAGGTCTCTTTCTAATATCTGATAATATTGCCATTTTCTTCTTTAAATTAATTTAGTTCGCGAAATTACAAAAAGAATTTAACTCTTAAAAAGATTTTTATTCTTAATTTTAGACTTTGTAGTTTATAAAAGAGCATTTTAATCTTCAATATCTAAAATTTTAAGTATTACCTCTTCTATCTTCGTTTTTGTAGCTTTTGTAATGGTAAATTGATACTTATCAATGGTGATAACTTCGTTTATTTGCGGAATACTTTCAGTATGATGTACAATAAACCCGCCAATAGTTTCGTAAGAGTCTTCTTTTGGAAGGTCTAAATTGTATGTTTCGTTAACATAATCGATTTCTAATCTTGCAGAAAAACGAAATTCACGATTGTTTATTTTTTCTTCAATTGTTTCAATTTTATCGTGTTCGTCTATAATCTCACCAAATAATTCTTCAATAATATCTTCTTTGGTTATCATACCTGATGTACCGCCATATTCGTCTAAAACAATAGCGATACTTTTTCTCTTTTTACTTAAGGTTTCTAAAATATTTTTGATGAGCATTGTTTCCGGAACCAGTTCAATTGGCAATAAAATGGATCGTATGTTTTTTGGTTTTTTAAACATTTCAAAGGCATTGACATAACCGATAATATCATCTAAAGAATTTTTATATACCAAAATTTTTGATAAACCCGAATCGATAAACATCTGTTTTAATTTTTTTATGGATTCGTGTACATCGATTGCTACAATTTCGGTTCTGGGTATCATCACTTCACGAGCTTTTACATTATGGAATTCCAACGCGTTTTGAAATAATTGTATTTCAGAATCTACCTCATCATTATCGGATGTTTCCAGTTGTTCACTAATAAAATGACCGAGTTCTTTTTTACTAAATTCTTGTTGTTCTTTTACTTCTTTTTCATTGAATATTACTTTTAAAATAAAATTGGATATTTTGGTAATAAAATCGGATATATAATAAAATATGATATAGAAAAAATATGCAATGCCTGAAAAAGCTTTTAAAAATTGATTGGCATAAACTCTAAAAATTGCCTTTGGTAAAAATTCTGCCGTAACTAGAATAACAATAGTAGAAATAAAGGTTTGAATGAGTAATAATACAAACGAATTAGAAATATAAGGTTCTAAAAATCGCGTTAATAATTCTCCTGTAGAGTAACCGTAAATTACCAAAGCAATATTATTACCAACCAACATGGTAGTGATAAATTTAGATGGATTTTTGGTTAGTTTGGCTAGTATTTTTGAAGATTTGGAATCTTCATTTTTTTCAATTTCGATTTGTAATTTGTTTGCCGAAACAAAAGCAATCTCCATACCTGAAAAAAAAGCAGACAGCAAAACCGAAAATAAAATAATTAAAATCTCTAGTAGCATTATTTTTTATCTTGATTTTCAAAGCGTTTTTTACGAAATCTTCGTTTAAAGAAAAACATAAAAATTGCCATTACAGCAAAAAATATGAATAATGATGCTTTTTTGCTGTCCGTAGAAAAAATACGGATTGCTTCAAAAGTAAAAAATAAGGCGAAAGCCAAGTATAAGTATTCAATTATTTTGTGTAGTCTAATCATAATTTTATGGTTCAATTAGTTCTAATTTTCCTTTATTATTCATCATATTAGCATTCGTTAAATCGGCATTTGCATCAAAGCCATCTGTTCCTACCAAAGTATCTTTACCCGAAATTAAAATGGTTTTTTTATTAGAGAAAAAATAATTTTCTTTTTGATCCCAAAATAATTGTTCGGTTAGCAATTTCATGTTTTTTTTATTGTTGATTACAACTACATTGCCTTTTAATTCCGATACTTCGGTGTTTTTGTATGTTCTGGCGTAATTGGCTGTTACCGTAGTGGAATCTCCATTTTTTTCAAAAGTAATTAATTGTATTCCTTTTGGGAATTCTTGATACGGATTTTTTGTTCTATTGGAAAAATCATTTAATAATTTAGTAATCATTTTACTTTTCATTCTTCCGGAATCCGTGTGGATTAAAGAGATATTTTTGGTTACTGAAATTGGTAAATTTTTATCGGCAATAAAATCGTTTATTTTGTCGCGATTATTAACACAAGAAAAAAGCATTGCTACTAAAATGGTAGTAGCAATGCTTTTAAATATTATGTTTGTTTTAATTTGCATAATGCAAAATTACGGAATTCTAACGGTTTCACCAATCCAACATCCAATTTTATGCTTGTCTCCTGATTTCAGGTTTCTTTGAAAAATTAATGTTTTGTTAGGGAAATTAGCTCTGTAATTTTTTAAATATCTGTTAACTAATGAACCCACACTTGGATCGACACGTTTTGCTTGTGCCATTTTATTTGCAGCAGCTACATATACCATTCTTTTTTCGTATTCATTATTACCACAGCTGTTGGCACTTTTTGCGTAAGCTCTACCTATTAAGATGTACGCTTTTCCAAATTTAGGATTGTATTTAAGCACTTCTCTTGCTTTTCTACTCGCTTGTGCGTATTTACGTGCATTAAATAAAGAAAGAGCTTTTCCATATACAAATTTAGCTTTATCATCAGACGTTCCTAAATTAAAGATTTTTTGAGCAACGGCATCAGCTTCAGCAACTCTACCTTGTTTTCTGTAAATACTTTCTAAGTATTTTAGTACAGATATAGAAGTTGAATCTGCGTTAGACCAAGATTCGATAAGTTTTACAAAGAATGGGTCTTCATTACATCCTTTTTTATTTAATCGTTGTGCAGCTCTTTTTAACCAAAGTACGTTTGATTTGTTTGCTTCGAATGATTTTTTATACAAAGGTATTAATCTGTCGCAAGTAGCAATTTCTTCTACCATAGCATCTAAACCACCTTGTACTTTACCTAAACCTTCTAAGTTTTTTTCGTAATATTGGTGTTTTACTTTCCAATTTTCACTTTTACTAAGTGTTTCACCTGCTTCAATTTTCTTTTGGAGTGCAGCATAATCGCTAGTCATTTTAGCTATTTTTTTGTTGACAGCTTCTACAACTTCATCATAGGTATCAAATACTTTTTGTGTATCTGTATCTTTATATTTTTTTACAACTTGCTTGTAAAAACGGAAGATATTTTTTACACTCATTCCTGCAGGATCTGCTTTGAATGCGGCATTTAATTTTTCAAAAATTACATCTTCATTTGCTTTTTGTTTTACCAAGAAATTAGCCCAATCACTATATACTTTACCTAAATTTTTAGGAAAATATTTTATTCTTTTGGTGTAAATTTCGTTTACTAAATCTTTTGCGGAAGTATCTCCGTTTTTTAATTTATTTAAAGCGATTTTTAATCCGTCAGAGTAAATATGTTGAGATGCTTGCGGACAGTTATCGTAAACCCATTTCCAAGGTTCTTCTGCTTCGGCATAATTTTTTGCTTTAACACTTTCGTGGAATAAGGAAATATTCATCTTACATTTTTCCGGATCAGAACCATATCGGTTTTGAGCCATCATTGACATAATTCCCATAAATAGTAGTAAAACTACTGCTACGTTTCTTTTGATTAATTTCATCTCCATAATATTTAGTTTAATTTTCGTTTTTTGAACCATTTATCTACAAAAGAGAAGCCTACTCTAAAATTAAAATAATTTTCTTTTATTAAATTAGCTTCTGCTTTTCCTCTTTGACCAAAGTCAACACCAATATTGATGTTTGTAAATTTTCGTTTGCTTGGTAGTGTTACTCCAAAAGATATGCCAAAGTCTTTTATCTCCTGAAATTTACCGTTAGCGTCTTTTATTTTTAAACCTGTATTTTTGTTGTAAAACCCTGCTCTATAGGTAACTCGCTCCCAAAAACTGGTGATTGAGTTCGCTTTAGGAATATAGAATCCTCCAAATGAAATACTACTCATTTTGCTGTATTCTACATTTGAACTCGTTACAATATCATTGTTAAAATTTATGGCATCTTGCTTGTTGTATTCAACTCCTGCAAACCATTTGTTTTCTTGTCCTACACCAACATTTAAAGTGGTTTTTAATGGTGAGGTAATCGTGCTTGTAAAGTCTTCATCTAAAATAATATCTTTTACAACTACAATATCCGGATTTGAAATATTTATCAAACTTAAAAATTGTTTCACACCTTTGTGTTCTAAATCATTTTTAAATCGTAATGTCAATCCTGTTTTAAGAAGTAATTTGTTATTTATTTCTGTTTGTTGTTGCAATCCTAATTTAAAGGAATAACCTCCAACAGTAGAAGAAGTTCGATACATAGAAGCAAGATATACACCTTCGATTCGGTTTAAAATGCTTCGTTGGATGTTTCCGAATTGATAATCTCCTTCCAAACCAATACTAATATTTAATGGGAAAGAATATCCAAAACCTACAAAAACACGGTTGGTGCTTCCATAACCGGAAAAATATTCGGACTCTCCTTCCATGTAATTCGGATTTTCATCTACCAGTAATTTATACCCAACTTTTGAATTTGGTTGTACGCCAAAAACCAAACCTGATTTTTTGGTAATAGGAAATCCCATACTTAAATGTGATAACGTAAATGAAGAAGAGCTCTGTTTGTCGCTACCGTCATCTATTTTTAAATATTTACTGTTTCCGCTAAAATCAAATACCGTTAATCGTAATTTACTGTAAGAAGCAGGATTGGTGTAAAAAATATTTTTAACACCATTTTGTGCACCACCGATTCCACCCATACTAAGCTCTGCAACAGATTTGTTAGGGAACTGCTCACCCAAACCAAAAAAGGAATACGGCGAAACATTACTATTTTGAGCAAATAACTGCATTGAAAATGCGATAGCTACAAATAAAATTGTCTTTTTAATCATTTAGATTGTAATTTAAAATATAGTTTAATCCTAAAAGTATAAAATTAGGATTGGCAAATATGCTACTTTTTAGTAAGTTGGACAAGATTTTTTTATCTCCACCTGTTAAAACAACTGTTAAATTGTTATTTTTTGCTTGAAATTCACTTATTATTCCTTCAATTTCATAAAAAATTCCTTTTAAAACACCCAGATGCATGGCGTTTTCTGTAGAGTTTCCTTCTCCTTTATATAATGTTGGTTTTAAATCAGGTAATTTTTTGGTAAAATGATGCATTGCTTTATAACGCATTTTAATTCCCGGTGAGATAATACCTCCGTAATATTCTTTTTTGTTAGATATAAAATCATAAGTAACACATGTACCTGCATCGATTACTAAGACATTTTGGTTTGGATATTCTTTTATCGCTGCCGAAACCAATGCAATGCGATCTACACCTAAGGTTGTAGGTGTTTTGTAATGGTTTAGAAACGGCACTTTTGTTTGATGGTTTAAAACGATTAAATTACTGTTTTCTTTTAGAAATTGAAGTAATTTTTCCTCTTTTTGATGAACTGAAGAAATAATTGTGTTAGAAATAGAAAGCTCTGAAAATAATTTTTTGATTTTTTTTAAAATATTTTTGTGCTTTGATTTTTTTTGAAGAACAATTCTATCTTCTTTAAAAACAGCTAGTTTTGCTCGTGTATTTCCGATGTCTATTATCAAATTCATCTTGCAAAAATAGAAAAACAATTAAAAAGAAAATATTTTTTTAAAAAATGTTTTGCAGATATGAAATTTGCTCTATATTTGCACTCCGAAAATAAGACATCAATGTTTTATTTTATTGGTACCTTAGCTCAGTTGGTAGAGCAATGGACTGAAAATCCATGTGTCCCTGGTTCGATTCCTGGAGGTACCACACAAAAAACCACGATTTTATCGTGGTTTTTTTGTTTCAAAAATCTAATATTATGTTGTTCAAAATCATTAGATAGAAACAATTCTATTCTTTTTTTCATTTCCTTTCGTTATATTATAGTAATTGTATAAATTCGCAGATTGTTAGAAACTACCGATTCATGAGTAAATTTAATACATATAAAGGTCTAAACCTTACAGAAATAGCAGATGGTGTTCTAAACTTTTGGGAAGAAAATAATATCTTTCAAAAAAGTATTGAACAAAGAGATGAAAATAAACCTTTCGTGTTTTACGAAGGGCCGCCTTCGGCAAACGGATTGCCGGGAATTCACCACGTTATGGGTAGAACGATTAAAGATTTATTTTGTCGCTTTAAAACCATGCAAGGTTACCAAGTTAAACGAAAAGCAGGCTGGGACACACATGGTTTGCCAATAGAACTTGGTGTGGAAAAAGAATTAGGCATCACCAAAGAAGATATAGGTACTAAAATTTCTGTAGAAGAGTATAACGAAGCCTGTAAAAAAGCTGTTCTAAAATACACCGATATTTGGGAAAAACTCACAAAAAAAATGGGTCATTGGGTTGATATGAACGATCCATATATTACTTACAAGCCAAAATATATGGAAACGGTTTGGTGGTTGTTAAAACAATTATATAACAACAATCTTTTGTATAAAGGATATACCATTCAGCCATATTCACCAAAGGCTGGAACCGGTTTAAGCTCGCACGAACTTAACCAGCCCGGATGCTACCAAGATGTTACCGATACTACGGTTGTTGCTCAGTTTAAAGCGATTAAGGAAACCTTGCCGGAAACTTGTAAAGTATCCGGAGATGTGTATTTTTTAGCTTGGACAACCACACCTTGGACTTTGCCGAGTAATACTGCTTTAACTGTTGGTAAAAAGATAGATTATGTTTTAGTAAAAACCCATAATCAATATACTTTTGAACCAATAAATGTGATTTTAGCTGAGGCTTTAGTAAACAAACAATTTGGTAAAAGATTCGTTGAGGTTGAAACAGAAGAAGCCTTAAAAAACTTTACAAAAGACGATAAGAAAATTCCGTTTTTCATTGCAAAAAAGTGTAAAGGGAAAGATTTATTGGAGGCAAAATACGAGCAATTATTACCATACACACTTCCATATCAAAATCCTGAAAATGCTTTTAGAGTAATTGCCGGTGATTTTGTAACTACCGAAGATGGTACAGGTATTGTACACACAGCTCCTACTTTTGGTCAAGATGATGCAAAAGTAGCAAAAGAAGCAACTCCCGAAGTGCCACCAATGTTGGTTTTAGATGAAAACGAAAATCCGGTACCACTAGTAGATTTACAAGGTCGTTTTAGACCGGAAATGGGTGATTTTGCCGGTAAATATGTTAAAAATGAATATTATGACGATGACGAAAAACCAATTCGCTCGGTAGATGTGGAGTTGGCAATAAAACTAAAAGAAGAAAATAAAGCTTTTCATGTAGAAAAACACAAACATAATTATCCGCATTGTTGGCGAACAGACAAACCTGTTTTGTATTATCCGTTAGACAGTTGGTTTGTAAAAGTAACCGATAAACGCGATAGAATGTACGAGCTTAATCAAAATATTAATTGGAAACCAAAAGCAACCGGAACAGGTCGTTTTGGAAATTGGTTAAAAAATGCTAATGATTGGAACTTATCACGTTCGCGATTTTGGGGAATTCCATTACCTGTTTGGCGTACCGAAGATGGAAGTGAAGAAACTTGTATTGGTTCGGTGGCTGAATTAAAAGAAGAAATGCAAAAATCGGTTGATGCCGGTTTTATGGATAAAGATATTTTTGCCGATTTTGAAATTGGGAATATGTCTGAGGAGAACTACGATAAAATCGATTTACATAAAAATATTGTCGATAAAATTATCTTGGTTTCCAAAAAAGGAGAGCCAATGAAACGCGAAAGCGATTTGATAGATGTTTGGTTTGATTCCGGTTCAATGCCGTACGCACAACAACATTATCCTTTTGAAAATAAGGAACTAATAGATGAAAACAAATTTTTTCCGGCAGATTTCATTGCCGAAGGTGTCGATCAAACACGTGGTTGGTTTTATACGCTTCACGCTATTGCTACAATGGTTTTCGATTCGATTGCTTACAAAAATGTAGTGTCTAATGGTTTGGTTTTAGATAAATTTGGTAAAAAAATGTCTAAACGTTTAGGCAATGCCGTAGAGCCGTTTCAAGCTATTGAAAATCACGGAATAGACGCTATTCGCTGGTATATGATTTCCAATGCAAACCCTTGGGACAATTTAAAATTTGACTTGGCAGGTGTTGATGAAGTAAAACGTAAATTTTTTGGTACGCTTTATAATACCTACTCATTCTTCGCATTATATGCAAACATCGATAATTTCGCTTACGCGGAAGAAGATATCGATTATAACGAACGTCCGGAATTAGATAGATGGATTTTATCCGAATTAAATACTTTAATAAAGGACGTAGAAAATTTTTATAACGATTACGAACCAACAAAAGCAACTCGTGCGATACAAAATTTCACAACCGAATTTTTAAGTAATTGGTATGTACGTTTAAGTAGAAGACGTTTTTGGAAAGGAGCTTATGGTCAAGATAAAATTTCGGCATACCAAACTTTGTACACTACAATGATTACATTAGCAAAATTAATGGCACCTGTGGCACCGTTTTTTGCCGATAGATTGTACAAAGATTTGAATGAAAGCACCAATAAAGAACCTTTCGATTCAGTACATTTAACTTTTTTTCCTGAGTACAATGAAACTTATGTAGATAAAGATTTAGAGCGAAAAATGCAAAAAGCACAAAAGATATCTTCTATGGTTTTGTCGCTTAGAAAAAAGGAATCTATTAAGGTGCGTCAGCCATTACAACGAATTATGGTTCCTGTTTTAGACTTAAAGGAAAAAGAAGATATTTTAGCAATTCAAGATTTAATTAAAGCCGAAGTAAATGTTAAGGAAGTAGAATTATTAGATGATGCATCCGATATTTTAGTGAAAACCGTAAAACCTAATTTTAAAGTTTTAGGACCAAGATTCGGAAAAGATATGCGTTTTGTAGGACAAGAAATTGCTAAATTTTCTGCAGAAGATATTGCTAATTTAGAAAAAAATGGTATTATTGAGGTAACAATTAACGATAAACTTGTATCTCTATCTGTTGATGAAGTTGAAATTAAAACACAAGATATTGAAGGTTGGTTAGTAGCAAATCAAGACGGATTAACTGTTGCTTTAGACGTTACCATTAGTGATACCCTTAAAAAAGAAGGAATTGCAAGAGAGTTGATAAACAGAATTCAAAATTTACGTAAGGAATCCGATTTTGAAGTGACTGACAAGATAGATTTAGAGCTAGAAAACAATAAACAGTTGGAAGATGCAGTTAGAGAAAATGAAAACTATATAAAAAACGAAACATTAATAAATAATTTGAATTTTAGTCCAAATATTCAAAATGGAACAGAAATTGCATTTGATGATATACAAACTAAAATCAAAATTAAAAAAGCCGATTAGTTATGTTAGATAAAGTAGAAAAATACTCAAAAGAAGAATTACAAGAATTTAAAGAATTAATTCTGGAAAAAATAAAAAGAGCCGAAAAAGATTATGAAATTTTAACCAGCTCATACCGAAATGACAGTAGTAACGGTATCGATGATACAGCACCAACTTTTAAACCAAATGAATCAGGTGCGGCAACAATGTCTAAAGAGGCAAATGTAAAAATGGCTTTAAGGCAACAAAAATTTATTCGTGATTTAAAAAATGCTTTAATCCGTATCGAAAATGGAACATACGGAATTTGCCGTGTTACCGGAAAAAAAATCCAAAAGGAGCGTTTACGTTTAGTACCACACGCTACTTTAAGTATCGAAGCCAAGAAACAACAAGGCTAAATAAGGTCTTGTTAATATTTTATAAACTGTCATTTTCAAAAAAAAATAT
>JALSLI010000112.1 GCA_026988395.1 Flavobacteriaceae bacterium | reverse complement strand
CCAAAACTATTTTCAGTTTTAAACCCAAATTAAAGCCCCACAAATAGCCTCTTTTGAGATATATACTGTATATTTGTGGTAAATGTAGGGTTTGTGCGCAGACTCGCGTTGCCCACAATCCCCCTACTAAAAAAATTCCGTTGAATATTTTCGCTAACGTGAGTACCTTTGCATAGAGTCACTTGTAAAGTCCGGTTTTTAAAATGGTGCTTAAAAAGTCCGAGCGCAATCCTGGTCTGAATGTAAAAAGTAGTAAAAGTTTTTTTATTACTTGGGTTTGAATTAAATGGTGAGTTCTTAATTTTAAGAATATCCCGATTGGAATAATTTCAAAGTTAGAGTTACATTCCTTGAGGCTCATTTTATAAATTTTTAAAATTAGTATTATGAGTAAAAAACACGTTTCATTAGAAGTTGTCAATCCAAAAGCCGCAGGCATAGATATTGGCAGTCGTAGTCATTGGGTAGCAGTAGGTCAAGAAGCACAAGATGTCAGAGAATTTGGTGTATATACCGAAGATCATAAAGAATTATCTATTTGGCTAAAACAACACGAAATCACAACAGTTGCAATGGAAAGCACAGGAACCTATTGGCAAAATATATTCTCTTTTCTTACAGCACAAGGGTTTGAAGTTATTTTGGTAAACGGAAGACAAACAAAAAATATAAAAGGGAAAAAAACTGATATTTTAGATTGTCAATGGATACAAAAACTACATACATTAGGGCTTTTAAGTAGTAGTTTTTTGCCTGACAGCACAACTGATATCATTAGAACTTATCACAGACATAGACAAAATATTATAAAGCAAATTGCAGCTACAACACAAAAAATGCAAAAATATTTAAGATTAATGAATCTAAGATTAGATGTCGTGGTAAATGATATTGTAGGATTAACAGGAAAAAAGATTATTACGGCATTTGTCAATGGAGAAAAATCAGGAAAAGAACTCGCAAAACACAGACATTACAATATAAAAAAATCAGAAGAAGAAATTGCTAAAGCATTACAATACAATGGTCGTGTAGATTATTTCTTTGCATTTAAACAAGAATGGAAAACCTATTTACACCTTCAAAAACAAATTGATGAAACCGATAAAGAAATCAAAAAATTATTAAAGAAAATTATTAAAAATGACGAAAATAAGAAAAAGCATAAAGCAAAAAAAAAAGCCTATAAACGAAAAAATAAAAATGCCATAAGAAATACTGATATGAATCAAATAGGTGTGCAATATTTTGA
Organism: Flavobacteriaceae bacterium; assembly: GCA_026988395.1. GTDB lineage: Bacteria > Bacteroidota > Bacteroidia > Flavobacteriales > Flavobacteriaceae > S010-17. Next base: position 686 of record JALSLI010000112.1, on the reverse strand, counting down.
AGGGGTTGATTTAATGGCAATTGAAGGAGTTAATGACGCAACAATTATGGCTTTAATAAGTGAAATAGGCTTGGAAGGTATCAAAAAATTTAAAACAGCAAAAGAATTTACTGCCTGGCTCAGACTTGCTCCAAATAATAAAATAAGTGGAGGAAAAGTATTGAGTCATCATTTACCAAAAGGTAGCAACAGGTTAAAAATAGCCTTACGACAATCGGCAAATGTAATTGGCAATTTAAAAGAAGGGCATTTGAATGATTTTTTTAGACGAATAAATTACAAAAAAGGAAGAGCAACTGCGATTAGTGCAACAGCACGAAAATTAGCAGTAATAATTTGGAATATGTTATACAAAAGAGAACAATATAAACCGCCAACAGAATATTTATATCTTGATCAAAAAAGAAAATTGAAATTAGTCAAAAGAATTAAAAAAAATATTGTTAAATTTGCACTAAAACCAGAAGATGTCGGATTTACTAACACGTTGATAACCAATAACAAAATTTGACGTTAGTTGGAATAAAGATAGAAAAAACTTTTAATATCAGACCAAAATTTGAAAAAAATCGCCGATTGTGCTACTCGCGACTACCTTAGCAATTAATTTTATACACTGTTGCCCATAGTATTTGAATTCCCATGGAATTCAAATATTAAGACCGTTGCAAGGGGAAACATTCTAA
>JALSLI010000111.1 GCA_026988395.1 Flavobacteriaceae bacterium | reverse complement strand
GTAAAAGAAGGGACTTTCAATTAAAACGGTGTTTTCCACCTCTGGTATTAACAGCCTTATTCTTCCTTTTTATTCTTTCTGGTTATTCTGTGAAATTAATACTTTGCAAACTTAGGTTGGTATTAGTTACATTTTTTAAGTAAGATATTAACAATTCGATAATTTTTTAGAACGAAAACGTTTTCGTAAAATTTATTTAAAATAATAATAAGTAAATTTAGAAACAGAAAGTTTGACAAGGTGTAAAAGTCAAACAAATTTATTAACTTAAACTTATTATTATGACAAAAATACAAGGGATTGTTCTATCATTTTTATTATTAATTTTTTCCTGCCAAACGGCAGAAGATGATTTTGTAGATACGACTGATGAAAAATCAATTATTCCTGTAACAAATCATGATGGAAAACCATTTGATAGTGGAAAAAGTCCATCAATTATTAAATCGTTTAATGCAGGGCCAGGAGGTGGCGTTATGATGCAAGCATTTTATTGGGATGTACCAGCTGGTGGAACTTGGTGGAATACTGTAAAATCAAAAGTGACATCATGGTCTAATGTGGGGATTGATGCAATTTGGTTACCACCAGTATCAAAAGCACAAAATGGACCATTTTCAATGGGTTATGATCCAATGGATTATTTTGATTTTGGTAATTACAATCAAAATGGAACTGTTGAAACCCGTTTTGGTTCTAAAACGGAGCTAGTAAGCTTAATAACAAAGTCACACCAACAAAATGTAAAAGTATTTGCTGATATGGTATTAAATCATAATAGTGGTGGACAGTTAGAAAGTAATATTTTTACTGGCGGACAAACTTGGACAGATTTTAGTGGTGTTGCTTCAGGTAAATTTCAAAGATCACAATATGATTTTCATCCAAATTTAATTCATAATAACGATTCTGGTGCTTTTGGAGGTTATCCAGATTTATGTCATGATAATGCTTATGTGCAAGATTGGCTTTGGAATAGGAGTGATGGTGTAGGTAAGTATTATAAAAATGTAATGAAATTTGATGGATGGCGTTTTGATTACGTTAAAGGGTTTTCTCCTTGGGTTATTAATTCTTGGAATAATAATGTAGGTGGTTTTTCTGTTGGTGAATTATGGGATTCTAATGTGAATTTATTAGAAAGTTGGGCAAATAATGCCAATAGTGCTGTATTTGATTTTGCTTGTTATTATAAAATGCATGATGCATTTGATAGTAATAATTTATATAAATTGAAAGATGATATGATGTGGAAAAGGAATCCGTATAAAGCGGTTACTTTTGTATCTAACCACGATACAAATGTAATTTATAAAAAAATGTTGGCTTATGCATACATACTTACACATGAAGGTTATCCAACAATATTTTATAAAGATTATGAAGTTTGGTTAAATAAAGCAAGCCTTAATAATCTAATTTGGATACACAATCAAAAAGCTACAGGTACAACATCCATATTATATACGGATACGGATGAGTATATTGCTAGAAGAAATGGGCATAATGGACAACCAGGTTTAATTGTTTATTTAAACAATTCTAACTATTGGAAAGAAAGATGGGTACCTAGTAAATGGTATGGTGTACAAATAAAAGATTTTACAGGACACTCTGGTTGGTTACCATATACACAAGGTAATGGCTGGGTAAAAATTCAATGTCCGCCAAATAGTTATTCAATATGGTCAGTTAATTATTAATATAATATTGCTAGAATTTATTTGAATTAAAATTTTTCATAGCCTTTGTAATAGTAAAATATTTTGCAGAGGTTATGATTTTTTTTTGAAATAGATTAAATACTATTCAAATAGGATTTAACAAGCTTAATAGTTTGTTTGTAAATTCTACGATTATCTTTAGTAAAGTGTTTGGATTCATTATAAACTTCTTGCAGTATAATTTTAGCATCTTCATTCTTGTTTTGATCCATTAAAAATTCTGCAA
>JALSLI010000110.1 GCA_026988395.1 Flavobacteriaceae bacterium | reverse complement strand
AGAAGATATGCAAAAGCAATTGCAACAAATGGGGCAACAATTTGAAGCGAAAATTAAAAAAATGTCTCCTCGTCAACAACGTAAAAATTATCAAAAATTGATGCAAGAACAACAACAATTACAACAAATACAACAACAAGCTCAATACCAGTTGCAAGCTGAAAGTCAGAAATCTATTCAAGATATTTCTAAACAAGTTAATGATTTTGTAGAAGATTACGGTAAAAAACACCAGTATAATTTTGTTTTAGGAACTGTTTCTGTTAATGGAGCTGTTATGTATGGTGAAGAAAAAGCAGATATTACATATGATGTCTTGAAAGAATTAAATCAAAAATTTGACGCCGGAGAGTTAGATTCTGCTAAAGATAAAGAAGACAAAAAAGAAGATAAATCAGATAAAGATGCAGTAAAAAAAGTCGTAAAAGAAACAAAAAAAGACGCTTCAGGAAAAGCGGAAACAAAAAAAGAGTCGACTAAAAAATAATTTTTTTAAAAATTTACTTTTAACTGTCTAAAATTTGTTACACAAATTTTAGACAGTTTTTTAATACCTTTAATATGGTAAAATCTAGAAAGATAGCTCTTATTTTAGCCACTATTGCAGCTTTAATTTACGGTGTAAGTTTTACAGTTGCAAAAGAGGTAATGCCGGTTTATGTTAAACCTTATGGTTTTATTCTTTTGCGGGTTTTAGGTGCAACAATTTTATTTTGGATAAGTAGTTTTTTTATAAAAAAAGAACATATTAATTTAAAAGATTTTTCAAAAATAGCCATTGCAGCTATCTTTGGGGTAGCTTTAAATATGTTAACTTTTTTTAAAGGTTTAAGCATGACTACTCCAATTAGTGGTGCTGTTATTATGGTCACTACTCCTATATTAGTTTTGAGTTTTTCGGCAATATTTTTAAAAGAGAGAATAACAATTATTAAAATTATAGGTATTATTATCGGTATGATTGGTGCTGTTGTATTGATTTCTTTTGGAAAAAAATTAAACGGCGGACATAACGAAGTTCTAGGTAATTTTTTGGTTTTTATAAATGCTACATCTTATGCGTTGTATTTAATTTTGGTTAAAAAATTAACACAAAAATACCATCCTATTCATCTAGCAAAATGGTTATATACTTTTGGATTGCTTTTTGTTTTACCGTTTTCTTTGCATCAGGTATTAGAAATTGATATGTCACAATTTACGATGTCAATTTGGCTAAAAGTAGGATTTATTATTTTATTTACCACATTTGTTACCTATCTTTTTAATTTAATAGCAATAACAAAATTAAAGCCAACAACAGTTAGTATTTTTATCTATCTTCAGCCTGTTTTTGCTACAATTTATGCTTTGCTTACCAATAGTGATTCACTAAATAATATTAAAATAATTGCCACTTTACTTATCTTTTTTGGTGTATATTTGGTGACTAAACCAGAAAAATCTGTTAAAACGTAATCTATGATTAAATCCATGACTGGTTTCGGGAAAACCGAATTTACCCTAAACCAAAAAAAAATCAGTATTGAAATACGAACATTAAATTCTAAAAATCTGGATTTAAACTTACGTATTGCAAATCCGTTTAAGGAGAAAGAATTAGAAATTAGAAAACTTTTGTCAACTGCTTTGGTACGGGGTAAAGTAAGTTTTGTTTTATCTGTTGAAAATCAAGGTGAACAAAATCTAAACATTATCAATAAAGATATTGTAAAAGATTATATGAATCAATTGCATCAAATTTCTTCCATTTCTAATAAAAAGGCACTCGAATTAGCGATGAATTTACCAAATATTTTACAAACAAAAAAAGAAGATTTTGATGAAACCGAATGGCAGAAAGTAAAAGAACAAATCAATATTGCAATTTATAAAATTGATGATTTTAGAAAAGACGAAGGTGCAATATTAGAACAAGATTTTATTAAAAGAATTGCTAAATTACAAGAATTATCTCAAAAAAATGAAGAGCTGGACAAAGATAGGATTCCGCTTGTTAAACAACGACTTCAAAAAGCATTAACCGATTTAAAACAAGAAGTAGATCAAAACCGCTTTGAGCAAGAATTAATCTATTATTTAGAAAAATTGGATATTACTGAAGAAAAAATAAGACTGAACAATCATTTAGAATATTTTTTAAAAGCATTACAATCTAACGAGTCTAACGGTAAAAAATTAGGTTTTATTACGCAAGAAATAGGACGAGAAATTAACACAACAGGTTCTAAAGCAAATTATGCACCAATGCAACAAAATGTTGTGTTGATGAAAGATGAACTCGAAAAAATTAAAGAACAATTGTTAAACGTTTTGTAATCTATTAAAATATTGCATCTTTGCAAATCTTTTATACTTAGTAGATAGATATATGAAAAAAGGAAAACTAATTGTTTTTTCTGCTCCAAGCGGTTCCGGTAAAACCACAATTGTAAGGCATTTGTTAGAAAAACCGGAGCTTAATTTAGCCTTTTCCATTTCGGCAACATCGCGTAAAATTCGTGGTACTGAAGAGCATGGAAAGGATTATTATTTTATTTCTCCAAAGAAATTTCAAAAATTCATTAAAAAAGAAAAATTTATTGAGTTTGAAGAAGTGTATAAAGATAACTTTTACGGCACGTTAAAAAAAGAAATTAAACGCCTGCGAAAAGAAGGTAAAAATGTAATTTTTGACATCGATGTTATCGGAGGGTTGAACATAAAAAATCACTTTCCTAAAAAAACACTTGCCATTTTTGTAAAACCACCTAGTTTAGAAGAAATGGAAAGAAGATTAAGAAACAGACAAACAGATTCCGAAGAAAAAATTAAAGAACGAGTAGCAAAAGCAAATCACGAAATGCAATTTGCCGATAAGTTTGATGTTATTTTAGTGAATGATAACTTAGAAGAAGCTAAAGAAAAAGCATATAAATTAGTAAAAGAATTTATTGAAAAATGAAAAAAACAGGTTTGTTTTTCGGTACTTTTAATCCAATTCACGTTGGGCATTTAATCATAGCCAATCATATGGCGGAATTTTCTGATTTAGACGAAGTTTGGTTTGTGGTCACACCTCATAATCCACATAAAGAAAAGAAAACCTTATTAAATGATATGCATCGCTATCAAATGGTGGAAATTGCTATTGAAGATTACCCTAAATTAAAAGCATCGAAAATAGAATTTACTTTAAAGCAACCAAATTATACGGTTATTACTTTAGTTCACTTACGCGAAAAATATCCAAATTATCATTTTTCTTTAATTATGGGAGAAGATAATCTGCAAAATTTTCATAAATGGAAAAATTATGAAAGTATTATTGAAAACCACGACATCTATATTTATCCAAGAGTTTTTAGGCAAAAAAAGAATATTTCTAAAATTGAAATTGATTATCCGAAAAAAATTCATAAATTAGACGCTCCAATTGTAGAAATCTCCTCAACATTTATTAGAAAAGCGATTAAAGTTAAAAAAAACATTAGACCGATGTTACCATATAACGTATGGAAATATTTAGATGAAATGAATTTTTATGAATAATAAAAAAATAAATTGGCATAGCTTTTGCTTAAGGACAAGAGAATCAATTTAACTAACAACATAAATTAAGGGAATGAAAAAAATAATTTTACTAACACTATCTATTTTTTTAGTACTTCAGAGCTCAGCACAACAAGATTTTAAAAATTACGAAATTAAAAATATATCTGCCAATACCAAATATGCCGATTTTGGTGTTACCTTCTATGGAAATAATAAAATAGTATATACTTCTTCAAACGGTAGAATGTTAAATTTACATATAGGAAACATTGTAGATAATGATGTAATTAAAGCTCGTGTATTTGCTAAATCAGCTTCTGCTAAAACACACCAAACCAATGTTGCTTTTTCAAATGACTTAAAAACAGTTTATTTTACCAGAAGTATTTATGGTAAAGAAAGAGGTGGAAAAATATTAAAAAAAGAAACAATTGCAATTTTTAAAGCAAACATCGATTCAAACGGAAATTGGATAAATGTTACGCCAATGCCATTTAATAGTGATGATTATGATGTTGCTCATCCTACATTAAATAAAGAGAATACCAAATTGTATTTCACTTCTAATATGCCCGGGACTTTAGGTGATAACGATATTTTTGTGGTAGATATACTTCCTGATGGAAGCTATTCAAAACCAAAAAATTTAGGTCCAAATGTAAACTCTAAAGGAAAAGAAATGTTTCCATTTATTTCCGGTGATGATATACTGTATTTTTCCTCAACAGGAAGAGACCATAATTTAGGTGGTTTAGATGTATATCGTTCTATTGTTAGTGAAAATGGTGTTACTAAAGCAATACACTTAAACAAACCAATAAACAGTAGATGGGACGATTTTTCTTATGTTTACAACCCTTCAACCAATATCGGATTTTTCTCATCCAATCGTGCCGGAGGTCAAGGAAGTGACGATATCTATATTTTTACGGAAAAAAAACCGGAACCTGTTAAGGAGGTTGCTTGTGTGCAAAAAATTAGTGGAGCAGTACTAATAAATGCAACTATTAAAGTAATACCAATGGCTACGGTTAAACTTTTAAATAGTCAAGGAGAACTTATTAAATCAAAGAAAACGGATGCAAAAGGTAAATTTTTCTTTGGAGATGTAAAGTGTAATACTACTTATTTTATTGAAGCAAGTAAAGATGGTTTTAATTCTATGATGAAAACAATAGAACTACCCGGAAAATCAGGTAAAACAAAAGTGTCTTTGTTTTTAATAAAAGAGAAGAAAAAAGAAATTGATTTGGCTAATTTTAATGTAGGGAAAGTTGATTTTAACTACAATGAAGCTAAAATATTAAAACGTTATAGATACGAATTGGATTTGGCAATTAGAAAATTAAAAGAAAATCCAAATTTGGTTATCGAATTTGAATCGCATACCGATTCTAGAGCAGAAGACGAATTTAATATGGAACTCACCAGACAACGTATCGATGCAATTAAAGAATATATGGGTTTTAAAGGAATTCAATCCAACCGAATAAAAGGTACTGCATATGGCGAAACAAAACCACTTAATAAATGTGTAAATGGTGTAGAATGTACCGATGAAGAATATTTAATCAATAGAAGAACTACCTTTGTAATCAAAGAGAAAAATAAAAAATCTTAAATTTCCCCTAATTATGAAAAAGAATATATTAATTACCGGTCTATTATTTTTTACATTAACGATTTTTGCACAACAACAAGAAAATCGATTTTTAATTAAAAATGTAAAAATTAATAACAAATTCCAGAATTTTGGTACAACATTTTATAAAAATAGAAATAAAGTAATCTACTCATCACAAGACAGTAAAAACTCTTTATTAGACTTGTATGTTGGAGATATCGCTAAGGATGGCGAAATTGTGAATTCAAAAAAATTAGAAGGATTAAACACAAAATCTTACGAATCTAATGTTACCTTTTCTAACGATGGAAAAACCGTATATTTTACCAGAAGTTTATACGGAAAACAAAACACCATTAAAAAAGATAAAAATAAACTAGCAACAATTGCTATTTTTAAAGCAGATGTATCGCCTTCCGGAAAATGGATTAATGTAGAGCCATTATCTATAAACGGAAATTTTGATATTGGTCATCCAACTCTAAACAAAGAGAATACTAAAATGTATTTTACATCTAATATGCCCGGAGGTTTTGGTAATACCGATATTTATGTGGTAGATATTCATCCTGACGGTTCTTTTGGTTTACCTAAAAATATGGGTGAAAAAGTGAACTCAAAATATAAAGAAATGTTTCCGGATATTGATGAAAATAATGTCCTTTTCTTTTCATCAAACAGACCTGATGAAGGTTACGGAGGCTTGGATATCTATGCTGTAAAGTTATATGATAACGGCGATGTTTCCGATAGATTACACCTAGAACCTCCTGTAAATAGCGTTGCAGATGATTTTAATTATATTTTTGATCACGATAAAATGCGAGGATATTTTTCTTCTAACAGAGAAGGTGGTGTAGGTAGTGATGACATTTATTTCTTTACACAAACCAGACCTTTATTATTTGATTGTTATCAAGAAATTACAGGTAATGTAATTGATGCTGTAACTAAAAAACCTATAGCTTTCGCTGAAATTACTTTACAAGACGGAAATGGGCAAAAAATAGATAAAAAGGAAACTTCTAAAACCGGAAAATTTTCTTTTGAAAAAGCAGTTTGTGATTCACCTTATAAATTGATTGCAAAAAAACGCCATTACGGAGATGAATTTAAAGAATTTATTACCAAATCAAAACACGACGGTCAAACAGCTATTGCAATAGAAATGGCAGATAGTTTTATCGTTAAAAAACGTGGTATGCGAATGCTTAATATAGACGATATAAACTTTGATTTTGATAGTGATAAGATTCGTCCGGATGCAGCAAATCAATTAGATAGAGTAGTTAATATTATGAATCGCTATCCTAAAATGGTAATAGAGTTAGGTACACATGCTGACTCTAGAGGAAGAGATTTATACAATTTAGTTCTATCTAATAAAAGAGCAAAATCCGTGGTGCGTTACATTATAGCTCACGGTATTTCTCCTGATCGAATTTCCGGTCGTGGTTACGGTGAAAAAAGATTGTTAAATCACTGTAAAAATGGTGTAAAATGTACCGAAGCCGAACACGAAGTGAATCGTAGAAGTGAATTTGTTATTGTAAACATGTAATTTTATATTGTTTTTAACACATATTTTCTTTAAAATGGATACTTTTGCAAGGTGTCTAAAAAGAAGAAAAATACGTTACGCAAAAAATTAACCTATAAGTATCGATTGGTTATTTTAAACGATGATACGCTCGAAGAAAAGCTATCGTTTAAATTAAATCGTTTAAATGTTTACGTATTAAGTGGTTTATTTGCCATAACAATGGTGATTCTAACCTCTTTGTTAATAGCTTATACGCCATTAAAGGAATACATTCCGGGATATACTTCTACTAAATACAAGAAAAAAGTTCTTAAATTAGAAGAAGAAATTCAACAATACGATAAAAAACTAAAAGCAAATAACCTTTATCTTGCTAATATACAGAATATATTAAACGGAAATATTGATACAAAAAATTTAAATGAGTTATCTAACGATTCTGTTAAAAGTATTGCTAACATTGAAAATTTACCGGTAGAGGCATCTAAAAAGGAAACAAAATTTAGAGAAAAAATAGAAGAACAAGACAAATTTTCCATTTTTGAAAAAGCGACAAAAAAGAATGAAATTGTCTTTTTTGCACCGTTAAAAGGAGAAATCACACAAGGTTATAATTCTAAAGAAAAGCATTATGCCATTGATATCGCTGTACCAAACAACACACCTGTAAAAGCCGTGGCTGATGGTACGGTAATTTTTGCAGATTTCACGCCAAATACCGGAAATGTTATTATTATAGAGCATCCGCAAGGTTATTTATCGGTTTACAAACACAATGCAACCTTGTTTAAAGAACAAGGCGATTTGGTAAAATCAGGTGAAGTAATAGCAAATGCAGGATCTACAGGTTCACTAACTAGCGGTCCGCATCTTCATTTTGAACTTTGGAGTGATGGTTATCCGATAGATCCAACTAGATTTATTGAATTTCAATAAACCGAAAACCCAAAAACTTTCCGTAAATTTGACACTTAAAATACCATCAAGTGATAAAATCATTTTTAGCAAAATTATACGCCAAAAAAATAGCAAAAGACATTCAAAAATGGATGGATAATCCTATTAAAACGCAAGAAAAAGTCTTTCAAAACCTTATTGCTCATGCAAAAGAAACTGATTTTGGCAAAGACCATCATTTTGAGCAAATAAAAACATATGCCGATTTTGTAAAACAAGTTCCGGTACGTGATTATGAAGGATTAAAACCATATATAGAAAAAATAAAAGAAGGTAAAGAAAATGTGCTTTGGAAAGGAAAACCTATTTATTTTGCCAAAACTTCCGGCACAACTTCCGGGGCAAAGTATATTCCGATAACCAAAGAATCAATGCCTCATCATATTCAAGCAGCAAAACAAGCTTTATTAATGTATATCTACAAAACAGGAAAAGCCGATTTTGTAAACGGGAAAATGATTTTTTTACAAGGCAGTCCAGTTTTAGATGAAATTAACGGTATAAAAACCGGTAGGTTAAGCGGAATTGTAGCACATTTTGTACCAAAATATCTTCAAAAAAATAGGATGCCAAGTTGGGAAACCAATTGCATTGAAGATTGGGAAACCAAAGTTAATGCTATCGTTAACGAAACAATAAATCAAGATATGACGCTTATTAGCGGTATTCCGTCTTGGGTACAAATGTATTTTGAAAAATTAATTGAAAAATCCGGTAAAAAAGTGGGTGAGTTATTCCCTAATTTTAATCTTTTCGTTTACGGAGGGGTTAATTACGAGCCATATCGTAATAAAATGGAAAACCTTATCGGAAGAAAAGTAGATTCCATAGAACTTTTTCCGGCGAGTGAAGGGTTTTTTGCCTTTCAAGATGAGCAAGATGAAAAAGGAATGTTGCTCTTGCTTGATAGTGGCATTTTTTACGAATTTATTCCTGTAGACGAATTTTACAGCGATAATCCAACAAGAATTTCTTTAAAAGATGTAAAATTAGGTGTAAATTACGTTCTAATTATCAGTACAGATGCCGGATTGTGGGCTTATAATATTGGCGATACCGTACAGTTTACTTCCTTAAAACCATATCGAATTGTCGTTTCCGGAAGAATCAAACATTTTATTTCGGCTTTCGGTGAACACGTTATTGCCAAAGAGGTAGAGTCTGCTTTGCAAGAAGCGGTAAAAGATACAGATGTGCAAATAAATGAGTTTACAGTTGCTCCGCAGATTACACCAAAAGAAGGTTTACCATATCACGAATGGTTTATTGAATTTCAAAAAGAACCGGAAAATATAACCGAATTTGCTCAAAAAATTGATGATAATTTGGTAAAACAAAATAGTTATTATAAAGATTTAATAGACGGTAAAGTATTGCAAACTTTAAAAATCACCAAAGTAGTGCCTAACGGATTTCAAGATTATATGAAATCCATTGGTAAATTAGGTGGACAAAACAAACTACCAAGATTGGCAAACGACCGTAAAATTGCAGACAAACTTAAAACCGTATAAATTCGCTTTATTATGAAATTATATATTGTGCCAACGCCAATAGGAAACCTTGAAGATATTACACTCAGAGCAATACGTGTTTTAAAAGAAGCGGATTTAATTTTAGCAGAAGATACACGAACTTCCGGTAAATTATTAAAGCATTTGGCTATTTCTACACCAATGCAAAGCCATCATATGCACAATGAACATAAAACGGTAAATCGCGTTGTAGAACGGATTAGAAACGGTGAAACAATAGCCTTGATAAGCGATGCAGGAACACCGGCGATTTCAGATCCCGGGTTTTTATTAACTCGTGCTTGTATTGAAAATAATATAGATGTTGAATGCCTTCCGGGAGCTACGGCATTTGTTCCTGCTTTGGTAAACAGTGGTTTGCCAAATGATAAATTTGTTTTTGAAGGATTTTTACCTCCTAAAAAAGGAAGACAAACACGTTTGGAAAAATTATCTGATGAAGATAGAACAATGATTTTTTACGAATCACCGTATAAATTGCTTAAAACCTTAACACAGTTTGCTCAATATTTTGGTGAAGACAGACCGATTTCGGTATCCAGAGAATTGACTAAATTGTATGAAGAAACAAAAAGAGGAACAATAAAAGATGTTTTAGAATATTACACTAAAAATCCGCTAAAAGGCGAAATCGTAATTGTAGTTGCAGGAAAACCAACGATAAAAAAGAAAAAATTTGATCGAGAAGTTTAAAACATATATTACTACTAATTTTAAAGAATTAAAATCTAAAAAAATTCTGGTAACCGTTTCCGGAGGTTTGGATTCGGTAGTGTTGTTGCATTTATTACAGCAGTTACATTATAATTTGGTAATTGCCCATTGTAACTTTAAACTCAGAGGTGAAGATGCCGATAAAGATGAAGAATTTGTACGCAATTTAGGTGAAAAATTTAAGATACCAACCGAAGTAATTTCGTTTAACACAAAGGAATTTGCCAAACATAATAAATTATCCATACAAGAAGCAGCTCGTAAATTACGATACGATTGGTTTGATAATTTATGCAACCAAAATATAGCTGATGTTATTGTTACAGCTCATCATTTAAACGATAATCTCGAAACGGTTTTGCACCATTTAATACGTGGCACAGGTTTAATCGGTTTAACCGGAATTCCTGCTAAAAATAAAAATATTATTCGTCCGTTATTGCCTTTTTCTCGTGATGAAATCGAAAAATTTGCCCGTAAAAATCAAATTTCTTGGCGTGAGGATAAATCGAATGCCGAAACAAAATATAGACGCAATAAAATACGGCATCAGGTAATTCCTGTTTTACAAGAAATCAATCCGCAATTGTTGCAATCTTTTCTTAAAACACATCAACATTTACAAAATGCAAATACTGTTTTGCAACAACATTTTACAACTGTTTGGCAACAAATAACAACAACAAATAACCGAATTATTAAGGTAGATATTAAACAACTATCCAAATTAACGCCTCAAGATTATTATTTATACGAGTTGTTTAAACCTTTCGGTTTTACAGATGCATCAGAAATTAAAAAACTAATGATCGCTCAAAGCGGAAAACTGTTATTCTCTAAAACATATCGCTTATTAAAAGATCGCGATTCTTTATTATTAGGTAGTTTTCCTGAAAAGGAGAAAATTTCCTTTACAATTTCAAAAGATAAAAAGCGTTTTGAAATAGACGATTTGATTTTAATATTTAAAGAAACCGATTTTAGAACGATAAATCCTTCCGATAAGGATAAAAATAGCGTTGTAATTGATAAAGATTTGTTAAAATTTCCGTTAACCGTAAGAAAATGGCAAAAAGGCGACTATTTTTACCCAAGCGGAATGCAAGGCAAAAAAAAACTGAGTAAATTCTTTAAAGACAAGAAATTAAATTTGTTTGAAAAAGAGAATATTTGGTTACTTTTGTCTGAAAATCAAATTGTTTGGGTAATTGGAATGCGACAAGATAAGCGTTTTCTAATTTCCGATAAGACAAAAACGAAAATAAAAATAAGCGTTTTACATAGTGAAAACAAATAGTTAATCGTTTCATAAAGGATTAAAATAAATAAACTCAATTATCCAAAGATGATAAAAATTGTAAATTTAATAGCCGTTTTTTTAATAAGTACTTTTTATATAAATGCACAAGATTTTAGTGTTGGCAATGATCAAGGAGGTTTTAAAGATCCGGTACAATGGAAAACACACGTTGAAAAAATAAACGATAAAGAGTATTATTTGGTTTTTGATGCAAATATTGAAAAAGATTGGCATTTATATTCACAATACAATCCTGATGGAGCATCGCTACCAATGACTTTTAGTAGCGAACAAGCAGATTCTCTTTTTGTTTTTGAAGGGAAAGCATTAGAGAGTAAAACACATAAAGCGTATAATCCGCAATTTAAAAAGGAAGAAATATTTTTTTCTAACAAAGGAACGTTTAAGCAAAAAATAAAATTATTAAAAGACGATGTAAAGAAAATAACAGTTTCTTTATTTGGACAAGCTTGTAAAACAGCGTGTGTGCTGGTGGATCCAACTTTTGAATTTGATTTAACCAAAGCCGTACCGGTAACTAAAATGCAGGTTGCAGATGCACAAGTTTCCGAACATAAAGAAAAAGACTTTAAAGAACCTCAAGGTGAAGGGAATGATAAGAAAAAAGGATTATTAGCCCTGTTTTTGTTGAGTTTTTTAGGCGGATTTGCAGCTTTACTAACGCCTTGCGTTTTCCCAATGATACCAATGACTGTAAGTTTCTTTACCAAACAAAGTAAAAGTAAATCCGAAGGAATTAGAAATGCCATCATTTACGGTTTATCTATAATTGCACTTTATGTTTTATTAGGCACAGTAGTGGTAAAATTATTTGGAGCCGATTCTTTAAATATTTTAGCGGCAAATCCTTGGTTTAATCTGGCGTTTTTTGTTTTGTTGGTGGTTTTTGCTTTTTCCTTTTTAGGAGCTTTTGAAATTATGTTGCCACAATCTTGGGCAAATAAAATGGATTCTAAAGCTGATAAAGGTGGTATTGTAGGGATTATTTTTATGGCTTTTGCTTTGGCGATTGTATCGTTTTCTTGTACGGGTCCAATTGTTGGTACAGCGTTAGTTGCTTCGGTTTCGCAAGGAGGTTGGGCACCGGTAATTAGTATGTTTGGTTTTTCATTAGCAATTGCCTTGCCTTTTACTTTATTTGCAGCGTTCCCGGGATGGTTAAATTCATTGCCAAGATCCGGAGGTTGGTTAAATACCGTTAAAGTGTTTTTAGGGTTTTTAGAACTCGCTTTTGCTTTTAAATTTTTATCGAATGCCGATTTGGTTTGGGATACTCACTTTTTAGAAAGAGAAGTATTTTTATCTATATGGATTGCCGTTTTTGGAACATTGGCTTTTTACCTTTTCGGAAAAATTCAATTACCACACGATTCGCCTTTAAAACATATTTCGGTTGGTAGATTAATGTTAGGTTTGTTGGTTTTAACTTTTACGATTTATTTAATTCCCGGACTTTGGGGAGCTCCGTTAAAGTTGATAAGCGGATTTCCACCACCATTAAATTACAGCGAATCTCCTTATGGTGTTGGCTCTACAAAAGGAGGCGTTTTACAAGAAGAATTGCCTGAAGGTGCCGTCTATGGTCCACACGATATCCCTTCTTTTGAAGATTATGCCGAAGGCTTGGCTTATGCTAAAAAAGTAGGAAAACCGGTATTGTTAGATTTTACTGGAAAAGCTTGTGTTAATTGTAGAAAAATGGAAGAAAAAGTATGGTCAGACCCAAAAGTATTGCAAAAATTAAAGAATGACTTTGTTTTGATTTCTTTATTTGTAGATTTGGTGAAAAAATTACCAAAAGAAGAACAATACATATCTAAAACTACCGGAAAAAAGATTAGAACTTACGGTAATAAATGGAGTGATTTACAAATGAGTAGATATAAAGCTAATGCACAACCATACTATATTATTTTAGATCACGATGAAAATACCTTAAACGGATTTACATCTTATGATCCGGATATTAAAAAATATTTAGACTGGTTAAACGAAGGAAAAGAGAAGTTTGATGCAAATAAATAATTGATAATGAAATATAAATACACAACTCTTTTGGCGATTATTTCCTTTTTAGGAGTTGTGTATTATTTGAGTTTTAACTATATTTATAAAGAAAATACCAAAAAATTAATTTCTCAACAAATAGAAACATCCAAAAATGAGGCTAAATTAATTTCTAAATTACTAGAGCAACAGCTTTTAGATGGATAAAATAAGCAAAAAGTAAAAGAAAATTTTCAAAAAAGTATCGAAAATGCACCAATTGACAATAGTTTTGTTTGTATGTTCGATGATACAGGTGTCGAAATTTGCCATCCAAACAAAGAAAAAATAGGAAAAAAGACCGTTGCAAGGGGAAACATTCTAAATTTATTTAAAAAAACATAGTTATACATTTGATAATCAAAGTATAAAGTTGTATATTTACCTTATGAAAATACACAAACAACCTACTTTAGCAGATAGC
>JALSLI010000109.1 GCA_026988395.1 Flavobacteriaceae bacterium | reverse complement strand
TTGTCCGAATATCGGCTGTCCGAAAAAAATACTATCTTTGCTCATATGTTGAATTTTAGGTTAGATCATTATTCAACTATACGAAAAATTCCTCAATTATTGAGGAATTTTTTATCGGACAGTAATATAAAAAAAAGAAAAATCCTCATAAAAATAAAAAATTATTCCTATAAAATACGTACTTTTGCAAGCTACAAACGGAATAGGATTATGTTAAATAAAGTAAACACATTAATTAAAGAAATAAACAATTTTACAGCTTCCACAAAGGAAGAAGTAGAACAATTTCGAATTAAATTTTTAGGTTCTAAAGGTATTTTAAAAGAATTGTTTAACGAGTTTAAAACGGTAGATAATTCCTTAAAAAAAGAAATCGGACAAGCATTAAATACACTAAGAAAAACAGCTGCCGAAAAAGTTAACGAGTTAAAGGAAAAACTAGAAGAAAAAACAGAACAAAAAGCAATTTACGGCGATTTAACCAGACCGGCAGAACCGATTGAATTAGGTGCCAGACATCCTATCTCAATAGTGAAAAATAAAATTGTAGAAATATTTTCAAGAATCGGATTTAACGTATCGGAAGGTCCTGAAATTGAAGATGATTGGCATAATTTTACTGCTTTAAATTTACCGGAGCATCATCCTGCAAGAGATATGCAAGACACCTTTTTTATTGAAAAAAATCCGGATATCTTATTACGAACACACACCTCCTCGGTACAAGTTCGCTATATGGAAAACCACAAACCGCCAATTAGAACCGTTTCTCCGGGACGCGTGTTTAGAAACGAAGATATTTCGGCAAGAGCTCATTGTATTTTCCATCAAGTGGAAGGATTATACATTGATAAAGACGTTTCATTTGCCGATTTAAAACAAACACTTTTATATTTTACCAAAGAAATGTTTGGTAAATCTAAAATACGATTAAGACCAAGCTATTTTCCGTTTACCGAACCAAGTGCAGAAGTAGATATTTATTGGGGTTTAGAAACCGAAGTAGATTATAAAATCACAAAAGGAACAGGCTGGTTAGAAATTATGGGGTGCGGTATGGTAGATCCTAACGTACTTAAAAATGCAGGAATCGATCCTAATGAATACTCCGGTTTTGCCTTCGGTATGGGTATCGAACGTATTGCAATGCTTTTATATCAAATTCCGGATATTAGAATGTTTTACGAAAACGATACACGATTTTTAGAACAGTTTAAATCCGTTTTATAAACTTAAATCCATTTTATCTTTTCCATAAAAAGCAGGAAGTAACAACAGCAAAAAAACAGGATGAATTAAAAAACGTCTGATATAAAACAGCAACTTGTAATCGGCTGTTCCTATTTTTAAAATAAGAAACAAAACGCTACTTAAAACTACAAAAGCAATTACATAAAACCAAAGAGTAAATTTTAAGTACTTCTCTTTAAAAAGCAAATATAATATTGCTATTGACAGAATGGAATTAAGTACATATCTAAAAAACAAATCTCTAAAAAAAACGGATTTTTCTATAATGGGAATTCCTGTGTGTAAATAATCATTTTTAAAATAGTGCAAAAAAGGATCGTAAAAAATTTTAGGAGCAAAAAACCGAACCAAAATAAGGCTTGCAACAAGAAATATAATTAAACCGTATTTTAATATTTTTTGCATTAAAAACGTTTTTTAAGAAAATTTACCGATTTATTAAACGGCTCCGAAATACGAAATATATAAACCAAAATGGCATAAATTACAGCTACCAAAATGGATTTTATCAAAATATTTACAAAAGGTCTAAAAGGAAAATAAAGTTGTGTAAACAAAAGATATAACAAACCCACTATTACAAAAACAAAAAGAGTTTTTACACTAAAAGGTTGTATTTTCATTTTTTTTAGTACGTACCAAAGTCTAATAAACCCATAAATTACTACAACCAAAAAGGTCGAAATTGCTGCTCCGTTTGTTCCGTATTTCTTAATTAAAATATCATTTAATATAACAACACTAAACGCCATTAAAAAGGAAAAATAAAAATATACTCTGTAATATTTAGAATTTGCCAAGATAACAGAATTAGTACTTAATGCTAATTTAAACAATTCGGATAACGAAATAATAAAGACAACAAAAACACCTGTTGCATATTCCGGTTTATTAATGATTTTATATAAATCTACTACGTTTATATTTATCCATAAAAATAACAATCCTCCTATTAAAAGTAAATGTATAGATGATGATTTGTATAATTTTAAAACCTCACTATAATTCCCTTCATTTAAGGCTTTTGCCGTAATTGGCGAGGCAATTTGCAACATTGCACGAGCCGGAACACTAACTACCGAAGCGATATACACAGCTACCGAATAATATGCAACTTTTGCTAAACCGGTTTCAATTTGCGGAATCATGAACTTATCGATTTCTAACAAAATACCTCCAGCACTTGCCGAAAGCACAATATAAAAAGCATATTTTACCATATTTTTGGAATCTACTTTTTTAGAAAAATGCAATTTCGGACGATATAATTTCAAGCTATAAAAAAGCATAATTAACATTCTAAATCCATAAACTATAACTACAGCGTAAATAAACTGATCGGCATTTAAGAATTTAAAATATACTAAAACAAGTAATACGGATATGATGACACGATGAAATACTTCACGTACAAAATTACCAAAAACCGATTGTAATTGTACTTTACTCCAAGCATAAAACAATTCAAAATAACCCATAAAAATCGCAACAATAAAAATTAAATAGGCATAATTTTTAATAATCGGATTTTTCTTTGAAATTAAATTGGCTACTTCATCATAAAAAAACATTCCTAAAATACCAACAGGAACAATTACCAATAAAGGCAAAAACAAGGATTTTGTCAAAAATGCGTCTTTATCTTGATTGGTTTTATAAGTTGAAAAAAACTTTATAACCGTAGCCTGCATTCCAAAAATCAAAATAGGCAATAATACTGCGGCAGTAGATAAAATAAAGGTAATTAAACCGTAATAATCAGGGTCTAAAAAATGTGTGTATAAAAACAAGGTGTTAATTCCGCCAAAGAAAAATCCCAAAAAGATAAATATCGTGTTCCAAGCCGATTGTTTAAATACAATTCCCATTTAACTAACCTAATTTAGTGCATAAACTTACAACAATTTACAAGATTACAACAACATATTATAAACAGAATCGGCACAACCCCAAGATACGGTAAAACCTGCTCCGCCGTGACCATAATTATGAATAATATTTCCTTCTTTTTCCAAACGAATGGATAATCTTTTGGGTCTTAAACCAACCTTTTCTTTAATAATATTCGTATTCTTTAAATTTGGTAAAATACCTTTACATCGCTCTATAATTTTTGTAGAAACTTCATTATCAATAGTCTTATCAAAATTACCGTTTACCGATGTGCCACCTAAAACAATATCATTATTTCTTACAATAATGTAAATGAGCTCCTCTCCTTTTGTATCTATATTATAATTTACAATTAAGGAGTTTATTTTTGCTTGTTTTGGTACGGTAACAATTTGACCTTTTACAGGAAACAACTCTTCATCCTCACACAATTCTATTGCTCCTAAACCAGAACAATTTACAATAGGAATTTCTGCATCTAATTCCGCAAAAGACATAATTTCTTTTTGAATGATTTTACCTCCATTCATTAAAAATTTCTGCAATAAAAAGTCCAAAAAAACCGATGATTCTATAAAAGGAATGTTTACTTTAAAACCAATATTATAACCCAAAGGTAAATCTTTAAACGGAATTTTTGTATAATTTTGATTAGGAATTGCCTCTAACCACCAACAATCTTCCATTGTTTTTTCAATAATCGTTACCGGAACAAATTGCACTCCGGAACGAGAGTTTAAAGCAAGTTTGCTAAAATATTGATAAGTGAATTTACTCCATAATGAAACCTTTTCTTTTGGAGATACATTATACGGAAACCAAATTGCGGCTGCAACCGCTGATGTTGTTTCACTCGGCATTTCTTTGGTGTAAATCGTAACTTCAAAACCTTTATTTTGAAGATAAACGGCTGTAGTTAAACCAATAACACCGCTACCAATAATATTAATTTTTTGTTTTTTTTCCATAAAAAAAGAATAAAAATAAAACTGAAATTAAAGTTAAAAGAGCAAAACTCCATTTTAATATTGTAAACAACGAAGTAAAAAACACCATTTTAACATTTAAATCAGGATGTTGTTTTAGTAAAATTAGGATTCCTATATTTTCCAAAAAATCAAACAAACCAATTAAAAAAGGAAAGATTAACAAAAATGGTGTATTTACATTTCTCATTTTTAATAAATAATACATTAAAACCACATAATAAAAGGTATAGAAAATCAAATACGGCATATCCACAAATAAATCAAAAAACTTATATGCTTGCCTGCCTTCTTCCCTTAGATTATTAAAGATGTTAAACACATCTGTTTTATTATATCCAAATTTTAAATCCAATATATTTTCAGGAGAAATTGTTATTCCAAGAGCTTTAGGTAAAAAGGGGAACAAGATAATATTTACAAATAAAATTACGCCTAAACCAAAAAGTAAAAATTTCTTGGTAGTAAATCTATCAAAGAATATAAAATCTTTATTTTTCATCTAACAAAACAAAATTTTTAGTAGTGATTTTCCAGTTATCCTTCACTTTTAATAAGGTTAAATAATCAACATACGATTTATTAGGATAATCAAAACGTGTTTTACAAATTGCCATATTTCTTAGAATATCTGCATTTAAAATAGTTGTTTTAACTTTGGTCTTACCATCTTGCATAACTTTTTTAAAGTAATTTTCTAAAGATATTTTAAGAATTACAGAATTCTTAACAGTAAATAAATTTGCGTTTTTAGAGAATGCTTGTTGTAATAAAGTAATATTTGCATCACGTCTTCCGTTAAAATAACTAGCAATTGTTTGTTCTAATTTTTTGTATTCATTTTCAGATTTAAAAAAATCATCTAAAACTTTATTGTATTTATCGGCGTCATTTATATAAGGAAAATGTCCTTGATTATGAAATGTAAAAACAGAAGCATCAGGATACGTTTCTTTTAAATTTTCACGTAACGATTTCTCTACCAAAGGATCGTTATCCGATTCGATAATTAATTTAGGTATTCGTTTTATTTTATACAAACAAGGTGTTGGAATGAATTTATCAACAACAACATAATACCTATTAATAAATTGTTTTTTAGAAAAAGGCAAACTCGGCAAAAAAGCCTCTAATAATTTAGAATTATTTGCTGCCGGAACAATATCGGAATGCAACTTTTTTTGACCGAAATACGAAATCAAAATTTCCGGCATCCAAGGAATAATCTCACTTTTCTTTTTATTTTTAGTCTCTATAAGTATATTTGGCGGAAATGTATTGGAAAACACTACTTTTTCAATCCTTTCGGGAATTTTATGTGTTAAATATTGAGCAATATATCCTCCCATAGAAGTTCCTACCAAATAAAAATTTTCTATTTTTTCTTTTTCCAAAATCTTCAGAATTCCTTTGGATGCATCTTCCAAATTATTAATTTCTTCAGGTAAACTATAAGATAAAACACGATAATGATCTTTAAAATACGCCATTTGTTGCCACCAGAGATTATAAGCTCCTCCCATACCGTGAGCGAAAACAATAGTTTTATCGCCATTTCCGTAAGTTAAATATTGCCATTTTATCCCAGCAACTTCAATAGTTTTGGTTGGTTTTTGCATAAATTCATCTAACGACATACTTGCAGTGTCTTTTTTAGAATACGATTTAAAAAAATCTTTTCGAATAGCAGGAATCATATATATTATAAGTATTACAACAAATAATATAACAAATAAAAGTATCATTTTTTTCATATTTTGTATTTTAGTTAGAGCAACTAAATATACAAAATAAAATTAACGCAATTTTTTAGTAAGATAATTAAACCGTAAAAGAAGCAGAAAAGCAGAAACGGTAAGACTAATTAGCAAACCAATCCAAATTCCAAAAGTTTGAAATTCAGTTTTTAAACCCAAATAATAACAAATAGGGAAACCAATAATCCAATATGAAATAAATGTTATTACAGTTGGTGTTTTTACATCTTGTAAACCACGTAATGCAGCAAGAACAACAGCTTGTAAACCATCCGAAATTTGAAAAATACCAACCAAAACCAACAATCCTGAAGCGATTTGTATCACCTCTTTGTCGGTTGTGAACAATAATGGTAATTCATCTTTTAACAATATAAACAATACACTAAAAAAAGACATAATAACTATTATAAGAAGAAAATTTGAGATAGCAATTCTTCGTAAATCCTTAAAATTGCCCAATCCTTTCTGATTACCAACACGAATGGTAGTAGCAACTCCTACTCCAACAGAAATCATAAAAGTAGCTGATGCTAATTTTATGGCTATTTGATTTGCTGCCTGTGGATACGCTCCAATCATACCTGCCAAGATAATGGATGCCGTAAAAATTCCTACTTCAAAAAGCATTTGCAGGGAAGAAGGAATACCAATACTACCGATTTTTTTAAAAATAGAAAGTTTGAATTCCTCCAATTTTAAAGGCTTTATAAAAGGTTTAAAAATACTACGATGTTTAATATTATAAAACATCAAAAGCACCATAATTATGCGAGAGATTAAAGTTCCTAATGCAGCACCTGAAATTCCCATTTTAGGAAAAAATTGCCAACCGGTAATTAATATATAGTTCAAAACAATATTGATTAATACGGTAATCAGTGTTACTTGCATCGCAAATTTTGTTTTTGAAAGACCATCAGAAAACTGTTTCAGTCCTTGAAATAAAAGCATCGGAAATATAGAAAGTGCGACTATTTTATAATATGGTTTTGCCAATACTACCACATGAGGATCTTGGTCTAAATGCTCTAAAACAAAAGATAACCCAAACATCATTAAAACCAAAGCAAGTGCCAATAAAAGCATCATTAACATTGAATGGTTAAAATAAAGTCTTCCTTTTTTTGCGTTTTTTTCGCCATCCGCTTCGGCAATTAACGGTGTAATTGCAAACGAAAATCCAATTCCAATAGACATAGCTATAAAAATCAAACTATTCCCCAAAGAAGTTGCTGCTAATGAAATCGGACCTAAAAAACGTCCAACCATCATATCATCTGCCATTCCAATCATAAGATGGCCTACTTGTCCGATTATAACAGGATAAGCCAACGCTAAATTTGTTTTAAATTCTTTGGTATATTGTTTTAATTGCACTGTTTAAATTTTTAAAAGTGCAAAGATATTCTATTAAAACAGGATATATGATAAATAAAAGCGATTTTTATGCTTCTCCGGCCGGTCCAAAATTCATTGGCATATTTGGTTGCCCAAATTCAGTGATTTCACCATGAGCAGACTCAAAACGATGTACATTTTCTTGTAATGCCTTCATAAAACGCTTCGCGTGCTGCGGTGTTAAAATGATTCTAGATTTTACTTTTGCCTTAGGAACTCCAGGCATTATTTTAATAAAATCCAATACAAACTCAGATGGAGAATGATTTATAACAGCCAAATTGGCATAAGTACCATCTGCTATTTTTTCATCTAATTCAATATTAAGATTGTTTTTATTTTGATTTTTATTGTCTGACATTTTTTTTAATTTAAAGTTGAATAATATTACAATATGCAAAAAGCACTGTCAAATATACAAATTCAACAGTGCTTTTACAATATTTAAAGAATAAAATCTATTCTTCTATCACATCTTCCTCTTCTTTGATATCATGTATAGATCCAACGATAATATTATCATATTCACGCATACCTGTACCTGCAGGAATTTTCTTACCAACAATAACATTTTCTTTCAGACCTTCTAAGTAATCTACTTTTCCGCTTACTGCCGCAGTATTTAATACTTTGGTTGTTTCCTGGAACGAAGCTGCCGAAATAAATGATTTGGTTTGTAAAGAAGCTCTCGTAATACCTTGCAATACAGGTTCAGCCGTTGCCGGAACTGCATCACGAGCTTCTACAAGTCGCTTATCTTCTCTACGTAATTTGGAGTTTTCATCTCTTAATTTACGAACAGAGACAATCATTCCTTCTTTTAATTCTTCTGAATCACCTGCATCAACAACAACTTTCATTCCGTAAATAGAATCATTTACTTCAATAAAATCGTTTTTATGCACCAATTGGTTTTCTAAGAAAATAGTATCACCTGAATCAATGATTTTTACTTTTTGCATCATTTGTCTTACAACAACCTCAAAGTGTTTATCATTAATTTTTACACCTTGTAAACGATACACATCTTGTATTTCGTTTACAATATACTCTTGTACCTTACTTGGTCCTTGAATACGTAAAATATCATTTGGTGTTATTGCTCCATCTGATAAAGGCATACCTGCTTTAACAAAATCATTTTCTTGAACCAAAATTTGTTTAGACAATTTAACCAAGTATTTTTTAACAATACCGGATTTTGATTCTACGATAATTTCACGGTTACCACGTTTTATTTTACCATAAGAAACCACACCATCAATCTCACTAACTACTGCAGGATTAGAAGGATTACGAGCTTCAAACAATTCTGTTACTCTTGGTAAACCTCCTGTAATATCTCCTGCTTTACCTGCTTTTCTAGGAATTTTAACCAAGATTTTACCTGCTTTCACTTTTTCACCATCATCTACGATTAAGTGAGCTCCAACAGGTAAACTGTATGAACGCAACACTTCTCCTTTAGAGTTTTTAAGCAATAAAGTAGGAATAATTTTCTTGTTTTTAGATTCTGTAATTACCTTTTCTTGGAAACCTGTTTGTTCATCGATTTCAATTTTTACATTAACACCTGTTTCAATGTTTTCATATTCAATTTTACCTGCAAACTCAGAAACAATAACGGCATTAAATGGATCCCATTGGCAAATTACTTCTTCTTTAGCTACTTTATCACCATCGTGTTTGTATAAATAAGAACCATAAGGTAAAATATTCGTACTTAAAACATTACCGGATTTCGGGTCTAATATTTTTACTTCAGAAGTTCTTGAAATAATAATATCTACTTCGGTACCTTCGGTATCTTCTCCTTTTACAGTTTTTAAATCTTCAATTTTTGCAATTCCGGAGAATTTAGCAACCAATTTATTTTCTTCAGAAATGTTTCCTGCAATACCTCCAACGTGGAACGTACGTAAAGTTAACTGTGTTCCCGGCTCTCCAATAGATTGTGCGGCAATTACACCAACAGCTTCACCTCTTTGAACCATTTTTAAAGTAGATAAACTATGGCCGTAACATTTAGCACAAATTCCTCTTTTAGATTCACAAGTTAAGGCTGATCTTACTTCAACACTTAATACTTCGGCATCTTCAATTTCTTTAACTAATTCTTCAGTTAATTCGGTATTTGCCGGAACAATAATTTCTCCTGTTCTAGGATTGTACACATCATTTAATGTAATTCTACCTTGGATACGTTCACCCAAAGTTTCTAAAATCTCATCATTTTTCTTTAGTGCTGAAACTTCTAAACCTCTTAAAGTGTGACAATCTTCTTCGTTTACAATTACATCTTGCGATACATCTACCAAACGACGGGTTAAATATCCTGCATCGGCTGTTTTTAACGCCGTATCTGCAAGTCCTTTACGGGCACCGTGTGTAGAGATAAAATATTCTAAAATCGATAATCCTTCCTTAAAGTTAGAAAGAATCGGGTTTTCAATAATTTGACCACCTCCGGAAGTAGATTTTTTAGGTTTTGCCATCAATCCACGCATACCGGTTAACTGTCTAATTTGCTCTTTAGAACCCCTTGCTCCGGAATCCAACATCATATAAACGGAGTTGAATCCTGCTTGGTTTTCACGAAGCGTTTTCATAGAAAGCTCGGTTAACTCATTATTGGTAGACCCCCAAATATCAATAATTTGGTTATAACGCTCTTGGTTTGTTAACATTCCCATATTATAAGAATCCCAAATAGCCTCTACCTCTTTATTTGCTCTTTCTATCAATTGTGGTTTTGCATCCGGAATAATAATATCTCCTAAACTAAAAGATAAACCTCCTTTAAATGCAAATTGGAATCCCATATTTTTGATGTTATCCAAAAACTCTGCAACAACAGGAACACTGGTTACTTTTAATACATTACCAATAATATCTCGTAAAGATTTTTTAGTCAATACTTCATTAATATAACCTGCTTCTTTTGGCACTACTTGGTTAAATAAAACACGACCAACAGTAGTATCTATAATTTTTGTAACCTCTTTTTCATTTTCAATGTCTTGAGTTCTTACTTTAATTTTGGCATTCAAATCAACTTTACCTTCGTTAAATGCAATATTTACTTCCTCAGGAGAGTAAAAAGTAAGTCCTTCACCTTTAATTTTCACATCTTTGGTAGAAATACGTTCTTTGGTCATATAATAAAGACCAAGAACCATATCCTGTGATGGTACCGTAATCGGAGCTCCATTAGCAGGATTTAAAATGTTATGTGAAGCCAACATTAACAATTGTGATTCTAAAATAGCTTCAGGACCTAAAGGTAAATGTACTGCCATTTGATCACCATCAAAATCCGCATTAAATGCTGTACACACTAAAGGGTGCAAACGAATTGCTTTTCCTTCAATTAATTTAGGTTGAAAAGCTTGAATTCCTAAACGGTGCAAAGTAGGTGCACGGTTTAATAAAACAGGATGTCCTTTTAAGATATTTTCTAAAATATCCCAAACAACCGGCTCTCTTCTATCGATTATTTTTTTGGCGGATTTAACTGTTTTTACAATTCCTCTTTCTATTAATTTTCTAATAATAAAAGGTTTGTATAATTCAGCTGCCATATCTTTTGGCAATCCACATTCGTATAATTTCAAATCCGGACCTACAACAATTACCGAACGAGCAGAATAATCCACACGTTTACCTAATAAATTTTGACGGAAACGTCCTTGTTTTCCTTTAAGGGAATCGGATAATGATTTTAACGGACGGTTATTTAATGTTTTAACCGCAGAAGATTTACGTGTATTATCGAATAATGAATCGACAGATTCTTGTAACATTCGTTTTTCATTACGTAAAATAACTTCCGGAGCTTTAATTTCCACCAAACGTTTTAAACGATTGTTTCTAATGATTACTCTACGATACAAATCATTTAAATCTGATGTTGCAAAACGACCTCCATCTAAAGGCACTAATGGTCTAAGTTCCGGTGGAATAACAGGAATTACATCCACAACCATCCATTCCGGCTTGTTTTCTCTATTTTTATTAGCATCTCTAAATGCTTCAACAACATTTAAACGTTTTAATGCTTCTGTTTTACGTTGTTTAGACGTTTCGGTATTTGCTTTATGTCTTAATTCGTAAGATAATTCATCTAAATCAATTCTAGATAATAAATCTTTAAGGCACTCAGCACCCATTTTAGCAATAAATTTATCTGGATCGTTATCATCCAAATATTGGTTTTCTTGCGGAAGGGTATCTAAAATATCTAAGTACTCTTCTTCCGTTAAGAAATCCATTTTTTGCAAAGGTTCACCTTCAGCATTTTTTGCAATTCCGGGTTGAATCACTACATATCTTTCGTAGTAAATTATCATGTCTAATTTTTTAGACGGCAAGCCTAAAAGGTAACCCATTTTATTTGGTAATGATCTAAAATACCAGATATGAGCAACAGGAACTACTAAATCAATATGACCAACACGGTCTCTACGAACCTTTTTCTCGGTAACTTCAACACCACAACGATCACAAACAATACCTTTATAACGAATACGTTTGTACTTTCCACAAGCACATTCATAATCTTTTACAGGACCGAATATACGCTCACAAAAAAGACCATTACGCTCCGGTTTATGCGTACGATAGTTAATAGTTTCAGGTTTTAACACTTCACCTCTTGAAGCTTTAAGAATTTTCTCAGGTGATGCTAAACCAATTGAAATTCTATCAAACTTTTTAACGGAATATTTTTTATTTCTTTTTGCCATTTTATAAAATCTTCAATTCGTTTTTAGTTATTGTCTGCATTAATATCCATACCATTTTTATCTTCCAATCGTACATCTAATGCCAGACCTTTTAATTCGTGCATTAACACGTTAAAGGATTCAGGTAATCCAGGTTCCGGTAATACTTCACCTTTTACAATAGATTCGTATGTTTTTGCTCTACCAAGAACATCATCGGATTTAACCGTTAATATTTCTCTAAGTGTAGCAGAAGCACCATAAGCCTCAAGAGCCCAAACCTCCATCTCACCAAAACGCTGTCCTCCAAATTGTGCTTTACCACCAAGAGGTTGTTGTGTAATTAAAGAGTAAGGTCCAATGGAACGAGCATGCATTTTATCTTCAATCATATGACCTAATTTAATCATATAAATTACACCAACAGTTGCCGGTTGATCAAAACGTTCACCTGTTCCTCCATCGTATAGATAGGTATGACCAAATTCAGGAACACCTGCTTTATTGGTAAGTTCAGTAATTTGAGGTAAACTAGCTCCATCAAAAATTGGAGTTGCGTACTTCTTACCTAACTTTTGACCTGCCCAACCAAGAACAGTTTCATAAATCTGACCAATATTCATACGAGAAGGTACACCTAAAGGATTAAGTACAATATCTACCGGAGTTCCATCTTCTAAGAAAGGCATATCTTCGGCACGCACAATACGAGCAACAATACCTTTATTACCGTGACGTCCCGCCATTTTATCTCCAACTTTTAACTTACGTTTTTTAGCGATGTAAATTTTTGCTAATTTTAAAATTCCGGCCGGTAATTCATCTCCAACAGTAATTGCAAATTTTGCTCTACGTAAAGAACCCTGAATGTCATTCACTTTTATTTTATAATTGTGAATTAAACGATTAATCTGGTTATTTAAATTATCATCCGTTGTCCATCTACCCTTAGTTAAATGTTCAAAATCCGTTACAGTATTCAACATTTTCATGGTGAATTTTTTTCCTTTAGGAAGAATTTCTTCCCCTAAATCATTTTGCACACCTTGTGATGTTTTACCACTAACTAAGGTAAATAATTTTTCAACCAATACATCACGTAATTTATCCGCTTTCGCTGAAAACTTCACTTCTAAATCGGCAATATCTTGCTTATCTTGAATACGTTTTGCTTTATCTTTAACAACTCTTTGGAATAATTTTTTATCAATAACAACACCTTTAAGTGATGGAGAAGCTTTTAAAGAAGCATCTTTAACATCACCTGCATTATCACCAAAAATAGCACGAAGTAATTTTTCTTCAGGAGTTGGGTCTGACTCTCCTTTAGGAGTAATTTTACCAATTAAAATATCTCCGGGTTTTACTTCGGCACCAATACGGATCATTCCGTTTTCATCTAAGTTTTTAGTAGCTTCTTCGCTTACATTAGGTATATCATTTGTTAATTCTTCGGCACCTAATTTAGTATCTCTAACATCTAATGAATATTCATCAATATGAATAGAAGTAAAGATATCTTCACGAACAACTCTTTCAGAAATAACAATCGCATCCTCAAAATTATACCCTTTCCAAGGCATAAAAGCTACTTTCATATTTCTACCTAAAGCTAACTCGCCACTTTGAGTAGCATAACCTTCACAAAGTACTTGTCCTTCTTCTACACGATCTCCTACTTTAACGATAGGATGTAGATTAATACAAGTTCCTTGATTTGTTTTTCTAAATTTAATTAGGTTATATGTTTTTTCGTCTTCTTCAAAACTTATGATACGCTCTTCTTCGGAGCGATCATATTTTATAGTAATTTTATCAGAATCTACATAAACTACTTCTCCTGAACCTTCCGCATTAATTAAAATACGTGAATCTTTAGCAACTCTACGTTCCAAACCTGTTCCTACAATAGGAGATTCCGGTCTCATTAAAGGTACTGCTTGACGCATCATATTAGATCCCATCAATGCACGGTTGGCATCATCGTGCTCCAAAAACGGAATTAAAGATGCCGATATAGAAGAAATCTGATTAGGAGACACATCCATATAATCAATTTCAGTTGAAGAAACAACCGGGAAATCACCTTCTTCACGAGCAACAACACGTTCCGGAGCAATTTTTCCTGTATCTTCTAATTCTAAATTAGATTGTGCAATTTTTTTACCTTCTTCCTCTTCGGCAGATAAATAAATTGGTTTGTCATCTAAATCTACTTTACCTTCTTCTACTTTGCGATAAGGAGTTTCTAAGAATCCTAAGTAATTCACTTTTGCATAAACTGCAAGAGATGAAATCAATCCAATATTCGGTCCTTCAGGAGTTTCAATAGGACAAAGTCTTCCGTAGTGTGTATAGTGTACGTCACGAACCTCAAATCCTGCTCTTTCTCTGGATAAACCTCCGGGACCTAAAGCGGATAATCTACGTTTATGTGTAATCTCAGCTAAAGGATTGGTTTGATCCATAAATTGAGATAATTGGTTTGTACCAAAGAAAGAATTAATAACAGAAGACAAAGTCTTTGCGTTAATTAAATCAATTGGCGTAAAAACCTCATTATCACGAACGTTCATACGCTCACGAATGGTTCGAGCCATACGAGATAAACCAACACCAAATTGAGATGCTAATTGTTCACCAACTGTACGTACACGACGATTAGACAAGTGATCAATATCATCTACTTCGGCCTTAGAATTAACTAATTGGATTAAGTTTTTAATAATCGTAATAATATCACGTTTAGTTAAAACTTTTTGATCAATTGGTTCATCTAAACCAAGACGTTTATTCATTCTAAAACGCCCAACTTCACCTAAATTATAACGTTGTTCTGAAAAGAATAATTTATTAATTACACCTTTTGCCGTTTCATAATCAGGCGGTTCTGCATTACGTAATTGTCTATAAATATGTTCTACTGCTTCTTTTTCAGAATTGGTAGGATCTTTTTGTAAGGTATTATGAATAATCGCATAATCTTGCGATTGATTATCTTCTTTGTGTAAAAGAATGGTTTTAGCTCCGGATTCGATAATTTCATCGATATGTTCTTTTTCAAGTACCGTTTCACGATCTAAAACAATTTCATTTCTTTCTATAGAAACCACTTCACCTGTATCTTCATCAACAAAATCTTCAAACCAAGTTTTTAAAACTCTGGCGGCAAGTGTACGACCTAAAACTTTTTTTAGTCCGGATTTAGAAACATTTACTTCGTCTGCTAAATCGAATAATTCTAAAATATCTTTATCTCTTTCAAAACCGATTGCTCTAAATAGAGTTGTTACCGGTAATTTTTTCTTTCTATCGATATACGCGTACATTACGTGATTGATATCGGTAGCAAATTCGATCCAAGAACCTTTAAAAGGGATTACTCTGGCTGAATATAATTTTGTTCCATTTGCATGGAATGATTGTCCGAAGAAAACTCCCGGAGAACGGTGTAATTGCGAAACAACTACCCTTTCTGCACCATTGATAATAAAGGTACCACTATTCGTCATATACGGAATAGTACCTAAATATACATCTTGAACGATTGTTTCAAAATCTTCGTGTTCAGGATCGGTACAGTATAATTTTAAACGTGCCTTTAAAGGAACGCTGTATGTTAAACCTCTTTCAATACATTCTTGTATTGAATATCTTGGAGGATCAACAAAATAATCTAAAAATTCTAATACGAAATTATTACGAGTATCAGAGATAGGAAAAATTTCTGAGAATGTTTTAAACAATCCCTCATTTTCTCTCTCATCTGCCTTCGTTTCTAATTGAAAGAAGTCTTTAAAGGATTTAACTTGAATATCCAAGAAATCAGGATATTCCATTATTTTTTTCGCTGAAGCGAAACTTTTTCTTTCGGATGTATTTGTTGTTGCCAAATGAAGAAATATTTAAATGGTTGAAAACTAATATAATACGTAACGACAATATACGCAAAATGGTTTAGGTCTGTCCGCTAAACGCGAAAGACCTAAACCTATAATTTCTACCTTGATTTTATACTTTATAGAACCAAGATAGGTAAAATTGAACTTATTTAAGTTCTACCTCTGCTCCTGCTTCTTCTAAAGATTTTTTAAGACCTTCAGCCTCATCTTTAGATACACCTTCTTTAATTGGTGCTGGTGCACTATCTACAATACCTTTAGCTTCTTTTAAGCCTAAACCAGTTAATTCTTTAACTAATTTTACAACTGCTAATTTAGAACCTCCCGGTGCTTTTAAGATTACATCAAATTCGGTTTTTTCTTCAGCTGCATCAGCTCCACCTGCTGCTGGACCTGCTACTGCTACTGCTGCTGCTGCTGGTTCGATACCGTATTCTTCTTTTAAAATTGTAGCTAATTCGTTTACTTCTTTTACTGTTAAGTTAACTAATTGTTCTGCGAAATCTTTTAATTCTGCCATTTTATTAATTTTTAATTTTATTATTTAGTTTATTGTGTGTTTAATTTTATTTTTCAGATAAAGTTTTGATAATACCGGATAATTTATTACCACCTGATTGCAATGCTGAAATAACATTTTTAGCAGGTGACTGTAACAATGTAATGATATCACCAACTAATTCTTCTTTAGATTTAATGCTTACTAAAGTATCTAATTGCTCATCGCCTATATAGATAGCTTCTTCAACAAATGCACCTTTAAGAATTGGTTTTTTGTTTTTCTTTCTAAATTCTTTGATTACTTTTGCAGGTGCATTACCTACCTCAGCAATCATCATAGAAGTATTACCTTTAAGAACTGTTGGCAAATCACCAAAGTCTTTATCTGATTTCTCCATTGCTTTTTCAAGCAAGGTATTTTTCACTACAGCTAATTTAATATTAGCTTTGTAACAAGCTCTTCTAAGATCAGAAGTTGTCTGTGCATTTAATCCTGATATATCTGCTAAATAGATGATATTTGTATCAGTTAATGTGCTTGTTAAATTGTCTATTACTATTGATTTCTCTTCTCTAGTCATAATTACATGTTTTTAACCTGCTTAAACTGATTTAGTATCAATTTCTATACTAGGACTCATGGTACTTGACATAAAAATGCTTTTCACATAAGTACCTTTAGCAGTACTTGGTTTTAATTTAATCACTGTTTGCAATAATTCTTGTGCGTTTTCTTCGATTTTTTTAGCATCAAAAGATGCTTTACCGATAGCAGCATGAATAATTCCGGTTTTATCAACTTTAAAATCAATTTTACCGGCCTTTACTGCAGCAACAGCTTTTGCAACATCCATAGTTACTGTACCTGTTTTAGGATTTGGCATTAAACCTCTTGGTCCTAAAATACGACCTAAAGGTCCTAATTTACCCATAATACTAGGCATGGTTACAATAACATCTACATCCGTCCATCCTCCTTTAATTTTTTGAAGGTACTCGTCTAATCCAACATAATCAGCTCCAGCTGCTTTAGCATCTGCTTCTTTATCCGGTGTTACTAAAGCCAAAACTTTAATATCTTTACCGGTTCCGTGAGGTAAAGTCACCACACCACGAACCATTTGATCTGCTTTTCTAGGATCTACACCTAAACGAATAGCCAAATCAACGGAAGGGTCGAAATTAACTTTAGACACTTCTTTAACCAAACTAGAAGCCTCAGAAAGAGAATACTGTTTATTTGGATCTATTTTTGCTCTGAATTCTTTTTGTTTTTTTGTTACTCTTGCCATTTTATTTTAATTTTTAACAGGAGCTTCTCCTTTAACAGTTATACCCATAGAGCGAGCAGTACCGGCAATCATCAACATTGCAGATTCGATTTGAAAGGCATTTAAATCAGCCATCTTATCTTCAGCAATTGCTTTAATTTGATCCCAAGTAACACTTGCCACTTTTTTTCTATTTGGTTCACCGGAACCTTTTTTTATTTTAGCTGCTTCTAACAATTGTACTGCAGCCGGAGGTGTTTTTACAACAAAATCGAATGATTTATCAGTATAAACGGTAATTGCAACAGGTAAAACTTTACCTTGCTTATCTTGTGTTCTAGCATTAAACTGCTTACAGAACTCCATGATATTAACACCGGCGGCACCAAGAGCTGGTCCTACAGGTGGTGATGGGTTTGCAGCACCTCCACGAACTTGTAGTTTTACAACTTTACTAACTTCTTTTGCCATTTTTATAATAGTTTAAATTTGAATATTCTTAATTGGAAGCTAAGAATACACTAATTATGTAACATTTATGATATTTTATTAACTTGCATATAACTTAATTCTAATGGCGTTTTTCTTCCAAAAATCTTAACCATTACTTCAAGTTTACGTTTTTCTTCATTTATTTTTTCAATAGTACCTTCAAAACCATTAAAAGGACCATCGACAACTTTTACAGTTTCTCCAATAACAAATGGTATTGCTACATTCTCATTTTGAATAGCCAATTCATCAACTTTACCTAACATTCTATTGACTTCTGCATTTCTAAGAGGAACCGGATCACCACCTTTAGTTTCACCTAAGAACCCGATAACACCGGTAACTGATTTTATAGCATGTGGTACTTCACCACTAAGATTTGCTTTAATCATGATATAACCCGGAAAGTAAACTTTTTCCATGTTATATTTTTTACCTTTTCGAATTTGAATAACTTTTTCTGTTGGTACTAAAATTTCTTCAACATAATCAGATAATCCTAATCTTGAAATTTCATTTTCAATATAAGATTTAACCTTATTTTCTTTACCACCGATAGCACGAACTACGTACCATTTTTTACCATCATCAGACATATCTTATCAATTATATGGTTATATGAACAATCGATAAAGATTATCCAACATTGTTTGAATAGTCTTATCCGTGATAAAAACAGCCAAAGAAAAGATGACAGTAAAAACAACTACTAAAATAGTTTGTTTTTGTGCCTCTTCTAAAGATATCCAAGTAACTTCTTGAGTTAATTCTTTGTAAGATTCTTTAATGTAATTTACAATTCCCATATTTTTATTTGTTATTTACAAATTACTTTGTAATACTTTTTAATTTCAATGCACGGGCGGAGAGACTCGAACTCCCGACACCTGGTGTTGGAGACCAGTGCTCTACCAACTGAGCTACGCCCGTATAAATCAAGGCGTTCCGATAAAAATCGGAACACCTCATTTATATTTAAACAGTACTTTAAAGTACTATAAAATTTCAGTTACCTGACCGGCACCTACTGTTCTACCACCTTCACGGATTGCGAAACGTAAACCTACATTCATTGCAATTGGTTGGTGTAAATCAACAGTAATTGTTAAGTTGTCACCAGGCATTACCATTTCAACTCCTTCTGGTAAATTAATAGTACCAGTAACATCAGTTGTACGTACATAGAACTGAGGTCTGTAGTTATTATGGAATGGTGTATGACGACCACCTTCTTCTTTTTTAAGGATATATACCTCAGCTTTAAATTTATCATGAGGTGTAACAGAACCTGGCTTACAGATTACCATTCCTCTTTTGATTGCTGATTTTTCGATTCCCCTTAATAAGATACCAACATTATCTCCGGCTTCACCTCTATCTAATATCTTACGGAACATTTCAACTCCTGTAATTGTAGAAGTTAATTTATCAGCTCCCATACCAATAATATCAACAGGATCTCCGGTATTTGCAACTCCGGTTTCGATACGACCGGTAGCAACTGTACCACGACCTGTAATAGAGAATACATCTTCAACTGGCATTAAGAAATCTTTATCTACATCACGCGCAGGTAATTCAATCCAAGAATCAACAGCATCCATTAATTCCATTACAGTATCTACCCATTTTTGCTCACCATTTAAAGCACCTAAAGCAGAGCCTGCAATTACAGGAGTGTTATCACCATCATATTCATAGAAATCTAACAATTCACGGATTTCCATTTCTACTAATTCTAATAATTCTTCATCATCAACCATATCTACTTTGTTCATAAATACAACCATTCTAGGAATACCAACTTGGCGACCTAATAAGATGTGTTCACGAGTTTGAGGCATTGGCCCATCAGTAGCAGCTACAACTAAAATAGCACCATCCATTTGAGCAGCACCTGTAACCATGTTCTTTACATAATCGGCGTGACCTGGACAATCTACGTGTGCGTAGTGACGGTTTGCTGTTTGATATTCAACGTGAGAAGTGTTAATTGTAATACCTCTTTCTTTTTCTTCAGGAGCATTATCAATTTGATCAAAGTCTTTAACTTCAGATAATCCTTTATCCGCTAAAACTTTTGTGATTGCAGCAGTCAAGGTAGTTTTACCGTGATCTACGTGACCAATTGTACCAATGTTTAAGTGTGGTTTCGAGCGGTCAAAATGTTCTTTTGCCATAATTTATAATTTTTAAATCTAGTTATATAATATTTGTGTTCTTATTATTTCATTACAAAAATTCCATATTTAAAAAAATAAGGAATTAAAAACCTACCTACATTTGAGCCAATGACGGGATTTGAACCCGTGACCTCTTCCTTACCAAGGAAACGCTCTACCCCTGAGCTACACCGGCTTTTAATAAAAAAAAGAGCGAGAGACCGGGCTCGAACCGGCGACAGTCAGCTTGGAAGGCTGAAGCTCTACCAACTGAGCTACTCTCGCTTTTAATTCTTACAGAAACATTGGTGCGTTTCCTATTTTTTTATTCTTCAAAAAAGTGTGGGGAGAGAAGGATTCGAACCTTCGAAGCTTGCGCAACGGAGTTACAGTCCGTCCTCGTTGACCACTTGAGTATCTCCCCAATTTTACTATTTTAAAGAACTATTTAATATTTCTATTAAATGGAGCCGATGGAGGGACTCGAACCCACGACCTGCTGATTACAAATCAGCTGCTCTAGCCAGCTGAGCTACATCGGCTTTTCACTGCAAGAAACTTTGTAATAAATTACCTTGTCTCTAACGGTGTGCAAATGTAATACGTTTTTCTAATCTACAAAACTTTTTTTTAATTTTTTTTTTATTTTTTTTTTGAATTAATGACTTCGCTGTTTCTCTTTTACTTTTTTTAATGATCTTTTTAACGAGTCAACTGCCACAGACACACCTTCTTCAAAAGTTTTTGCTGTCTTTTTTACCACAACATCCTCTCCGGGAATAAAAACACGAATTTCAGAAATTTTATTTTCTTTATCACTTGTTTTTTGCACTTTTAAATAAACCTCCACTTCAATTATGCGATCGTAAAAACGTTCGAGGTTGTTTATTTTTTTTTCTATATAAGCTTTTAGACCTTTATCAATATTAAAATTAACTGCTTCAATTAAAATTTTCATAAATCTTTCTTTTTATTGCTCCTTGGATGAGCTTGGTTATACATCTCTTTTATCTTTTTTAAATTACTGTTTACATAAACTTGTGTTGATGCAAGACTTGCATGCCCTAATAATTCTTTTACAGCATTAATCTCTGCCCCTTGATCTATCAAGTGTGTTGCAAAAGCATGTCGCATAATATGCGGACTTTTCTTCACCTTTGTAGTAACGATACTAAAATAGTAATTAATTAGTCTATATACAAATGTTCCGTATATTTTTTTTCCTTTATCTGTTACAAAAAGGTAATCATTCGTCGTTTCAATTTCTTTGCGTTTTAATAAATACAATTCTAATTCTTCTTTAACCTTTTTAATTAAAGGAATAATACGCTCTTTGTTTCTTTTTCCTAAAACTTTAATCGTATTTTGTGATAAATTCACATCTTTTACTTTAAGTTGTATTAATTCTTCTCTACGAATTCCGGTACTATATAATAATGAGATGATTGTTTTATCTCTTAAAAGTGAAAAATCTAATGGTTCTTGTTTATCAAATTGTTCTAAAACCTTAGAAATTTCTTTTTCATTAAAAGGAATAGTGATTTTTTTTGGTGTTTTTAAAGTTTTGTGCTTTGCTAATGGACTAACTTCTATAACTTCTGTCTTCACTAAGAATTTATAAAATGTTTTTAAAGCACTTAATTTTCTGTTTATCGTTCGATTACTCAAACTTTGTTGTGACAAATAAACTATAAAAGTTCTTATCTGATTGTAATGAAGTTCTTCTATTCCGGTCTGAAAGGTGTTTTCTATAAAATCACGAAAATCTATTAAATCCGTTTCATACGATTTAACCGTGTGTTTGGAATACTTTTTTTCGTATTGAAGATATTCTAAAAATGCTTGAATGAATTCCATAAAAAAAACCGTTAACACTACAAAAATACATTATTATAGGTAACGGTTTATATTTAAAAGCTTAAAATTTATTTAAAATTAATCGCTTCTGAAAAATCTATGATTCTTCGCTTGTTCTTAATCTTTGCACATATTTTGCTTTGATTCTTTGTTGACGACGACTGATAGAAGGTTTTACATATTGCTTACGCTCGCGTAATTGCTTCATCGTTTTAGTCTGTTGGAATTTTCTTTTAAAACGTTTTAACGCTCTGTCGATATTCTCTCCGTCTTTTACGGGAATAATTAACATCTGTTAGCACCTCCTTTCATATCTTCTTTAAATTTTGGACTGCAAAAGTACATCTTTTTTAACAAATGATGCATTTTTATTATTTTTTTTCTTCGTTACCGGAATTAATTACAGGTTTAATAAAATTATCGCTGCCGGAATTGGCATCAATAAATTGAAAATCCTTCATATACACAATATACACTCCTTTATTATAATACCCTTGATAAGGCACTTTTTGATACGTAAATTTATCGGCAATTCGGTATGAATTTCCTGCACGATATACAGCATCCATTTTTTTATAATTAGCTATACGAATTGCAGTATCATATGTAGTATCGAATCCTTTATATGAAAACTCTGTTGGTACGGAACCGAATTTTGCAATATAATTTTGTTCAAAATCAATAATATTAGGATTTGCCTTTTCTACGAAAGTTACCACAGGAAAATGCACCTTTAAACGGTTTAGATTTTTATTAGACAAGGTTGATTCAATAAAATTTTTACCTTTCTCCAAGGCAAATAAGGTAATATTAAAATCTAAAGGATAAGCTCCTAGACTATTTACAACAACTGATGTTGTCATTATTTTTTTAGGATTTGTAACCAAAATAAACCAATTGTCTTTGTCTTTTAATACAACTTTATCAAATTCCTCCCTTTTAATTTGATTCTTTTCCATTTTTAAAACTGTTATGTTTTTTATGGAATCATTCTGTTTTAAAAATTCTTTTACTCGTTTAATTTTAGTATCTATTTCCTCTCCTTCATCTGCTACAATTACAATGTTTTGATTTCTGTATTTGTCTCTTATATATTGCAACATAACATTTTCAATATCTTCCGCCTTTGGTGAATTTTGCACCACATTGGGTTTAAAAATTAGTGCGTGATTTTTTTTAGAAACCGGTGAAATTAAGGGAATGGAATCCTTTGAAAAATTTGTAGCAAAAACTTTAAATTTACTGTAAACCAAAGGACCAATTACCGCATCTGTATTAGAAAAATCGGTTGTGTTTAAGATATTTTTAACTTTATTAACGTCGTTTTTTGTATCCAACACTTTTAACGTAACATTTACTCCTTTTTTCTTTAAAGAGTCTAACGCCATTAATGCTCCAAAATAAAAATCGGTTACTTTTTTAGCAAACTTAGTTTGTTTATCATTTTTAGTAAAATCGATATTTTGATTTGCTTTAAAAGGCAAGAGCATCACTAAATTAACATTTTTACCAATAATTTTACCTTCAATCATTTCATTAACATCTTCTGTTTGCTCACTATTATACACCGGAATTTTAATCGTCATTCCTTCTTTTAATCCGTCTTTAAGTTCCGGATTTAAAGCAATCAACTCTTCTTTGGTTACATTATAATTTCTTTTTAACATATAAAAGGTCTCTTGAAAACCTACTTGATGCAATTTATAGGATTTTTCAACTTCTTTTGGTTCGGATTTTACCGGTAATTTAATTTGCATTCCTACTTTAAGTCCTTCTTTTAATTGCGGATTTAAAGCCAATAATTCTTCTTTTTTATACCCTAAATTATGTTCAAAATTAAAAAAAGTATCGTCTTCGGTAATAGTATATAAATTTTCTTCTTCTTGCTTATTTCCAATATCTTTAAGCTCTGTGTTGTTTTTTGGCAATAAAATCTCATCACCATCTTTAAGTGTGTTGTTCTTTAAAAAAGGATTTATTTCTTCTAACTGCTCAATACTTATATTGTGTAATCTTGCTAAACTATATTTTGTTTCTTTTGGTTTTACAGTATATTTTTCATATTTAGAATTATTAGTATCAGCTATAACTAAATGTTTTGGCAAAGTAGTATCCGGTTTATTGGTTGGAATTTTTAAAATCTGACCAATACTTATCTTAGCTCGTTTTTTTAAATGGTTTAACTTTAAAATTTTTTTCTTTTTAACCTTGTATTTTTTTGAAAGCGAATACACCGTTTCGCCTGCCTTTACTTTGTGGTATAATATTCCATTTTTAATAGAATCTTTAAAAATTCTGTTATCAGGTTTTGTTTTTACTACCTTTCTATATTTAAAAACAGGAGTTTTTGCAAGCGTTTTTTTAAACTTAGGGTTAGGTATGATTAATACCTCATCAACATGTAATCCTTCTTTAGCATCAGGATTTAATTTTTCTAAATCATAAGTAGTTGTACCTATTTTTCGAGCAATCGAAGATAATGTTTCTTGTGCTTTTACGCGGTAAGTGGTATATTTCCTTTCTTGCGAAAACATAGTTAACGCAAATAAAATAAAGGATAGAATTAATATGTTTTTTTTCATTTTTTATAGTTGTTTTTAATCACGTGAAATTATTCCCATTCTATGGTTGCTGGTGGCTTAGAGCTAATATCGTAAACAACTCTATTAACACCTTTAACATTATTTATAATTTTGTTAGACACCTCTT
Source organism: Flavobacteriaceae bacterium (assembly GCA_026988395.1). Taxonomy (GTDB): domain Bacteria; phylum Bacteroidota; class Bacteroidia; order Flavobacteriales; family Flavobacteriaceae; genus S010-17. The sequence goes on along the minus strand of JALSLI010000109.1, from coordinate 25,707 downwards.
GTAAAAACGCATATGGCAAATCTACCCAATCTGCTGTCATTCCATCGGTAGAACTTACTGCTCTTAATGCTACTACTTTTTCGTAAGTACGCTCATCTCCCATCACACCAACCGAATTTACAGGCAATAACATCGCTCCTGCTTGCCACACTTTATCGTACAGTTTTCGGTTTTTTAAGCCTTCAATAAAGATAGCATCTACTTCTTGAAGCATTTTTACTTTTTCTTCGGTTACTTCGCCTAAAATACGAATTCCCAATCCCGGCCCCGGAAAAGGATGCCTTTCTAATAAATTGGTATCTATCCCTAAGGTTTTACCAACTCTACGTACCTCATCTTTAAAAATCATCTTTAAAGGCTCTACTATTTTTAATTTCATAAAATCGGGCAAACCACCAACATTATGATGCGATTTTATCGTTGCCGAAGGACCTCCGTCAACCGAAACCGATTCAATAACATCAGGATAAATAGTACCTTGTGCCAGCCATTTTACATCTTCTATACGATGTGCTTCATCATCAAAAACATCTATAAATACTTTACCTATGGCTTTTCGTTTCATCTCAGGATCTTCAATTCCTTTTAGAGCAGACAAAAAACGTGCCGAAGCATCAACGCCTTTTACATTTAATCCCATATGTTTATATTGCTCTAAAACACTTTGAAATTCGTTTTTTCGCAACAAACCATTATTAACAAAGATACAATATAAGTTTTTACCGATGGCTTTGTCTAATAAAACAGCTGCAACGGTAGAATCTACACCTCCTGATAAGCCTAAAACAACTTTATCCTTACCAATTGTGTTTTGCAATTCGTTTACTGTTTTTTCCACAAAAGCGTCTGGTGTCCATTCTTGTTTTATTTTAGCAATACGCACTAAAAAATTTTCCAATATTTTTTTTCCGTCGGTTGAATGATATACTTCCGGATGAAATTGAATACCATAAGTATCTTCATCGATAAAACGAAATCCGGCATTTTTTACATCTTCGGTACTTGCTGTTCGTTTGCTGTTTTTAGGTAATTCAATTATAGTATCGCTATGACTCATCCAAACTTGTGAGCCTTCGTGTACATCATAAAATAACGGACAAGTAGCATCTACATAAGTTAAATTTGCCCTACCATATTCTCTTGAATTGGAATTACCTACTTTCCCACCAAAAAATTGAGCCAAATATTGTGCTCCGTAACAAATTGCCAACAAAGGTTTTTGCCCTTTTATTTTCGACAAATCCGGATGTAAAACTTTGTCGCCTGTAACCGAATTAGGACTACCGGATAAAATCACCGCTTTATAATCTGCTACATTAAAATTCTTACTATTATATGGGAAAATTTCGCTAAAAATGTTTAATTCTCTTATTCGCCTTGCGATAAGTTGCGTAAACTGTGAGCCAAAATCTAAAATAAGTACCTTTTCTTGCATTCGCAAAAATAATTCTTTTTTATTAGTGTTAAAACAAAACCGTAAAAAATTAGGAATATTGTTTATATTCGCATTATCTGAAACTGAAAATGATATGCGTGTATTAAAATTTGGTGGCACTTCCGTAAAAAATGCCGAGAACATTCTTAAAGTTGTATCTATAATCAATCGTGAGCAATGCGATAAAATAATTGTCGTTTCTGCCCTTGGCGGAATTACAAATCTATTAATAGAAACCGCTCAAAAAGCGAAAGAACAAAAGGAATATCAAACTGTTTTTGAAGAAATTAAAAAACGCCATTATACCACAGTAAAAGACCTAGAGTTGGAAATTAATCCTATTTTAGATGTAAAATTTGAAGCTCTTTCGGCAATCTTAAAAGGAATTTTTCTAATAGGTGAATTAACCGATAAAACACTGGCAAAAATAAGCTCGTTTGGCGAAGATTTATCCTCTGTTATTATTTATCATACACTATTAAACAAGCAAATTTCTTCCCATTTAATGGATGCTAAAAAAATCGTTAAAACGGAAGGTGATTCCTTTTTAAATGCAAAAGTATCCTTTAAAAATACCATTCCATTGGTTAAAAAAGAAATCCAAAAAAACGATAAAAATAATTATATTATCGGCGGATTTATCGCTTCTAACAAAAACGATGAAACTGCTACTTTAGGTCGTGGCGGCTCAGATTACACTGCTGCTGTACTAGCAAATATTGTAGATGCAAATATATTAGAAATCTGGACTGATGTTAGCGGTTTATATACTGCAAATCCTAAGTTAGTAACACAAGCAAAAGTGATTGATGAAATTTCTTATCAAGAAGCAATGGAATTATCACATTTTGGAGCAAAAGTGATTTATCCGCCAACCATTCAACCGGTTTTAGAAAAAAACATACCTATATATATAAAGAATACTTTTAAACCCGAAGATGCGGGAACACGAATTGCTTCAGATGTTAAAAACCAAAATATTGCCACAGGAATTAGCAACATAAACGAAATTAGTTTAATTACTTTAGAAGGTAATGCAATGGTTGGCGTTCCGGGGTTTTCGAGTAAATTGTTTTCTGCTTTGGCGGAAAAAAGTATCAATGTAAAATTAATTACCCAAGCTTCATCAGAACACAGTATTTGTATTGCAATTGATACCGAAGATGTGGAAAAAGCAAAAAAAACAATTGACAAGGCTTTTGAATTGGAAATTTTAACAAAAAAGGTAAATCCTTTATCCGTAGAAACAAATCTATCCATAATTGCTTTGGTTGGAGACAATATGAAAGCACATCAAGGTATCAGTGGAAAAATGTTTATGGCTTTAGGGAAAAATAATGTAAATATTAGAGCTATTGCACAAGGTGCTTCCGAAAACAATATCTCGGTGGTTATTGCCGAAAAAAATGTAAAAAAAGCATTAAATTCCCTTCACGAATGTTTTTTTGAAACTGCCTATAAAACCCTAAATTTATTTATCATCGGTGTTGGAAATGTTGGTAGTATTTTTTTAAAACAACTACAAGAACAACAAGATTTTTTATTAAAAGAATTACGCCTAAAAGTAAATGTAATTGCCCTTGCCAATTCGCGTAAAATGACATTTAATGAAACCGGAATTTCTTTATCTAACTGGAAAAATGAATTGGAAAATGGTAAAAAATCGGATTTAAATGAATTTTTTAACACCATAAAACAGCTTAATTTACGAAATTCCATTTTTGTAGATAATACAGCAAATGAAAATGTACCCGAGTTTTATAAATTCTGTTTAAGCAATAGTATTTCGGTGGTTGCAAGTAATAAAATAGCTTGTTCGGACAGCTATAAAAAATACCTCGATTTAAAACAAACTGCCAAAGAATACAATACCTCATTTTTATATGAAACTAATGTTGGTGCAGGATTACCGGTAATTGACACCTTAAAAAACTTAATCAGTTCCGGTGATAAAATAACTAAAATTCAAGCTGTACTTTCGGGAAGTTTAAATTTTATTTTTAATAATTTTAACGAAAAAATCTCTTTTTACAATGTGGTGGAACAAGCAAAAGAAGAAGGTTATACAGAGCCTGATCCAAGAATCGATTTAAGCGGAAAAGATGTGATGCGTAAAATTTTAATTCTCGCTCGCGAGAGTGGTTATGCGTTAGAATTTGAAATGATAAAAAACAAATCTTTTCTACCGGAGAAAGCTCGTTCTGCCAAAACAGTATCCGAATTTATGGAAATTTTAAAACAAGAAGAAAATTATTTTCAATCGCTATACACTTCCGCGAAAGCGAAAAATAAAAAATTAAAATACGTAGCCGAATTTACACCTGAAAACACTAAAATTTCCTTAGAAGAAGTTGGTAAAAATCATCCGTTTTACAATATTGAAGGCAAAGACAATATTGTATTATTTTACACCCAAAGATATGCAGAACAGCCTTTAATCATAAAAGGAGCAGGTGCAGGTGCCGAAGTTACGGCATCCGGAATTTTTGCCGATGTTATCCGTTTAGCAAAAGATTAATTTATGGAAGAAAGCAACAATAAAATAGAAGTTTTTGCTCCGGCAACAGTGGCAAATTTATCATGTGGATTTGATGTTCTAGGACTTTGCTTAGATAGTGTTGGCGATAAAATGATTATTTCCAAAAAAAACAAAAAAGGAATTAGCATTTCTAAAATTAAAGGTTTTGATTTGCCTTTAAATCCATTAGAAAATGCCGCAAGTGTTGCTGCTATGGCATTACTAAAAAACATAAAAATAGATTACGGATTTGATATTCAAATTTTTAAAAAGATAAAACCCGGAAGTGGCATTGGTAGCAGTGCCGCCAGTAGTGCCGGAGCGGTAGTAGGAATTAATAAATTATTAGGCAATCCGTTTACAAAAACCGAACTAATCGATTTTGCGAGAGAAGGCGAACGTATTGCTTGCGGCTCGCCAATAGCAGACAATGTTACACCTGCAATTTTAGGTGGTTTTACATTGGTAAAAAGTACCAATCCGCTGCAGGTAATTTCCTTGCCGAGTATTAGCGAATTACATGTAGTAATTTTGCATCCGCAAATAGAAGTAAAAACAGCAGATGCAAGAGCCGTTTTACCGAAAAAAATTTTATTAAAAGATGCCGTTACTCAATGGGCAAATGTAGGTAGTTTAGTAAGCTCTTTATACACAAAAGATTATGATTTATTTGCATCTTCTCTACAAGACGTTGTGGTTGAGCCTTACCGTTCTAAATTAATTCCGTTTTTTAAAGAAACTAAAAAAATCACTTTACAAAATGGTGCTTTGGGATATGGAATTTCGGGTTCGGGCCCTTCTACTTTTACTATTTGTAAAGGGATGGAAAATGCAACCTTAATTAAAGAAGAATTACATAAATTCTTTATGAAAACGAAAATTCCTTTTAAAATTTACATTTCAAAAATAAACCGTAAAGGCATTAAAACCAAAATGATATGATATTTTACAGTTTAAAAAATTCCAAGAATAAAACCGATTTTAAAAATGCCGTTATCCAAGGAATTGCAGATGATAGAGGTCTGTATTTTCCGGATAAAATTACGCCTTTAAAAAAAGAATTTTGGAATACCATCGAACAACTAAGCAACGAGGAAATCGCTTTTGAACTTATTAAACAATTTGTAGATCATATTAACGACAAACACCTTAAAAAAATCATTAATGAAACTTTGTCTTTTAAATTTCCGGTTGTACAGATTGAAAATGGCATTTTTGCCTTAGAATTATTTCACGGACCAACAATGGCTTTTAAAGATGTAGGTGCAGGATTTATGGCAAGGTGTTTACAAGAATTTCAAACCGAAAATAAAATTACCGTTTTAGTAGCTACTTCGGGCGATACAGGCGGAGCGGTTGCCAATGGTTTTTACAAAGTAAAAGGTGTGGATGTTGTTATTTTATATCCGAAAGGAAAAGTTAGCGAAATTCAAGAAAAACAACTCACTACTTTAGGCGAAAACATTACGGCATTAGAAGTAAACGGCACATTTGACGATTGTCAGGAAATGGTGAAATCCGCTTTTTTAGATACCGAGATTACAAATAAAATACAATTAACTTCAGCAAATTCGATAAACGTTGCAAGATGGCTACCACAAATGTTCTATTTTGCTTTTGCTTACAAAGAACTTAAAAAACACCAAAAAGAGATTGTATTTTCAGTACCAAGTGGTAATTTTGGTAATATCTGTGCCGGAATGCTTGCCCAAAAATTAGGAATGCCTATTAAAACATTTATTGCGGCAACAAATGAAAACAATGTGGTAACACGTTATTTAGAAACCGAAACTTACCAACCTAAACCTACTATACCAACTATTTCTAATGCGATGGATGTTGGTAATCCAAGTAATTTTATACGCATACAAGAGCTTTACAATAATGACTTTACAAGTTTAAAAAAACATTTAAAATCTTTTACTTTTTCAGATAATGAAACAAAGGAAACCATAAAAAAATTATATCAAGAAAATAACTATCTTGCAGACCCACACGGAGCAATAGGATATCTTGGTTTAAAAAAATTTAATTTATCTAATAATCAGATCGGTGTGTTTTTAGAGACGGCACATCCTATAAAATTTTTAGATGTAATCTATCCTCTAATTAATGAAGAAATTACTATTCCTAAACAAATAGAAAAAGTACTTAATAAAGAAAAGAAGAGTATTGAAATTAACCAATACAACGAATTGAAAAAATTTTTAATATTTAAATAGATGACAGTAGAAACAACCGAATTATTAAAAGAACCTTTTATCACCAATGATACTGTGATTTTTGGATTATTAATGGTGTGTTTAGGACTTATTTTTCACACTTCCAACAAAAAAACCGGATTCTGGTATTTTTTTTACAAAATTGTTCCTGCATTGTTTATGGCGTATATGTTACCTGCCGTGTTAACGACCTTTGGTATCATCGCTCCGGAATGGGAGATTAAAACCGAAACCGGCGAAATAATAAAACACAGCTCCAATATTTATTACGTTGCCAGTCGTTATTTACTTCCGGCTGCTTTGGTTTTAATGACACTGAGTTTGGATTTAAAATCCGTTTTTAATTTAGGACCTAAAGCGTTAATTATGTTTTTTACCGGAACAATTGGGATTATAATTGGCGGACCTATTGCCATATTAATCGTCTCCGCAATTTATCCGGAAGCGGTATCAGGAGCAGGACCTAATGCTGTTTGGCGTGGCCTTTCTACCCTTGCGGGAAGTTGGATTGGCGGTGGAGCAAACCAAACGGCAATGTTAGAGATTTACAAGTATAATCCGCGTTTATACGGAGGAATGGTCTTTGTGGATATTGTGGTTGCTAATATTTGGATGGCTTTACTCCTTATTGGAATTGGAAAATCAGACAAAATAGATAAATGGCTAAAAGCAGATACTTCGGCAATTGAAGCTTTAAAGAAAAAAGTAACCGAATTTAGCGAAAGTGTAGAACGCATTCCAACAACGAGTGATTATATTATTATGGGAGCTATTGCTTTTGGAGCTGTTGGATTCTCACATTTTTTATCCGGTTATTTAGCACCGTTTTTTAAAAATATAGTAATGAAATTAGAGAGTGAAACTCTAAAAAATTCACTTACCTTTTTGGGTTCAAATTTCTTTTGGATGATTAGTATTTCTACACTTATTGCTATTATTTTATCTTTTACCAAAGCAAGAAATTTTGAAGGAGCCGGTGCCAGTAAAATTGGTAGTGTTTTTATTTATATTTTGGTTGCAAGTATCGGAATGAAAATGGATTTAACGATGATTTTTGAAAATAAAGGTTTGATTTTTATAGGTATTATCTGGATGTTTATCCACGCAGTATTACTAATTGCTGTCGCAAAATTAATACGAGCTCCTTATTTTTTCTTGGCCGTAGGTAGTCAGGCAAACGTTGGTGGAGCAGCCTCTGCTCCTATTGTAGCCTCTGCTTTTCATCCTTCGTTGGCAACCGTTGGTGTTTTACTTGCCGTTGTGGGTTATGCGGTAGGAACGGTTGGAGCAATTTTTTGTGCCGAATTAATGCGAATTGTTAGTGGTGGTTAAGCCTAATTCTGCTCCTTTTTTTAACATATAATCGAAAGAGGCTTGGTATTCATTAGAAATTTCACCTTCTAAAATAGCATCTTTAATAGCATCTTTAATAATCCCTATTTCCTTACAAGGTTTTAGGTTAAAGGTGTCCATAATTAATTTTCCGGAAATCGGTGGTTGAAAATTACGGATTTTATCGCGTTCTTCTACTTCTTTAATTTTATTGCGTACGCGTTTAAAATTATTGAGGTATTTTTTACGTTTTTCTTCATTTTGCGTGGTAATGTCTGCTTCGCAATGTAATAAAAGATCTTCGATATCATCTCCTGCATCAAAAAGTAGTCTTCTTACTGCCGCATCTGAAACTTCTTCGGCAATAACGATAGGTCTGGAACTTAATAAAACGATTTTTTTTACATATTTCATTTTATCGTTTAACGGCATTTTTAATCGTTTAAAGATTTTCTCTACCATTTTAGATCCTACAAACTCATGATTATGAAAAGTCCATCCTAATTTTTTATCAAATCGTTTAGTTGGTGCTTTACCAATATCATGCAATAATGCTGCCCAACGCAACCAAAGATTATCGGTGGTTTTAGCTATATTATCCACTACCTGTAAAGTGTGGAAAAAGTTATCTTTATGTCCTTGACCTTCTTTATACTCTACACCTTGAAGAGCGGTAAGCTCCGGTAAAATTTGATGTAATAATTTGGTTTCATATAACAAACGTAAACCTATGGATGGTTTTTCACTTAATAGTATTTTGTTGAGTTCGGTTACAATTCGTTCTTTAGAAATTATGTTTAATCGCTCTGCATTTTTTGCAATGGCATAAAGTGATTTTGCCTCTATATGAAACTGTAACTGACTGGCAAAACGTATGGCACGTAGCATCCGTAAAGGGTCGTCGGAATAGGTAATATTTGGGTCTAATGGTGTACGAATAATTTTGTTTTTAAGATCCTCTATTCCGTTAAATGGATCTAATAATTCGCCTAAATTTTGTTCGTTTAAGCTAATCGCCAAAGCGTTAATCGTAAAATCTCTTCTTTTTTGATCGTCTTCCAACGTTCCGGTTTCTACATGTGGATTACGGCTGTCTTTAGTATAGGATTCTTTTCTGGCACCAACAAATTCGATTTCTACATCTTTAAAACGTAGCATTGCGGTTCCGTAAGTTTTAAAAACTTGTACTTTTGGTTTGTTTGGCAAAAGCGATGCTACTTTTTTTGCAAGTTCAATACCACTGCCAACTGCAACGATATCAATGTCTTTTTTATTATTTCGTTGCAATAAAAAATCACGTACAAAACCACCAATTACGTAAGTTTCTGTATTTAACGCATTAGCAGCTTGAATTATATAGCTGAATATTGGGTGTTTTATTGCTTCTTTGTAATCCGATTTGTTCTTCATTAGTCTCTTAAAAATACGATTTCATCATCGATTAAACGAATAATGCTTGATGGTTTAGCGTTTTTCGTTTGGAGAGGCAAAGAAACAACAAAATCTACATTTTTGATAATTTTTTTAGAAATGCTTTTAAAATCTTTAGGTGTAGGTTCACCGGAAATATTTGCCGAAGTAGAAACTATTGGTTTTTTAAATTCATTTAACAATTTATGTACAAATCCGGTTTTAACTATTCTAATAGCCACTGTACCGTCTTTGGCAATAACATTTTTTGCTAATTTTTTAGGATTATTGTAAATAACCGTTGTTGGTTTTGTGGTATTTTGTAAATATTCTTTTACTTTTTGAGGAATTTCTTCTACATACTTTTGCAACATCTCAAAGGAATTTACTAGTATGATTAAACTTTTAGACTCTTCACGTTGCTTGATTTTATAGATTTTTTGTACTGCATCATAATTTGTTGCGTCACAACCAATGCCGTAAATGGTATCTGTTGGATAGAGGATGGTTTGGTTTTTTTGTAAAAAAGAACTGATTTTATGAATATGACACATAGACGAATGTAAATAATACTAAAAATTATAATACATTTGCAAAAATACAAATTTGAATGAATTTACTACAAGTTACAGCATCGAAAGTTTGGAGAGGTCACGAACAAAAAATAATTTATTTATATGAAGAATTTCGAGATAAAAATTATGTTACTGATCAATTAATTATTTGTCCAATCGATTCAGAATTATACAAAGTAGCAAAAGAAAAGAAATTTAATGTTATTGGATTAAAAGTCAATTCTGAATACAATTTAATTTTTGCTAAAAAATTAAAAAAAATTAGTCAAGAACATAATATTGACATCATATTTATTCATAATAGTAAAGCTCATACCTTAGCTGTATTATCATCTTTAATCTTTGGTCTAAAAGTACCTCTTGTTTTATGTCGTACTTTAATAAAAAGAGTAGATACTAACTTTTTTAGAAAATGGAAATATAATTATAAAGGAATTCAAAAAATTATTTGCGTTTCAAATCCTGTCGTTGATGTTTTAAAATATGCCGTAAAAGATACTAATAAAATGTGTGTGGTTGGTAGTGTAACTGATATTAATAAATTCCAAAAAAAAGAGAAAAACGGAATACTGCATAAAGAATATAATATTCCTTCGGATTATAAAATTATTGGAAATATTGCTGAATTTACCGATTTTAAAGACCACATAACATGGGTGAAAACAGTAGAAGAACTTGTAAGAAGAGATAATATTAAAGCAAAATATATTCTTGTTGGTAAAGGAGAATTGGAAAAAAATATTAAAGAATTGGTTAATCAAAAAAATTTAAACGACCATATTATTTTTACCGGTTTTAGGAAAGATATACCGGAAATTTTACCGGAATTTGATCTTTTCCTTTTTACTTCAAACAACGAACCTACCGGTGGTGTTTTATTAGAATCGTATGCTTGTAAAGTACCTATCGTAGCTACAAATGCAGGTGGAATTCCGGAGGTTATTGTCGATAAAAAAACAGGTTTTTTGGCAGAAGTAGGTAATCCTATAGATTTTGCAGATAAAGTAGAGTTAGTGTTAAATGATCAATTATTACAAAAAGAAATAACAAACAACGGTTTCAAATTTTTAAATGATAATTTTACAAAAAAAGTTATCGCAAAAAAAATGATTGATGAATTAAATGATGTTTTAAAAAACAATTAATTTTGAATATACTCTTCTTTACTAATGAATATTCACACCCAAACCTGCCTACAACAGGAGGATTAGGCACGTTTATTCAAACCATTTCAAAAAAATTAACAAATAATGGGCATACTGTTTATATTTTTGGGTTTGCAAAAAAGAAAATCACTTTTAATGATGGAAAAATAAATGTTTATTTTATAAAAAAATATACAAAAGCAAAACCCTTTTCCGAATTAGCCAGATCTATTTCTAAATCTCTAAAAATTAATAAAATTCAGTATTATTTCTTAAAAAAAGAGAGGAAATATTACTCTAAAAAACTTAAAAATTTTGCGAAAAAAAACAAAATAGATATTATAGAATCATTTGTTTTTGATGGTTATAATGCTTTTTGGGACAATTCAATCCCTTTAGTTTTAAGATTTCATGGTTCTAGAGGTTTTTGGAATTATTATTTGAATCATAAAAAAGAGAATCTACTAATCAAGTTAGAAAAAATATCGCTATCAAATACAAAATATAATATTGCTGTATCTCATTTTACAAAAAATGCTATAAATAAAATCTATAACATAGATGTTTTAAAAGTGATACATAATGGAGTTGATGTTTCTAAATTTAAAAAAATAAAAAATAAAGACACGTTTTCTTATAATATTTTTTACTACGGTACATTATCAGATGCTAAAGGTGTAAATATATTATGTGAAGTGTTTAATGAAATTATTAAAATTTATCCAAAGGCAAAACTCAATATAATTGGCAGAGGTGAAAAATATAAACAACACCTAATAAATAATGTTTTAAGCATTTTATCAAAAAAAAACACCACTTTCTATAGCAACATTCAACATAATGACATTCCTAAAATATTACAAAATGCCGATATTTGTATTTTCCCTTCTAAAAATGAAACTTTTGGACTAACCGTTACTGAAGCCATGGCTTGTGAAAAAGTAGTAATTACATCTAATATTGGCTCTTTTAAAGAAATCATTATCAATAATAAAAATGGATTTATAGCAAATAACCATACAGAATACATAAAATATATATCATATTGTTTTGACAACTTTGACAAAGCTTTAGAGATAGGTAAAAACGCGAGGAAACATATTGTAAATAATTTTAGTTTAGATAAATTAGCATTTGAAACTATTGAATATTACAATTATGTTATAAACGATTTCAATAAATAAACATAAAATATGCCTTCAATTTCTATTATTATTAGCACCTACAATTCCGAAAGTGCTTTAAAAAAAGTACTAATAAGTTACAACAACCAAACATTTAAAGATTTTGAAATTATTATTGCCGATGATGGCTCTACTGAAAAAACTAAAAAATTAATAGATGATTTTAAAGAAAAAAATAATTTAAAAATCACCCATGTTTGGCATCAAGATAAAGGATTTAGAAAGACTATAATTTTAAATAAAGCTATTTTAGCTTCAAAATCAGATTATTTACTTTTTACCGATGGCGACTGTATTGCTAGAAAGGATTTTGTAGAAACACATATTAAATATAGAGAAAAAGGCTTTTTTTTATCAGGAGGTTATTTTAAATTACCTAAATCCATTTCGGAAAAATTAACAGAAAGTGACATTATTAATCAAAATTGCTTTGATATTAATTGGCTTATTAATAATGGTCTAAAAAGTAGTTTTTTGAAAAATTTAAAACTTTCTAAAAATAAAAATATTACAACTTTATTAAACTTTTTAACACCTACAAATGCTTCATGGAATGGTCATAATGCTTCCGGATGGAAAAAAGATATTTTACATGTAAATGGTTTTAACGAAGAAATGCAATACGGAGGAGAGGATAGAGAACTAGGAGAACGCTTGTTTAATTTTTGTATAAAATCTAAACAGATAAGATATAGTGCTATTTGTGTACATATTTACCATGAAAGAGGATATGTAAAGCCTGAAATGATAAAAAAAAATAATAAAATAAGGAAATTAGTGAAAAAAAACAAAATTATAATCACACCTTATGGTATCAAAAAAATTTAACCTAAATTATTTTTATGATTTAATTTTCTTAATTCTACATAACGCTGTTTTACACCATAAGCATTTAATTTACATAAAATAAAACCATTTCTCCCATCTAAAACACCTAATTGAATAAAATAATTCTTTATAAATCTGTATAAAGGTTTAATATAAAAATGAAAAAAATTAGGTTTTACTTTCTTAATATATAATTCTTTAGCCTTTAATCTAGCATAGGAATCTAATTTTTCTTTATGCTTCTCATAACTTTGATAAGAGTAGTGAACCAATTTATTATCAAACACTTTGGTGTTCCCATTAACAACTAAAGTTTCATGTACGTATTTTTTAGAATCGTATATAGCAAATTTTTTATTAAAAAATCTAAAAACTTTATCGTTTTGCATTCCTGAGAATCTTAATGGTTTATCTTTAAAATAAAATATTCTCTTAAACTGAAACGCTTTATAATCTCCTATATGTAATCTCGTATTATTAATTTCATTTTTTAATTTTTCATCGATATACTCATCTACATCAACAAATAAAATCCAATCATATTTTACTTGTTTTAAAGCAAAATTTCGTTGTTCTGAAAAATTAACAAAATGATTTTGAATTAATTTTACATGTTTGTATTTATTTATAATAGCAATTGTTTTGTCTGTACTAAAAGAATCTACAATTACCAATTCATCAACAAAATCTAGATTTTTAATTATATTTTCTATATACTTTTCTTCATTATAAGTAATAATTAAACCTGAAACCTTTTCTAATTTCTTTTTATTATATTCTTCCTTAAAATTATCAATACAATAATCCACTTTATTCGATGAAATTCTATTATCTAAAAACAAATCTAAAGCGTTATAAATATATTCCGGTTTAAATTGTGAATACAAATTTAAAGTATTATTTTTTATCCATTTTTTAGATTTATTTTTAAAAAGTGATGGATTAAAGTCTTTTAGATGAACAGATAAATTATTAATGCCATCTTCAAATGTAGCCCAATATTTTTTATCAATCCAAGGTGAAAAAATAATAAATGAGGGCTTTTTTAATGCTTTAGCAATATTTATTGCACCGCTATCATTACCTACAATAAAATCACATTGATTAACAATCGCAATATAGGATCGAAGGTTGTTACCCAAAACATCAAAAAATATTTTTTCTTTTGTTGTATTCTTACAGCCTTCATATACCGATTTGGCTTGATTTATTTGATTTGGAATATAATTAAACAAAATATTAACATCCATTTTATCAGCAATAAAATCAACAATTTTAGACATATAATCCAACGGATATGTTTTATTTTCTGTACTTCCGATAATTGACATCATTACAGTCTGTTTTTTCAAATCAAGACCTCCTTGCTTTAATAAATTTACGGCTGAAAGATTTTCTTTTTCAGTCAAATAAATTTTAGGAAATACTTCTAATGGTCTCTTAAAATTAAGCGTATTTAGTAAAGATAATCTTTTTTCTATAATTAAACCTACATTAGATTTTGGTTCTTTAATTTCAGGTATATTATCTGTGTATAAAAAATTTCGCCATTTTTTTTCATATGATATTTTTCTATTAGCTCCTGAAAATAAAACAGTTATCCAGCTTTCTAGTTTGGAGTATGCATCAATAACAATATCATATTTTTTTTTCCTTATTTGGAATAAAAATTTTAAAAATTCTATCTTATTATTCCTATGTCTATTTGTAAAAATGACAAAATTATCAACGTACTTATTTTCTTTTATAACAGGCAGAGTACTCTCATATATCATATAATCTATCTGAGCATTCGGATATTTTAATTTAAGATTTTCACATAATATTGAACTGACTAAAACATCCCCAATCATCTTTTGTTGAATAACAAGTATCTTCATAATTAATCTTAAACCGCCACCTCATTTTCACGCAAAGCGTCATTTAAGGAAGTCTTTTTATTTGTACTTTCTTTTCGTTTACCAATAATTAAGGCACAAGGCACATTGTAGGTTCCAGCGGCAAACTTTTTTGGATAACTTCCGGGAATTACTACCGAACGTTCAGGCACTATTCCTTTATAGATTATTGGTTCATCTCCGGTAACATCAATAATTTTGGTGCTCATTGTTAAAACCACATTAGCACCTAAAACAGCTTCTTTCTTTACACGAACACCTTCTACAACAATACATCGACTACCAATAAAACAATCATCTTCAATAATTACCGGTGAAGCTTGCAAAGGTTCTAAAACACCACCAATACCAACACCGCCACTTAAATGCACATTTTTACCTATTTGTGCACAAGAACCAACCGTTGCCCAAGTATCTACCATAGTACCTTTATCTACATATGCTCCAATGTTTACATAGCTCGGCATTAAAATCGTACCTCCCGAAATATACGAACCATATCTGGCAACAGCATGCGGCACAACACGAATTCCTTTTTCTTTATAATTTTTCTTTAACGGAATTTTATCATGGTATTCAAAAATACCAACTTCTATTGTTTTCATTTTCTGAATAGGAAAATACATAACAACTGCTTTTTTAACCCATTCGTTTACTTGCCAATCGCCGTCTTTAGGTTCGGCAACACGTAAAACACCTTCATCTAAAAGAGCAATTACTTTTCGTATGGCTTCTTGTGTAGCTGCGTTTTGTAATAAATCTTTGTTCTCCCAAGCTTGTTCAATGCTTTTTCTTAGTTCTTCCATATAAATGATACTAACAATTTATCTTAAAATTAAATTAAAACACAAAAGTAATGCATAAAAATAGTAATTTTGCCAAAATTAATAAAAATATATGGGAAAAGTCCTCGCTTTGGATTTCGGAAAAAAAAGAACAGGAATAGCTGTAACAGACGATTTGCAAATAATCGCCTCAGGACTTACCACGGTTGCTACTAAGGAATTAATTCCGTTTTTAAAAAATTACACCAAATCCAATGATGTAGAACTATTTGTTATAGGCGAACCAAAGCAAATGAATAATCAGCCATCAGAAAGCGAAGTGTTAATCTTACCGTTTATTGAAAAATTAAAACGGAATTTTAACATTCCTATTAAACGAATCGATGAGAGATTTACCTCCAAAATGGCAATGCAAACAATGATTGACAGTGGTCTCTCAAAGAAAAAAAGACAAAATAAAGCACTTTTAGATGAAATTAGTGCCACCATTATATTACAAACTTATTTAGAGCAAAAATAACAAAAAATGATACTACCAATTATAGCATACGGTGATCCTGTTTTACGAAAAAAATGTGTGGATATCGATAAAGATTACAGCGATTTAGACAAATTAATCGCAAATATGCGTGAAACTATGGAAAATGCCCAAGGTGTTGGGCTTGCCGCTCCGCAAATAAATAAAGCTATTCGCCTTTTTATTGTGGATACCAGACCATTTGCAGAAGATGATGAATTATCTGATGAAGAATGTGAAGTGCTAGCTAATTTTAACAAAGTATTCATCAATGCCAAAATCACCAAAGAAGAAGGTGACGAATGGAATTTTAACGAAGGTTGCCTAAGCATCCCAAATATTCGTGAAGACGTAAAACGCAAAGACACCATAACCATAGAATACGTTGATGAAAATTTTAAACCTCATAAAGAAACCTTAAACGGTTTGGCTGCTCGCGTTGTACAACATGAATACGACCACATTGAAGGCATCCTATTTACCGATAAACTCTCTACTTTAAAAAAGAAATTATTAAAGAAAAAATTAGAAAAAATAAGCAAAGGAAAAGTAAACGTAGATTACAGAATGAAATTTCCGAAAGCAAAATAAACATAAAACAGTAACTAAAATTGATAAAAATGACGATCGAAAAATTAATAGTTGTTTCGGGTAAACCCGGAATTTTTAAAATTGAAAGCCAAAGCAAAACCGGATTAATTGTACAATCCTTGGATAATGAAAAAAAATTTCCTATTCTAAACATTCATAATGTTAGTGGATTAAACGATATTGCAATCTATACCTATGAAGATGAAGTACCTTTACGAGAAGTATTTTACAATATCTACAAAAAAGAAAACGGAAAAAAAACCATTAATCACAAAGAAAGCAAAAAGGTTTTAGAAGATTTTTTAGAAAGTGTTTTGCCAAATTACGACCGTGAACGCGTTTATCCAAGTAACATAAAAAAAATTGTGCAATGGTATAATTTACTGGTAGATGCCGATTTTGATTTTGAATCTATAAAAAAAAAAGCAACTTCCGAAGAAGAAGAATAAACAAAAAGAGGTTGTCTAAAAAACAATCTCTTTTTTTATAGCATACACAATGAACACCAAAGAACAAAAATTAGAGGCTTTTTCAAAATTACTTGATGTAATGGATGAACTACGCGAAAAATGTCCGTGGGATAAAAAACAAACCTACGAAAGTTTGCGACCTCTAACTATTGAAGAAACTTACGAATTAGGTGATGCTATTTTAGAAAACAACGAAGAAGAAATTAAAAAAGAATTAGGCGATTTATTACTCCATATTGTTTTTTATGCCAAAATAGGTGAAGAAAATAACACTTTTGACATTGGTGATGTAAGTACCGAAATCGTTAAAAAACTCATTTATCGCCATCCGCATATTTACGGCGATGTAAAAGTGAAAAACGAAGAAGAAGTAAAGCAAAACTGGGAAAAATTAAAACTTAAAGAAGGAAAAAAAGATAAATCGGTTTTAGATGGCGTACCAAAATCGTTACCAACTCTGGTAAAAGCAAGTCGCATTCAAGAAAAAGTTGCCGGTGTTGGTTTTGAATGGCAAGATAATGCGTCATTTTACAATAAAATTGAAGAAGAGTTAAAAGAATTTAAAGACGAAATCGACAATCATAACACCCAAAAAGCAGAAGAAGAATTTGGCGATTTACTCTTTGCTCTAATTAATTTTGCTCGTTCTAAAAATATAAATGTAGAAAATGCTCTGGAAAAAACAAATCTGAAATTTATAAAACGATTTAAAGATTTGGAAAAAGCCATAAAAAAAGATCAAAAAGATATCGGTACATTAAATTTAAACGAATTAATGCGCTATTACAACCAAGCTAAAAACGAAATATAATGCACATCCATTTTATAGCAATCGGCGGTTCGGCAATGCACAATCTTGCTATCGCTCTACATAAAAAAGGCGAAAAAATTACCGGAAGTGACGACACGATCCACAATCCGTCTAAATTCAGATTGGAAAAATACGGTCTATTGCCGGAAGAATTTGGTTGGTTTCCTAATAAAATCACCAAAGATATTGATGCCGTAATTTTAGGAATGCATGCAAAAAAAGAGAATCCCGAACTCTTAAAAGCACAAGAATTGGGTTTAAAAATATATTCGTATCCAGAGTTTTTATACGAGCAATCCAAAGATAAAACCAGAGTAGTTATTGGCGGAAGTCATGGTAAAACAACCATTACTTCAATGATTTTACACGTGCTAAATTATTTTAACAAAGACGTAGATTATATGGTTGGAGCTCAATTAGAAGGCTTTGATACCATGGTAAAACTAACCAAAGAAAATGACTTTATGATTTTAGAAGGCGACGAATATTTAAGTTCACCTTTAGATTTACGTCCTAAATTTCATTTATACAAACCTAATATTGCTTTGCTTAGCGGAATTGCTTGGGATCACATTAACGTCTTCCCTACTTTTGAAAATTATGTGGAACAATTCAAAATTTTCATCAATAAAATTACCGATGGTGGTATGTTAGTTTATAATGAAGAAGATAAAATTTTAAATGAAATTGTAACTGCTTCCGATAAGGTAATAAAAAAATATCCGTATAAAACGCCAAAACACATTATTAAAAACGGGATTACTTATCTTATTACGCGTTTCGGTGAAGTACCTCTTGAAATTTTCGGGAAACACAACTTGCAAAATTTAGAAGGAGCAAAATGGATTTGCCAACTAATAGGTGTGCAGGAAGAAGATTTTTACGAAGCAATTACAAGTTTTAAAGGTGCCAGCAAACGTTTGGAAAAATTAGCGGAAAACAACAAAACCGTAATTTTTAAAGATTTTGCACATTCGCCAAGTAAGGTTATGGCTACAACTGCTTCGGTTAAAGAACAATTTAAAGACAAAACTTTATTTGCTTGCTTAGAATTACATACGTACAGCAGTCTAAATGCCTATTTTCTAAAAGAATACAAAGGAGCATTAGACAAAGCGGATAAAGCAGTTGTTTTTTATTCACCCAAAGCCGTTGCTATCAAAAAATTAGAAAAAGTAAGTGAAGAGCATATTTTTAAAGCATTTCATCGCAAAGATTTACTTGTTTTTACCAATCCGAAAGAATTTTCGGATTATCTAATGGCTCAAAATTTAGAAAATACGGCTTTATTATTAATGAGCTCCGGTAATTATGGTGGTTTGGATTTGGAGCAATTGACAAAAAAAGTGTAGATTTACGGTAATTATAAAATTTTTATGACTTCAAAAGAAATTGCAAACGGAATTGTTAGAGCGGTTGCCATATTAACAGGTGTTTTTTTACTCTTGTATTTTTTTTATAAAATCCAATCTATTCTCACCTATATTGCTATTGCGGCAGTAGTTGCACTTATTGCCAGGCCAATAATTCGTTTTTTCAGGAAAAAATTAAAATTTAAAAATTCACTTGCTGTTTTGGCTACCATGCTTTTGTTTGTAGGAATTCTTTTTGGTTTTATTAGAATGATGATTCCGTTGATTGAAAAGCAAAGTGAAAATTTATCTTTGCTGAATAGTGAACAATTTCAAGAACAAATACAACAGATTTTAGTTCAACTTAACGATTATTTTAAAGCAAAAAACATTAATATATTTGAACAATTACAAAGTTTAAACGTTTCTTCGGTTATCAATAAATTACCGGATTTGGTCAATTCCTTTGTTGGTGCATTCGGAAATATTGTTATCGGTATGCTTTCGGTTTTATTTATCTCTTTCTTTTTTATGAAAGATAGTGACCTTTTTAATAGAGCATTAATAACTATTGCACCGAAAGGAAGCGAATCAAAAGTATTAAAATCTTTTAACACTATAAAAGATTTGTTATCCAGATATTTTGTAGGTCTAATTTTTCAGATTAGTATTTTACTTATTCTTTACACTATTATTTTAAGTGTTTTTGGAGTAGAAAATGCTTTTGTAATAGCATTGCTTTGTGCTGTATTAAATTTAATACCTTATGTTGGTCCTCTAATTGGTGCTTTTTTAATGGTATTTTTAACGATGACCAGCAATTTGCATTTGGATTTTCAAACGGAAATTCTACCAAAAACTACCTATGTTTTAATTGGGTATGTTTTCGCTCAACTTATTGATAATTTTGTTAGTCAGCCATTAATTTTTTCGAGAAGTGTAAAATCACATCCGTTAGAAATATTCTTGGCAATATTGGTTTTTGGAAGTCTGTTTGGCATTCTAGGAATGGTAGTTGCTGTACCAACTTATACTGCAATTAAAGTAATTTTAAAAGAGTTTTTAGCCGATAATAAAATTGTGCAATCACTTACTAAGCAGTTGTAATTATACGGAGAGGTTTAATTGTAAAAATTGCAAAGGTTATTACATAGAGGTGATTAAAAAATCTCAAATCTTAAATCTTAAATCATCAATCCTTATATCCAAATCTACGTAATTGTTTCGGGTTATTACGCCAGTTTTTATTGACTTTCACATAGAGTTCTAAAAAGATTTTCTTACCGAAAAACTTTTCTAAATCACGTCTTGCTTCACTTCCAACACGTTTTAATGACAAGCCTTTATGACCAATTACAATACCTTTTTGCGAATTGCGTTCTACCATAATAACCGAACGAATTCTAATAATATTTTTATCTTCAAAAAACTCTTCGGTGTCAATTTCAACAGAATACGGAATTTCCTTTTTATAATGTACCAACATTTTTTCGCGAATGGTTTCGTTTACAAAAAAACGTTCCGGTTTATCGGTTAATTGATCTTTTGGGTAAAAAGCCGGATTTTCGGGTAATAATTCCAAAATTTTATCAAAAACTGTTTTTATATTAAAACCAACCAATGCCGAAATTGGCAAAATCTGTGCATTTGGTACTTTCTCTTTCCAATAATCAACGGCCTTTTCTACTTCTTCTTGTGTCGATTTATCCACTTTATTGATTAATAGCAAAACCGGAATTTTAGAATTGGTTATTTTTTTAAAAAATGCTTCATCTTTTAAATCTTTTTCACCGATTTCAACCATATAAATTAAAATATCTGCATCTTCAAAAGCAGATTTCACAAAATCCATCATCGATTCTTGCAATTGATAGGCAGGTTTTATAATTCCAGGTGTGTCTGAAAAAATAATCTGAAAATCATCACCACTTACAATTCCTAAAATACGATGACGTGTTGTCTGTGCCTTAGAAGTAATTATCGATAATTTTTCGCCTATTAAGGCATTCATCAAAGTGGATTTTCCTACATTTGGATTTCCTATTATATTAACAAAACCTGCTTTATGTGCCATCTTTATTTTTTTACAAAGGTAATGAAGTGTTTACAATATACGTGATAGAAAAACAGAAATACAAAAAAACCGTTTTATATTATATAGACTAACTAAAAAATTGACTTATTTTTATTTCATTAAAGTCTTAAAATTCATAAGTTCAAGTAAAAAATAAAATTTTTCGAGAATTAATATTAGATTAAGAAAATTACATCAAAAAATTCTAAATATCAAGCATTTAAAAGCAAGCATCGTATTAAAACTTATATACAAATCCAGAAGATAAACCAAAAAAATAAGGTTTATATCTAGTCTTATCATTATAAGTGTTAAATTGTGTTTTAAGTATAGGTTCCAAAGTAAAATTAATATGCTTCATAATAGGATATTCTATTGCAAAACCTATATTAGCCGTATAGGTTAATTTATTTATATTGTTTGCTTCAGTTAATTTAAACTTATCATTTATTAAAATATCATTATATTGTAGTAGTAAAAAACTAACTCCTGAAATAAAGTTAAATTCTATATTTTTATTTAGTATCTTATATGAAAATTCGAAAGGAATTTCCACGTAACCAATATTTTGATATATTTTAAATGTTGTGTTGGGATTAATAAATAGCTCTTCATTATAACCATATAAATAATTGCCGGATGTTTGTATACCAATTACACCAATATTTACCTCCGACACCAATGGTAATTGCGAATTATAGATTGTTTCGGTTGTTAAATTATTAGTAATATAAGAAAGATCTATTTTACTAAAACCCATTCTAAATTTTAATTTATTAAAGACTGGAATACTCAATTGCACATTGTATGCAATTGTTGATTTTTCAGAATTCGTTTTAGAGAATGCGTTATCAATTGCAGATGCTCTTTTAAATGAACCATAATAAATTGGCGTTCCTTTAACAGATATTTCCCAAAAATTTGTTTTTTTAATTTTTGTATTTTCTTTAATAACCAGCATTTCATTTTTTGTTTTTGGCAAAGGAGCATAAATGAAATTTGGATAATTATTTTTAATCTGTTTTATGTTATTCATCAAAATTTTTGAAATTTTTCTTCTTTTATTTTCTTTATCTAAAAGTGCTTTTTTAGTAATTGCTATTTTATGGTCTTGTTTGGAATTTAAATATTCAGTTTTTAGGTTTGTCCTTCCTTTTTTTAAGGCAATTCCAATATTTAGATTTTTACTATGGTTTTTTAAGATAGTTTTATAAATGTTTTTTGATAAATTACTAATTCCTAACTTAAATGTTTTATTATTTGATTTAGTAATTTCTATTTTTTTATCTGTATTTTCTGTTCCTGTTTTAGAAATGTCTTTTTTACTATTACCCGTAATATTTTTATGATACTTTAAATCTGACACCTTATATGATTCTTTTTCTTTTAATCTATTTTGTTTAGGTGATTTTCCTTTAGATTTAGAAATATTATTTACTGTTTTCTTGGAATTCTTATTATAAATAAAAACAATACTAAAAATAAATAAAACAATTACTACTGCTCGCATTAAAGTATAAAAAAAAGGTTTCTTCTTCTTTTCATTTAATTTTTCAACAATATTATCCCAAACTAAGTCAGAAGGACTTTGCTTTAAATTAGAAAGCTTTTCTTTAAAAGCTTTTCCTATTTCTTTATTATTATCCATGATTTTTAAGGCTTTTAATGTCTAAAAGCTTTCTCTTTAATATTTTTTTAGCTCTATGCAGATTTGATTTCGATGTTCCAATACTAATATTTAATAAATTAGCTATTTCCTTATGTGTGTAATCATCTAACTCATATAAAGAAAATACAATTCTATACTTATCCGGCAACTGTTGTACTAATAATAATATAGCATCTAAGGAATATGTGTTTAAGTTATCTTCAATAGTAATTTGAGGTGTAATTTGTTCTATTAAAGGTAATAATTTTACTTTTTTTGAATGATATTTATCAATTGCTTTATTAATCGTTATTTTTTTCATCCAACCTTCAAAAGAGCCATTAGATTTATATGTATTAATCTTTGTGAAAATAGTAATAAAACTATCCTGTAATACATCTTCTGCATCAGCAGTATTTCTACAATACTTTAAACAAATACCAAACAAATCATCTTTATATATTTGATAAAGTTGTGATTGTGCAACTCTATTTTTATTTTTACAATGATATATTAAATCCTCTAAACTCAAACAAAATGTATTTATTATTCAGACAAAACTATTAAATCACTAAATAAAATTCTTCTATTTGTTGCCACATCATAAAAATCGGGACAAGAATTTGTTGTACCATTTATTTCGCAAATAACAGTTCCTTGTGTATTGTATACCTTAATCAATCCACCGATCTTTGTTAGATATACACATTCATCATTATAAACAAATTGTATAATCTGCTTTGCTGATTCACCTTCTAATTGGGTCATCATTATTTTAATATCATTTAACCATTCTAATTCTTCAAAAGGATTATTAATACAGTTTTGCATTTTAGGTGTAAACCAAACTTCAATGTCCGTTATATTATCTTGCTCTTGATGTTCAAAAATTAAATTTTCTCCTTCAAATCTATAGTTAAAAGTTAATGTTTGATCATTTCTTGTGATAACTATTTCATTTTCAGTATATATAAAATTATATTCTCCTGTTGGCAATAAAGCATCATATGAATTATAATTTACAACTTCTAATATATTACTGTCAGTATTGAATGTGAATAATATATATTCTTCTGATAAATTTCGCGAAAAAACATCAAAATAGGTAAGGTCATCCATAAACCAATCTCCACTTAATAAGGAAGTATCGTCGGTATTAGTCTCGGTATTACAAGACAATAATAAAATAATAAAACTTGTGAATAAAAATATTTTTTTCATAATCTGATAAATTTAGGTTCTACAATCTAAACTAAAAAGATTGAAAAGGTTGCGTAAAAATATAAATAACTTTTATTTTTTTACAAAGGTAATGAAGTGTTTACAATATACGTGATAGAAAAACAGAAATACAAAAAAACCGTTTTTGTCAGTATAAATGACAAAAACGGTAAACATATTTAAGGGAATAAATATTTCTTAAAAAGTATATCGTACTGCTAATGCAATATCCAAACCTAAATCATTATTATAATCAGCAAAACCTAATTCAGGTCTAAAGTCTAATGCTATTTGCAACGGAATATCAAATTTATATTCAATACCAATATCACCTGCCAAAAACAAAAAAGTTCCGTCATCACCTGCATAACCGTCTTTAATGCTCCAAGAGCCAAGACCTCCACCTGCACCAACATACCAATTTACACCTTCTAAACCTTCTAAATCAAAAACCCATTGATGAGTTGCTGTAATTTTAAGAGCATTATAATGTTTCCGGCTTCTCCACGCTAATCCTGCTTCCAATCGTGTGCTTTCCGATAAGGATTTTTGATAACTGATTTCTGCTCCTAAACCATCATTATCTCCAAATCGCAAACCTAATGCGTTATCTGAAATATCTTGTGCTTGCACTACAATTACACTAATTAGAATACTAAATAATAAAAAAATCTTCTTCATTTTGTCTATATTTTTGTTTTTAATGAACATCAAATTTACAAAAATGGTATGGATATTGACTGCTCTAATTTATATACGTAAATAGCTATTTTAAAAGAGATTTAAAAAAATATTAACTAACTTTGTATAAATTATAAACTATGGATTTTTTATTAGGATTTGTTTTCGGTGCTTTTGTTTTGGCATTATATTATCTGTTTTCTAAAAAATCTTTTTTTAAGGAGAAATCTAAAGAGCAATCCGTTATTTTACTTGATAAAATTAAAAATGTTTCCAAATTAATTACGGTGGAAGGTAATTTTAATGAGATTATGCATTTTTCGGATGTAAAAAATTCTTTGTTAAATATGGTTTCCAGTAAAAAAAAGGCAATTGTTCTCGCTAATGCGAAGGTATATATCGGTTTTAATATGAAAAAAGTACAATTTAAAGTAAATCCGGATAAAAGAACAATTAAAATTTTACGTTTTCCGGAGCCGGAAGTTTTAAGTATTGAAACCGATATCGAATTTTATGATGTAAAAAACGGACTTTTTAATAAATTTGACGCTTCCGAACTTACCGAACTCAATAAAAAAATCAAACAAAATATTGCCGATAAAATTCCGGAAAGTAATTTGTTACTCTCTGCACAAAATAAGGCTTTGGAAACGCTTAATATCATCGAGCAAATGGTAGATACTTTTGGTTGGAAACTCGATTATAAATTAGACAATGAACAACCGAAACTCAACAAAAAGGAAATTTTAAAAAAGTTATTACCTTAGGTTTTTAATTGACAATACTTGGCTTGTAGTTTTATAAACAATTTTTTATTCGCTAAAATCTTCTATAAATCATACTTTATACTAAACATCACCATTCTAGGTTGTACCAAATAGTTGGCGGAGCTTTGCAAGTATTCGCTAAAAAAATCTTCATTAATACTCTTTGTGTTTAACAAATTAATCGCCGAGAGTTTAAACTCCCATTTTGAACCTTCTTTTTGGTAATACAAATCGGTATTTAAA
>JALSLI010000108.1 GCA_026988395.1 Flavobacteriaceae bacterium | reverse complement strand
CTATGGAAAAATCAAAAACATTTGCTTCTAAATATAACAATCCTTCAAAAGTAATCGCTTTTGAAAAAGGGAAATTACCACCACAAGCGGTTGATTTAGAACAAGCTGTTTTAGGAGCCATGTTAATTGATAAAAAAGGTGTAGATGATGCTATAGATATTTTAACGCCGGATTCTTTTTATAAAACCGAACACCAATATATTTACGAAGCTATTTTCGATTTATTTAAAGATTCACAACCTATTGATATTTTAACTGTAACCGATAGATTAATCAAAAATGGGAAATTACAGCTAGCAGGTGGCGAAGTTTATCTTATTGGTTTAACTCAAAAAGTAGCATCTTCCGCACACGTAGAATTTCATGCAAGAATTGTATTGCAAAAATACATTCAACGTAAGTTAATTACTATTTCTAATGATATTATTGAAGAAGCTTATGATGAAACTACTGATGTATTTGATTTACTAGATAGTGCAGAAAGTAAATTATTTGAAATTACACAAGGAAGTTTAAACAAGAGCTCCGAATCTGCCGAAAGTCTGGTGAGCCAAGCTTTAAAAAAGATTGAAAGCATGGCAGGAAAGGAAGGAATGAGTGGTTTGCCTAGTGGTTTTACCAAATTAGACCAATTAACTTCCGGCTGGCAACCTTCTGATTTAGTGATTTTAGCCGCAAGACCCGGAATGGGGAAAACGGCATTTGTAATGTCAATGGCAAAAAATATGGCAATCGATTTTAATATTCCGGTTGCGATTTTCTCCTTAGAGATGTCTTCTGTGCAATTGATTACCAGAATGATTTCCAGTGAAACCGGACTTTCATCTTCAAAATTAAAAAAAGGAAATTTATTACCTCACGAATGGGAACAGTTAAATATAAAAGTAAAAAAATTAGCCGATGCTCCCATTTTTATAGATGACACTCCTGCTCTATCCATTTTTGATTTACGAGCAAAAGCAAGACGATTGGTATCACAACACAAAGTAAAAATTGTAATTATTGATTACTTGCAATTAATGACTGCCGGTTCTTCCAATAAAGGTGGCGGAAACAGAGAACAAGAAATTTCTACTATTTCACGAAACCTTAAAGCACTCGCAAAAGAGCTCGATATACCGGTTATTGCACTGTCGCAATTATCTCGTGCCGTTGAAACACGTGGTGGTTCTAAAAGACCATTATTATCCGATTTACGGGAGTCCGGAGCAATTGAACAAGATGCCGATATCGTTTCCTTTATTTATCGTCCGGAATATTACGGCACGCTAGAATGGGATGATGAAGAACATACACCATGTGAAGGTCAAGCCGAATTAATTATCGCCAAACATCGTAATGGTGGCTTGGAAAATATTAGAATGAAATTTACCGGTCATCTTGCCTTGTTTTCCGATTTGGAAGAAAATGATTTTAGCAGTGAAATTCCGTCTAAAATGAATAACGACATTACTACTTTCCCTAATGCAGATGATGTTTTTGGTGAATCAGAACCTCTTGATGGAAATGATCCGTTACCATTTTAACCATAAATTTAACAAAAACGAATCCTTTTTTGGTATGAATTTTATTACTTTTATCGCATAAATTAAAAAAATGCGAAAATTACTACTAATCTTAACACTTTTTTTCTCCTATCTAGGATTTAGTCAATTTATCTTAATTCCTATGGATGCCGAATCACAAAGCAACCATTTAAAAGCCTACGGAATTACGTATCTTTCATTAAAAAACGGACATAAAGTAAAATGGTTACTCAATTATCGCGGTGGTTCTTTTTTATTGGAAAACGTTCCGGAACTCAAAAAAGAATGCACCATTAGAGGTGTGGATTACGAACTTATTTCAGATACCGAAGCTGTTTCCATTTTAGAAGAAATTAGCAGTCCTTCTAAAAATATGGATGCCGTTTTATTGGAAAAAGCTCCTAAAATTGCAGTTTATTCGCCTAAAGATAAAATGCCTTGGGACGATGCTGTTACCATGGTTTTAAATTTTGCCGAAATTCCGTATGACATTGTTTATGATGAAGAAGTATTGAATGATGAACTTGCAAAATATGAATGGCTTCACCTCCATCACGAAGATTTTACCGGACAATATGGGAAATTTTATGGTGCTTTTAGAACTGCTCCATGGTATATAAAACAAAAAAAAGAAGCCGAAGAACGTGCAAAGAAATTAGGTTTCAATAAAGTTTCAGAAGAAAAACTTGCCGTTGCCAAAAAAATAAAACACTTTGTTATTGGTGGTGGTTTTATGTTTGCAATGTGTAGTGCAACCGATAGTTTTGATATTGCTCTCTCTGCCGAAGGTGTAGATATTTGCGAACCAATGTTTGACGGTGACCCAAGCGATGCCGATTACCAATCTAAAATTGATTATAACAAAACTTTTGCTTTTAAAGATTATATTTTAGAAAGAAATCCAATGGTTTATGAATTTTCATCAATAGATATGACCAAAAAACGTAAAATCAATAAAAATTTAGATTATTTTTCGTTAATGGAATATTCGGCAAAATGGGATCCAATACCTACAATGTTATGTCAAAACCACACGATGCTAATTAAAGGTTTTATGGGACAAACAACTTCTTTTGACCCAAAAACCATTAAATCGAATGTTTTAATTATGGGGCAATTAAAGGCAAACGGTGAAGCAAGATACATTCACGGAACAATAGGAAAAGGTATGTTTACTTATTACGGCGGACACGATCCGGAAGATTATCGCCATATGGTTGGCGATCCAAAAACGGAATTAGAACTTCACCCAACCTCTCCGGGATATCGACTAATTTTAAATAATGTACTTTTTCCGGCAGCGAAAAAGAAAAAACAGAAAACGTAAAAAATAGTAATGTCTTACCTTAAATCCGCAAAAGTATTCATCTATATTTATTAAAAATAAGTCCTTAACTTAAAAAAAAAATAAATATCGGAGAAATAAACCATCTTCCTTTTATTTAAAAAGAGATAAACCTATATTGTTTTTATTTTAATCTACAAATGTTTCTTTTATTATAGATTTTAATTGCTTTATCTCAGGCTTTGATAATTTTCCTAAACTTTTTATAATTCTCCGTTTATCAATAGTCCGTATTTGATCGACAACAATCCAACCTATTTTTCCATCGTGTTTTACTTCAATTCTAGTTGGATATTTTCTAGAAGTCGTAGTCATTGGTGCAACAATTATAGTTCTTAAATATTTATTTATTTCATTTGGCGAAATAATTACACAAGGTCTTACTTTTTTAATTTCGCTTCCTATTGTAGGATCTAAATTTACAAGAACAATTTGATATTGTTTTAAATCCATTCTTCTATATTTTCATTTTCAAAAACATCATTGAATAAAAGTTGATCATCACCCTTTTCGTTCATTTCTTTAAAAGCAGCTTCCCAACCTTTTCTTGGACTCGGAATCGGTTTTAAAATCAAATATCCCTTCTCTAAAATAAGCTCAACCTTATCTTTAATATTATATTTTTCAATTAAAGTTTTAGGAAGTCTAACTCCTTTTGAATTTCCTATTTGTACTATTGATAATTCCATAAATCTATTTTTTAATGTAATTACAAAGTTACTACATTTTTCTTTTAATATCAAACTTTTTTAAAAATTATAAGGTTAAAAATAACGTCAATATAAAAAAGGGGATTTTTCCCCTTGCTCAAACCGTGTATATATACTACTTTTGTAATATCAAAATTGAACGCTAGGAAAATTGCTTTGAAAATAATAGTTGTTAATTGCTGTCGGGTTTTATCTTGGCAGCTTTTTTTGTTCTCTTTTTTGCTTTTTTCTATACTTCTTTAACAATCTTTTTCGTTTTCTAATTATCTTTTCTTTTTTATGTATAAAATCATTATGTGCTTGTATAAAAGATTCATCAGTTATAGAAGTAGTAGTTGTATCAACTTTATAGCCTTTTGACAACAACATCTTTTTATGCTCAATAATAAGTTTATCTGTAATACAAGATTTTCTTTTTAACTTTCCTTTTAATTTGCAATCTATCTCTTTCCATTCAATTTTTATCCAAATAAAATTGCCTAACATAACATTTACCTACTTTTGGGTTTCTTGGAATATTTTGTGCGTTGGCAGTATAAAACACAAGATTAAATAATAATATTATACTCAATTTTTTCATACATATCATTTTATTGGTTTATGTTTCTTTACTTTTTATACTTCTTCACTCCGGCTTTTACAGCAACATCCAAATAATTTCCCTTTGGTGGTATCGGACAAGAATATTTATGATTATAAGCACAATATGGATTATATGCTTTATTAAAATCGATTATAATAGAATCTCCTTTAGGGATTTTTAAATCTATGTATCTTCCTCCGGCATACGATTCCTTACCGGAAGTTTTATCTGTAAACGGCAAAAATAAATAATCTTTGTACTCCGGTTTTTCTTTTAAAGACAAACTTTGATAGATAGCTAATTTTTGTTTTTTGCCTTCTAAGTTAAAAGTAGCTTCACCATATTTTACATATTTTGCCAATCTACTCGTTGTTGTAAGCATATCAAATAGTTTTTCATTTGGAGTACGTTTAAAAAAAGCTTTGACATAGTATTTTTTATCTATCGGAAAAAATTCTAATGAAGAAAAACGAATCGCATCTTCCTTGGTTAAAGGAGAAGTCTTTATATCTGCATATTCTAAGTTTAATTTTTGTTGAAAATCTTTAATTCCTTCAACAATCGGATCTTTTTCAGGTTGAGAACAACTAATAAGAACAACTAACAAAAAAGAAAGTAATACTGATTTTATCATAATATAAAATATAAAGACTAAAATAGTAAAACTATTTTAGTCTTTGCTTAAAAAACATTTATTTTTAACAATCTCAAAACTATGTAACTTTAAACAGTTAATAGCCCTACGATTTAACTCTTTTTATTTTACATCCATCAATTCCACATCAAAAATAAGATTTGCATCCGGAGGAATTACGCCTCCTGCTCCACGGCTTCCGTAGGCCAAATCACTTGGTATTACCAATCTTGCTTTATCGCCTACTTGCAATAAACCAATACCTTCGTCCCAACCTGGAATTACTTGACCTACACCTAAAGTAAAATCGATTGGTTGTTTACGTTGGTATGACGAATCAAAAACTTGTCCATCAGGTAACATTCCTTTATAATGTACAGAAACCGTTTTTCCTTTTTCTGCTTTTTTTCCGTCTCCTTTTTGAAGAATTTTATAGCGTAAACCGGAATCTGTTTTATCAAATCCTGCAGCTAATTTATCTAGTTCTTTATCTTTTTGAGCTTTTTGCTCTGCAATACGTTTTTCTCGGTCACCTTCAAAAGTTCTAAAAGCTTCAATTGCATGAAATTTTTTAGCATCTTCTCCAACAGGAATAATCTCAACAGATTCTATTTTATCGCCTTGTGCTATACTATCTACCACATCTTGTCCTTCTACAACGTGCCCAAAAACCGTGTGTTTATTATCCAACCAAGGAGTTGGTACGTGTGTAATAAAAAATTGTGATCCGTTAGTATTTGGACCTGCATTTGCCATAGATAAAACGCCGGGTTTATCGTGTTTTAAATCCGGATGAAATTCATCTTCAAATTGATATCCGGGACCTCCTGCTCCTGTACCTTGTGGATCACCTCCTTGAATCATAAAATCAGGTATTACTCTATGAAATTTTAATCCGTCATAATAAGGTGTTCCTTGAGGTTTTGCCTGATTTTCCATATTTCCTTGTGCTAAAGCAACAAAGTTACCAACCGTTCCAGGTATTTTTTGGTATTCTAATTCGGCTAAAATATCGCCTTTATTTGTTTTAAATTTTGCGTATAATCCGTCTTTCATAATATTCTGTTTTATTTTAAATATATCCGTATTTACAAAAATACAGATAAATGCTTGTTTTTATTGATTATTTATTAATTATTCTACTTCTTCGTATTCAATTTCCTGATTTTCATCGTATTTTATATTTGTATTACTTCTTGGTGTTGTACAACCTTTACTACTAAAACATCCTACATTCATTATTGCCTGAAAGGTCATTAATAAACCAAAAATCAAAGCAAATAAATTTGGATGTTTTGCATATTCCCAAAAAAAATACAACCCAAAAAGCAATTGTAAAAATCGTTTGATTGTCCAAAGAGACAAATAACTTTTAATTTTTTTATTCATACTACAAAATTACAATTAAAAGAATAAAATTACAGCCACAATTGTTACGGTAACGAAGTTTTACAATTTTATTAACATTCTATTCTATCTTATTTGAATTAAAGCTATTTTTACGCCTTATAAAACACACAACAATTCAACTAAAATGATTCAATTTTTCCAAGAAAACAATACGGTTTACGCCGTAGAAACCAAGCAAAAATTATCTGAAAACAACCTTAAAAAACTTATTTGGTTATTTGCCGGAGCAAAACCTATTAATGAAACAACACTAAAAGATACCTATATTGGTCCACGAAAAGAAATGATCACTCCGTGGAGTACCAATGCTGTTGAAATTACCCAAAATATGGGAATAGAGGATATTGTACGGATAGAACGCTTTACAAAAAGAGATAAATCGGATTTGGATCCAATGATACATCAAAAATACAGTACTTTAAATCAAGAAATTTTTACAATTGATATTGATCCAAAACCAATTTTAGAAATTGATGATATTGCCAAATACAATATAGAAGAAGGTCTGGCTCTAAGTAATGAAGAAATAAAGTATTTAGAAAACCTTGCAAAAAAAAGAAATCGCAAACTAACAGACAGTGAAGTTTTTGGTTTTTCGCAAGTAAATTCGGAACATTGTCGCCATAAAATTTTTAACGGCAAATTTATTATCGACGGCAAAGAAAAACCAAATTCTCTATTTAAACTAATTAAAAAAACAGCAGCCGAAAATCCGAATACCTTAATCTCGGCATACAAAGATAATGTTGCTTTTATCGACGGTCCAACCGTTGTACAATTTGCTCCAAAATCTTTTGATAAACCCGATTTTTACGAAGAAAAATATTTTAAATCGGTTATTTCTTTAAAAGCCGAAACACATAATTTCCCTACAACAGTAGAACCTTTTAACGGAGCCGCAACCGGTTCGGGCGGTGAAATACGCGATAGACTTGCCGGCGGAAAAGGTTCATTACCTCTTGCCGGAACCGCAGTTTATATGACTGCTTATCCGCGTTTACGAAAAAACCAATTTTACGAAAACAAAATGCCGGAAAGACCATGGCTATATCAAACTCCATTAGACATCTTAATCAAAGCATCCAATGGTGCATCGGATTTTGGAAATAAATTTGGGCAACCATTAATCTGCGGTTCTATTCTAACTTTTGAAAACGAGACCGATAACCGTAAAATTGCCTACGACAAAGTCATTATGCAAGCAGGAGGAATTGGTTACGCAAAAGAAAAACACAGTATTAAAGAGAAATCGAAAAAAGACGATAGCATTGTAGTTCTTGGAGGCGATAATTACCGTATCGGAATGGGTGGTGCTGCAGTTTCTTCAGCTGATACCGGAGTTTTTTCAAACGCAATCGAATTAAATGCCGTGCAACGTTCTAATCCGGAGATGCAAAAACGTGTAGCCAATACGATTAGAGCAATGGTAGAAGGTGAAAATACAATTGTATCCATTCATGATCACGGTGCCGGCGGACACTTAAATTGCCTTTCGGAACTCATAGAAGAAACCGGAGGAATTATTGAAATCAACAAATTGCCTATTGGCGATAAAACACTCTCCGAAAAGGAAATAATCGGTAACGAATCACAAGAAAGAATGGGTCTTATTATCGAAAAATCCAATTTTGAAACCCTAAAAAAAATTGCCGAAAGAGAACGCTCTCCAATTTACGAAGTCGGTAAAGTTACCAACGATATGCAATTCACTTTTAAAGGAAAAAGCGATAAAAATCCAATCGATTTATCCTTAGCAGATTTTTTCGGTTCTTCACCGCAAACCATTATGGAAGATGTTACGGTAAAACGTAACTACAAACCAATAAAATATCAAAACGATAAAATTTACGATTACGCAAAACAAGTGTTACAACTTGAAGCTGTTGCTTGTAAAGACTGGCTTACCAACAAAGTAGATCGTTGCGTTACCGGAAGAGTTGCCAAACAACAAACCTGTGGTTCTCTACAATTACCGCTTAACAATGTTGGTGTTATGGTATTGGATTTCAAAGGTTTAAAAGGCGTTGCAACCAGTGTTGGTCACGCTCCGGCAAGTGCTTTAATAAATGAAAAAGCCGGAAGTAAAAATGCCATAGCAAAAGCACTTACCAATATAGTTTTTGCTCCGTTGGAAGAAAATTTAAAATCTGTTTCACTTTCTGCTAACTGGATGTGGCCATGTAATAACAAAGGTGAAGATGCCAGATTATACAATGCAGTAAAGGCTGTTTCTGATTTTGCAATTTCCTTAGGAATTAATATTCCTACCGGAAAAGATTCGCTTTCTATGAAGCAAAAATACCAAGATTATGATGTTTTGGCTCCGGGAACGGTTATTATTTCAGCAACAGCAGCTTGTAGTGATATTAAAAATGTGGTGGAACCGATTTTACAAAACGACACAAATTCTAAGATTGTTTATATCAATTTTTCACAAGGCAATTATAAATTAGGAGGTTCTAGTTTTGCTCAGATTTTAGGCGAATTAGGAAACGAAACACCAACCATAAAAAACGATTCTTTTTTTAAGAATGCTTTTAATACCGTTCAAAAGTTAATAAAAGAAAATTTGGTCTTAGCAGGACACGATATTTCTGCCGGCGGAATGTTTACCTCGTTATTAGAAATGACTTTCGCCGAAAACACGATTGGTGCCAATTATAACCTTTCCGAAATTGAAGAAAACGACCTTATAAAAATACTTTTTTCTGAAAATGCCGGAATTGTTTTACAAGTTAAAAACGACTCCAAAACAGAAGAAATTTTAAAGAATATACAACATTTTAATATCGGAAATATTTCGGATAAACCGGAAATAACCATTACAAAAGGAAACCGAAAATTAGTATTTGATGTTGCTACATATCGTGATTTTTGGTACGAAACTTCTTATTTATTCGATAAACATCAAACAAGAGAAGACAAGGCAAAAGAACGATTTGACAACTACAAAAAACAACCTTTACAATTTATTTTTCCGAAACACTTTACCGGAAAATTAAGTGATATGGTACAAAAAAACGGCAAAAAAAGTAATATCTTAAGTCAGAAAAAAGGAACAAAAAAAATAAAAAGACCTATCGCTGCCGTAATACGTGAAAAAGGAAGTAACAGCGAACGCGAGATGGCTAATGCTTTATATATTGCAGGTTTTGATGTAAAAGATGTACATATGACCGATTTAATTTCAGGTAGAGAAACCCTGGAAAATGTGCAATTTTTTGTTGCTGTAGGCGGATTTTCAAATTCCGATGTACTTGGTTCAGCAAAAGGTTGGGCAGGAGCTTTTCTGTACAATGAAAAAGCAAAAAAAGCATTAGATAATTTCTTTGCCAGAAAAGATACACTCTCGCTTGGCGTTTGTAACGGATGCCAATTATTTACCGAATTAGGACTTTTAAATCCGGATGACACCGAAAAACCAAAAATGCTCCATAACGATTCCGGTAAATTTGAATGTAATTTTACCAGTGTTAAAATTCAGAATAACGATACGATAATGTTTAAAACATTATCCGGAAGTCAATTAGGAATCTGGGCTGCCCACGGTGAAGGGAAATTTCATTTTCCGTACCAAGAAAGCCATTATAATATTGTAGGAAAATACGGATATAATGCTTTTCCGGCAAATCCAAATGGTTCGGACTATAACACAGCAATTTTAGCCGATAAATCCGGAAGACATATTGCCATGATGCCACATTTAGAGCGTAGTACCTACAACTGGAATTGGGCAAAATATCCTAAAAACCGTAAAAATGACGCTGTTTCTCCTTGGGTAGAAGCTTTTGTGAATGCTCGTTTGTGGTTGGAAGGTGAATAATATTTAAAGTAGGTGTTTATTTTTAAACTAAATTGATTACCTTTATAAACAAAAAAATGAAATTCAACGATTTAGATATAAAAAAATGGAAAGAAAGTGATATCAATGTCAATAGTCTTTGGTTAATTAATGAACGAGATAAAAGAGGCAAACACTCAAATAAGTATCATGGAAATTTTATACCTCAAATACCTTATCAGCTTATAAAAAGATATACAAAAGAGCAAGATATTGTTCTTGACATGTTTCTTGGTAGTGGAACAACACTTTTTGAATGTGAAAACCTAAAAAGAAATTTTATTGGATTTGATATTAATGAAGATATAATCACATTTGTAGAAGATAAAATGGAGCAATCTAATAAAATTAATTTTGACATTCAAAATTGTGATACATCTAATCCAACTGACTTTGATAATAAAATCAAAAAGTCTTTAAACAAACTAAACTCTAAAAGAGTTCAATTTGTTATAATGCACCCTCCATACTTAGATATTGTAAAGTTCACAAACAAAAATGAAGATTTGTCTCAAATATCAGATTTAACTCAGTTTGTTAAAACTTTTAATAAAGTAGTTCAAAATGCCTTGAATTATTTAGAAACTAATCGTTACTTTGCAATTGTTATTGGTGATGTATATAAAAAAGGAGAGGTTATTCCTTTATCTTTTTACGTAATGGATGCCATTAAACGAAATTTTAAAGTAAAATTAAAAGGAATTGTTGTGAAAAACATTGAAGGAAATAGAGGTAAACTTGGTAAAGGTGGAATTTGGAGATATAGAGCATTAAAAAGTGATTATTATATCTTTAAGCATGAGTATATTCTTGTTTTTAAAAAGGAATTTTAAAATGACAAAAACGGAATTATTTATACAATTAGCAAACCCTAATAAAGATGGAAAAAGTAAATGGATTTCTGTATCAAAATTTATTGGAAAATACAAAGTACTTCAACTTGGTAATGGAGGTAGTTGGTGTAGAAAAAGTTCAAGTTTAGCGAAAAAGTACATTGTGGAATTTGATAAAAGTGTTACTTCTGGCAATTCAATTGATAGAATTAGGTTGAATGGATTTAATGAGAAAAAAACATTTAATCAGAACATTAGGCAAGATATTAAAGATTATTACAAAACACAAAATTGTGTAATTCTTGGTGTTAATGGTAAATCTGAGAATACAAAAATAGAAATAGATCATAAAGACGGGAGAAAAGACAATCATAGAATATCAAATACAAAAACTCAAAAAATTTCAGATTTTCAACCTTTGTCAAAAGCCGCCAATGATGTAAAAAGACAAATTTGTAAAAGATGTAAAGAAACTAACAAGCGGTGGAATGCTAAAAATTTAAAAGGAAATCCGTTTGAATTTTATTACGGTGATGAAAATTATACAGAAAAAATTGGTTGTAAAGGTTGTTATCAGTATGATCCTGTTGAATATCGTAAAACTGTGGTTATCCGTGTAGGAAAAATGGCAGCAGAAGAAGCGGTAGATGCAGTATTTAAAAAATTATATCCAAAGAAATAAAATTATGGCAACAACACACGTTTTTATAGTAGATGTAACAACTTTCAAATATCATTTGGAATATATGTTTACCGGTACTGGTGCAAAAAATAATAATATTGATTTTAATAATTCTCCAACTAGTAATCTACACTCAACAACAGAAAATAATCTTTTGGGGATGATAGCAGATAGTCAAAGAATTAGAGTTGATGATTTTGTAATTTTTTATTTACAACAAAATTTTCAAAAAGGTATTCGGGAAGGGAAATTTTATGGCGTTTTTAAAGTTAAAGAAGCACCTTCTTTTCTTGACAATAATGATAATTCACAATTTTTAAAATTGCAGTTAGGTAAATCATTAACTTTTAGAACTATTATTGAACCACACCAAGTTTATGCTAATGGTGCAACCGAATGGGAAGCATTGGATGAGATAAGATATATTCAATCTCCCAATCAAATGTTATGGAGTTTAATTTATCGTAAATTAAAAGGTAATCGTGGCAATACAATGATTACAATCTATGAAAGTGAACGATTAATAAATTTAATTCGCAATAAAAATAATCGAACTACTTTAAATGGTGTAAATTTTACATTTAACGAAACTACTCAACAAATTGAAATTATACAACAAACTCATCTATACCGTGGAAGAAAAGAAGTTATCAATATTTTACCAAGACTAATACATAAATACTGCAATGGAAAACAGTTTGAGACTCATCTACAAGCTTATATTCTCCAAAATATAGAAAATTTACCAATTTTTATAAGGCAACCTATTGAGTGGATAGGAAATGAAGTTTCTTGTGGTGTTGGTATGCAAAGAATTGATATAATGCTCTCTATAAATGGAGAAAATAGAAAGGTTATACCGATTGAATTAAAATCTGTATCTGCTTATCCTGAAATTACAATGCAATTACAGAGATATGTTGATTGGATTGAACAATACTATTTACCAAATAGACCGTCAGATATAGAACCAATGATAATTTCAAGAGAAATAACAGATAAATCATCTCAAAATTATCAAGACTTGATAAATGCTTTTAACAATTTTAATGGACAAAATAATATACTAAAATTACGCTATGTTGAATTTTTGATTGATTGCACACAAAACACAATAAACTTTAACGAAATAACTTATTAATTATGAATTATATAGGCTCAAAATATAAATTATCAAATTTCATAAAAAAAACCGTATATTCGGTTGTAGGTAACGATTTATCTGACAAAATATTCTGTGATATTTTTGCCGGTACTGGTATTGTTGGAAGAAGTTTTAAACAAGAAGTCAAACAAGTTATTTCAAATGATTTTGAATATTATAGTTATATTCTGAATAAAAATTACATTGAAAATCATAATAAATTAGAAAATCAAACAGAATTAATTGATGAGTTAAATCAACTACCTTTAATTGAAAATGGCTTTATATATAAAAATTACTGCATGGGTAGTGGAAGTAATAGACAATATTTTTCTGATGAAAATGGAAAAAAAATTGATACAATTAGACAGAAAATTGAAAAATTGAAAAATATTAATAAAATTAATTCAAATCAATATTATTTTCTTTTAGCGAGTCTATTGGAAAGTGCAGATAAAGTGGCAAATACCGCTTCTGTTTATGGTGCATTCTTAAAACACTTAAAAAAAACTGCAAAAAAAGAGCTTATTTTACAACCTGCTAATTTTGTAATTAATAGTAATGAACATCTAGTTTTTAATAAAGATAGTAATCAATTAATCAAAGAAATTAGTGGTGATATTCTATACTTGGATCCACCTTACAACGCAAGACAATATGGATCTAATTATCATATTCTAAACACAATAGCTAAATATGACGAATTTATTCCAAAAGGAAAAACCGGTTTACCAACTTACCAAAAATCAAAATATTGTAGTAAAAATTTTGTATTAAATGAATTTGAAGAACTCATTAAAAATGCAAAATTTAAGTATATTTTTTTAAGTTATAATAATGAGGGCCTAATGTCTGTTGATGATGTAAAAAAAATAATGTCAAAATACGGCAACTATAATATTGAAACAACTAATTACCAACGATTTAAATCTGATAAAGATGAAAACAGAAATCATAAAGCTAAAAAAACTGAAGAATACTTACATATATTAGAAAAATAATAACAAAAAAACCTCAGCATATTAAATATGCTGAGTTTTTTTTTATCTTAAATTTTTTTATTCTAACAAATCATCTATCACACCATTATCATCTTGTTTTGGTGTTTCCGATTGTTTGGGTTGATTTGGAGTTTCTTTATCGGCGTTGTAATATTCTTCAAAAATTTCTTTCATATCGATACCAT
>JALSLI010000107.1 GCA_026988395.1 Flavobacteriaceae bacterium | reverse complement strand
AATCCAAACGGAGGCACAACAGATCCAAAAGATGACGATACCGACAACGACGGAATTACCGATGGCAACGAATACTTAGGAGCCGACGGCGATCCGACAACACCTGACGGAACAAATCCAAACGATCCGGATAGTGATAACGATGGAATATTAGACGGAACAGAAATAGGATTAACCACTCCGCAAGGAAATGACACCGATCCAAACACATTTGTACCGGATAATGATCCAACAAGCACTACCAATCCAAACGATCAAGATACCGATGATGATGGAATTATCGATGGAAACGAAGATGCAAACCACGATGGAGCAGTAGACAATGATGAAACTGACCCTAATAATGGCGATACCGATAATGATGGTGTAATGGACGGAACAGAAGTAGGCTTAGCCACTCCACAAACACCGGATACCGATACCACATCACCAAATTGGGTAGCAGATCAAGACCCGTCAACCACAACAGATCCATTGGATCAAGACAGTGACGATGACGGCTTAATGGACGGAACAGAGGATGCTAACGGCGATGGAGCAGTAGATGCAACAGAGACCGATCCGAACAATGTAGATACCGATAACGACGGCATCCAAGACGGAACAGAGAGTGGACTTACCACACCAGAATCCGCCACCGATACCGATCCAAATGTATTTGTACCGGATAATGATCCAACAGACACAACCAATCCATTAGATCAAGACAGTGACGATGATGGAATTATCGACGGAAACGAAGACACGGATCACGACGGACAAGTAGATGCCGGCGAGACCGACCCTACAAATCCAGATACCGATGGAGACGGTTTAAATGATGGATTAGAAGTTGGATTAGACGCACCACAAACGGGTGATACGGATTTAACAGCAGGAAACTTCACACCGGATGCAGACCCAAGTACGACAACTGACCCATTAGACCAAGATACGGACGATGACGGTTTAATGGATAGTACAGAAGATGCGAATGGTGATGGACAAGTAGATGCTACGGAAACCGATCCAAACAATGTAGATACCGATAACGATGGTATCCAAGACGGAACAGAGCAAGGTTTAACCACAGCGGAAACACCGGATACCGATATTAATATCTTCCAACCGGATGTAGATAACACAACAACCACCGATCCGTTAAACCCGGATACCGATGGAGATGGCGTGTTAGACGGAACAGAAGATACAAATGACGACGGACAAGTAGATGCAAACGAGACCGATCCAAATGATCCATGTGATTACGAACCATCACAAGTAACCGTAGCACCAAGCCCTGCTTGGAATGCATTAGACTGTGACGGCGATGGCGTAACCAATGGACAAGAGATTGAAGACGGTACAAGTCCGTTAGATTCTTGTGATTTTGACTATGTTAATGTAACAGAAACCCAATCGAATGCTTGGTTAGCAATGGATTGTGATGAAGATGGCATACCAAATGGAACGGAAATAGGAACAGGAGTTACACCGGTAGATAGCGATGGCGATACTATTCCGGATGTATTTGATGTAGATTCCGATAATGATAGTGTACCTGATAATATAGAAGGAGGAGCAACAGGAGTAGATACTGATGGCGATGGAATAGACGATGCTTTTGATGTAGATCAAACAGGAGGTACAGACGCTAACAGCGATGGAATAGATGACAATGTATCTCAAGATACCGATGGAGATAACCATCCGGATTACTTGGATATTGATGATGATAATGATGGAATCTTAACAGATGTAGAAGCAGGAGCAGGAAACAGTGATGACGATAATATTCCGGATTATTTAGATCAAGACAGTGATAATGATGGAATACCAGATAATGTAGAAGGACAAACCACAGGAGATTACGTTGCACCAACTGGAGTAGATGCAGATAATGATGGATTAGACGATGCTTACGATGATAACATTGGTAACTTTGATGGAAGTAACGGAATAAATCCGGTAGATACCGATGCAGACGGAGATATGGATTATGTAGATACCGATTCTGATAATGATGGAGTTGATGATGCAACAGAAGCTTGGGATACCAATCATGACGGATTACCTGAAACAGAACCAAGCGGTAACGATACCAACAATAACGGTATAGATGATGCATACGAAACAGATACCAATAATAATGGTACACCTGATGAGCCTGGATATGGAGATCCAAACGGAAGTTTAAGTGTAGGATCGACAGATACGGTAAATACAGATGCAACAGCCGTAGCACCAAATGTTTCGGATGCAGAAGTAGATTATAGAGATACTGATGATGATGGAGATGGTAATCCAACCGGAGCGAATGATGACGGTTTTGGAGACTGCGATAATGATGGTACGCCAAATTATTTAGATCCGGATGCATGTGATTTAATTCCAAGTGGATTCTCACCAAACGGAGATACCGATAATGATACCTTTGTAATACCGGCAGTAGCCGATGCACCAAACTTTAGTATTGAGATTTATGACAGATGGGGTAATATCGTTTACGATTACAAAAACGAAGGAAGAACAGGTTCAGCTATTCAATGGTGGAATGGTTATTCCGATGGAAGAATGACTTTATCTCAAGATAAGAAGTTAGTACCTGTAGGAACGTATTTCTATATCATTAACTTTAATGACACAGACAATAACAGAAAGCCAATCCAAGGTTGGGTATATGTAAACTATTAACATCAAAATTTAATTTAAAAGGTAGCGATTCTTAAACCAATCGCTACCTTCTATAAAAAATCAATAAAGAATTATTTTATGAAAAAAACAATATTTTTATTCGTAATCACCTTGATGTTAGTATTTACATCAAGCTACGGTCAGCAAGACCCTCAGTACACACATTATATGTACAATATGAATGTGGTAAACCCTGCTTATGCAGGAAGTAGAGAAACATTAAGTATCGGATTATTAGGAAGAACCCAATGGGTTGGAATCGATGGAGCACCACAGACAATTACCGCTAATATTCACGCCCCGGTAGGTAGAAATTTAGGATTAGGATTGTCTATTATAGCCGATAAGATAGGACCGGTAAAAGAGCAAAATGCGTATGCAGATGTTTCTTATACGATAGAAACTTCCGAAGACGGGAAATTATCTTTCGGATTAAAAGGAGGTGTTACCTTTTTTAATGCAGCCTTAAGTTCTATTTTATTACCTGACGGAACTACCGGCGGAAGCTCGGCAGATGTGCTGTTTCAAAATGACGGAAAAGGAACTTTTCCAAATATTGGAGCCGGTATTTATTATCACACCGATGATTATTACTTAGGCTTTTCGATACCAAATTTTTTAGAAACCCCACATTTTAAAGATGTAACATCCAGTACAGTAACCTTAGAAGCATCCGAGAAGATGCATGCCTTTTTTACGGCAGGTTACGTATTTGATTTAAGCGATAATGTGCAATTTAAACCTGCAACGATATTAAAAGCCGTTCCCGGTTCGCCATTATCAATAGACTTAACCGGTAATTTTATGATAAACGATACCTTTGAACTAGGCTTAGGTTACCGATTTGGCGATTCTATCGATGCCTTGGTTAGCTTTTTAGTAACTGATGATTTACGTGTAGGTTATGCATACGATTACACTTTAACCAACTTAGGTGATTTTAACAGTGGTTCACACGAGATATTTTTACAATACGATGTAAATTTATCGCGAAAGAACTTAAAATCTCCAAGATTCTTTTAACCTAACATAAAACAAATTATAAAATGAAAAAAGTAATAGCAATAATTGCAATTTTAATGTTGAGTGTAGGTTATGGCCATGCACAAGAAACAGAACGTTATAGTATTAAGAATTTAGATATCAATAACGAGTACTCTAATTTTGGAACATCTTATTACGGAAAGGATAAAATTATTTATGCTTCACCACGAAAAGGTTCCAAAATGATAAAGAATGTTTGGAAGCCAAATGAGCAACCGTTTTTGGATTTGTATATAGGAGATATTGCAGAAGATGGTGAGATTACTAATTCATCTAAATTAAACAAAGATGTAAATTCTAAATACCACGAGGCAGATGTGGTTTATACCAACGACTTGAAAACCGTTTATTTTACCAGAGATAATTATTACGACGGTAAATTAAACAAAGCAAAAGACGGTATGGTAAATTTAGCAATGTTTAAGGCAGATGTAGTAGCACCCGGAGAGTGGAAAAATGTAGAACCAATGCCGTTTAATGACCCTGAATATTCTGTTGGACATCCGGCACTATCACCGGATAACAAGACATTGTACTTTGTATCGGATATTCCGGGAGGATATGGTCAGACAGATATTTATAAAGTAAGTATCAACGAAGATGGTACATATGGTTCACCAATAAATTTAGGGCCAAAAGTGAATACGGCAGGTAGAGAGATGTTTCCGTTTATGGCAGGTAAGAATATTTTGTATTATTCATCAGACAAACCCGGAGGAATGGGTAATTTAGATATCTATGCAGTTAAGTTAGACGGTAGATCCGAACCGATAAACTTAGGATTACCAATTAACAGTTTTAAAGACGATTTTGCTTTTTTAAAGCGAGTAGGAGATGACCATGGTTATTTTTCATCCAATAGAACCAGCGGAAAAGGCGATGATGATATTTACTACTTTAAAGAATTGGTACCGCTTAAAATGCCATGTAGTCAAATAGCGGAAGGCGTGGTAAGAGACAAAAACACAGGGAAACGCATTCCGGGAGCATTGGTAATATTATACGATGCAGACGGAAATGAATTAGATGTTCAGATAGTAAAAGAAGACGCTAAATTCTCTTTTGATGTAGATTGCGAATCGAATTATAAAGTAGTAGGTTCTAAGCAAAACTACTCGGAAGACAGTAAAGAATTTGCCTCAAATGCCGAATTGGAGTTAGGATTGGATTTAGATTTAAATATCGACAAAGGAGTAGTAGAGCAAGCGGCAGAAGGAGTAGTTAAGAAATTAGAGTATGATAGTTGTCAAGAAGCATTAGATAATATTGATAATATTTATTTTGATTTAGACAAATCGTATATTCGTCCGGATGCAGCAAGTGAGTTAGAT
Source organism: Flavobacteriaceae bacterium (assembly GCA_026988395.1). Classification (GTDB taxonomy): domain Bacteria; phylum Bacteroidota; class Bacteroidia; order Flavobacteriales; family Flavobacteriaceae; genus S010-17. The sequence goes on along the minus strand of JALSLI010000107.1, from coordinate 8,882 downwards.
AAAGTAGTAAAGATAATGAAGCGTTGTCCTAATATTAAAATAGAAGCCTCTTCACATACCGATAGTAGAGCGTCAAAAGCATACAATGAAGCTTTATCGCAAAGAAGAGCCCAATCAACGGTAGATTACATTGTAAATGTAGGAGGTATTAGTCCGGAACGAATCCATGCAGTAGGATATGGTGAAACCAGATTAAGAAACCGTTGTTCAGACGGTGTTAAATGTTCGGAAACTGAGCACCAAGTAAACCGTAGAACACAATTTGATATTTCAAATTATTAATTTAATTTTATACTATGAAAATCCCGCTGTTTGGCGGGATTTTTTATTTTTAGAGATACCTTAGCGTTAATCCTATTCATTTTTTATATTTGCTTATGGTTAAAAAAAAACTGCTTGTATTTCTATTTGTTTTTTTAGTCTTGTTTTCAGTGGAAGCACAAGAGAAGGATACACTATTTCCTCAAAAAAATAATATTTACCGTTTAAATGATAATCTTGAAGCTTATTATTATCATTATATCGATTATTATGTAGCTCATAAAAATAAAATTTCACCCAAATTTTTAGAGAAAGCTATAAAAAATCAATGGCGTAATCCAAATACTAAAAAGGAATACACTGCAAAACTACATTTATTAATTAATGAAGCTTTTTATTTTAAAGAAGCAGGAGAGATTAAAAAATCAATTTTAGCATATGAAGAAGCGTTAAAATTATATCAAGAACACAGCAATTTATTAGATTATAACATTATTGGCTATTGTTTAAAACCTTTGGCTAATAATTACACAAGAATAGGTGATTATAAGCGTGCTGATGAACTTTTTAAATATACGATTTCCATTGCCAAGGAACAAGATAATAATAAAGAATTAATTGCAACATACTTAAATTTGTCTATTAAATATCATTCTATTGGAGATATTGAAAAGGCAATATCGTTATTAAATAAGGCTATTGACTTAAATCCAAATAAAGAACAATTATCGTTATTATATTCGCAATTAGCAAAAAATGAATTATTATTGAAAAATTATAATTTGGCTTATGAAACTATATTAAAATCCGAATTATCTGATGTAAATTCAAAAAATAAAATTACAAATAATGCTTCTTTAGCAAGATATTATGTACAAAAAAAGGAATATAAAAGTGCTCTTAATCTATTATTTGATAATTTAAAACTTGAAAAGGAAAAGCGAAGAAAAGCAAAAACTTTTATTGAAATTTCTTCAATATTTTCATTAACAAACCAGCAAGCTAAAGCTCTTTTTTATTTAAATAAAGCTTTAGCTACTCTCCTGCCTTCCTTTAATCCTAATACAATATATGATTTACCTGAAAAAGAGTTTTTTTATCCTGAAAACACTATAAAAGAAGCTTTAGATGCTAAAGGATTAATTTTAGAAAAAATGCAAAAATACGATTTGGCTATTGTCCATTATCAATTTTCTTTTGTAGTGGAAGACTTATTGCGAAACTCTTACCTTTCTCAAAAAGCAAAATTAATCCAACAATCGGAAAACCGTAAAAGAAGTGAAAAATTAATTGCCTTATATGATATATTATATCGTAAAAATCCTAACGATTCAATCTTGTTTAATATGATTAACGTAATGGAACACGTTAAATCTACTGTTTTGTCAAGTGTTTTGAACGAAAAAAATCGATATGCTATAATTAAAAATGACTCTCTTTATTTAAACTATTTAACATTAAAAAAGGATATTGCCGTTTATGATAGTAAAATACAAGATGAATCTTTAAAAGCTCATCCAGATATTAAATTTTTGGAGCAATTAAACAAGAAAAAAACCGAGTTGAATACAAGTTTCTCCGTTTTAAATATTGAACTTCAAAAAAAGTATCCATTATTAAACGAAATGAATTATAAAGTTGATTTTAAAGTGATCATAAAATCATTGTTAGATAAAAAGCAACTTATTTTTTATTTTTTTAACACCAATACGCATTTGTATGTGTTCCGGATAGGAAATAAAACCATTACCTATAAAAAAATTGAGAAAACAGATACATACATTGCTTTCTTGCAAAATTATATTTCCTTTTTTTCCGGTGGAAGTCCCGATAAAATCGATCATCATATTTCAGAATATAAAAAGTCAGCATATAATTTATACCATTTGTTTTTTGAAAATGAAAATTTACAAGCAAAAGATATTGTTATTATTCCTGATCAAAAGCTAAACTTTATGCCGTTTGATGCCTTGTTAACTAGAAAAGTAACAACAAATAATTATGAGCTTTTACCATATTTTGTTAAGGAAAATAAAATTAGTTACGGCTATTCTTTAACGATTTTAAAGCAGTTACGAGAATTGGAATCTCGGAAGAAATTAAATAAAATAATCGGATTTTTCCCTATTTTCAAAAATAATTATCGAAATAATAACGAATTAAAATATACAAATGATGAAAAGGAAACCATTGCAAAATATTATAATGGCACTTTTTTAGTAGGAGAAAAGGCAACAAAAGAAAATTTTTTAAAAGAATCCGGTAATTTTGATATTATTCACATTTCCACACATGCAGACGCAGGAGATTTTACACATCCTGCTAAAATCGAATTTTATGATAAATCACTTAGTTTATTAGAGGTTTACGGCTTACATTTTAAATCAAATTTAATGGTTTTAAGTGCTTGTGAAACCGGAATTGGTAAATTAGAAAAAGGAGAAGGAGTAATGAGTTTATCTAGAGGTTTTAGTTATGCCGGAATTCCTAATTTAGTGGTAAGTCAATGGAAGGTAAATGATAAATCTACAGGAATATTAATGGGGAATTTTTATAAAAATCTAAAAACTTCCAATGCAATATCCTTCTCTTTACAACGAGCAAAAATAAATTATTTAGAAGCCAAGAATATAGATGTGTATAAGAAAAATCCGTATTATTGGGCAGGTTTTATTTATGTTGGTACAGTTCCAAAATCGTTACCAAACACTATAAACCATTATTATTTTTATGGTTTTCTTCTTCTAATAATTTTCTTGTTAATTCTTCAAAAGATTAAAAAAAAGATTTAGTTTTGCAAGCGTAAAATGGCTCCGTAGTTCAACTGAATAGAATATCAGATTTCGGCTCTGAGGGTTGCAGGTTTGAATCCTGCCGGAGTCACTTTTTAATCCCTTATGAAAAAGATTTATACCATTATACTGCTTTTTTCTTTGTTTTCGTTTTCAACAAGAGAAGCCAACATTCAAAAAACAAATTTACCTCCGGGATTTGTTTATTTGACAGATTATATACCTGATTTAAAAATAGATTTGCGATATGCAAGTTCACATAATTTTGTAGGAAGACCAATTATAGGCTATAAAAAAAAGGTTTGTATTGTTACTGAAAGTTGTGCAAAACAATTACAAAAAATCAATAAAGATTTAAAAAAATACGATTTAGCCATTTTAATTTATGATGCATATCGACCGCAAAAGGCTGTAAATGACTTTTTACTTTGGGCTAGAGACACACAGGATACGTTAATGAAAAAAGAATTTTATCCTTATATTCCTAAAAAAGAATTATTTAAAAGAGGATTTATTGCTTCAAAATCCAGACATAGTAGTGGTAGTACTGTAGATATAACTTTGTATTCGTTAAAGTATAGCGCTGTTTTAGATATGGGAAGCATCTATGATTATTTTGGTGTAAAATCATATGTTAATTATGAAAAATTAAATAAAGAGCAAAAATATAATCGTCAATTTTTACAAAAAGTAATGCACGAACACGGTTTTAGATCTTACTATAAAGAGTGGTGGCATTTCACTTTACGTAATGAACCGTATGCTAATCTTTATTTTAATTTTGATGTAAATTAATCACTTATATATTTCATTTAGAATTTTTGCTAATCGTACACCTCCTTTTTCAAGTTGTTCGGTAACAGTACTAAAATGTAAATACGAATAGCGATAACTCAGTTTCTCTCCCGGTTTTACAGTTCTATAAACTTCTTCTGCCAGATTTTTAGATTCGTAAACCCAATCCATTAAATTTCCTTTTTGGTATTTTTTAACTTGTTCTTTGCTTAAAATATCGATATTACAAGCTAATTCCGTATAACTCATATTCCATTTTTCAATCATATCAATATCCCAAACATGGTGTAGATTTGTGCCTTTTCCAAACCATTGTACTTGTATGGTATTTCCACCTTTATCTTCTTTATGGCCAACGTGAAGCGGTTGGTGTAAATCTCCAATTAAATGGATAAGCATTTTTAAATAGAAATTTTTATCTTGTTTTGTGCTATTTTCGTCTTTTAAGACTTCGATACAAGTATGAATTCCAGTTACCAAATCTCCTTTCGGATTTTTTTTAGAAGTTTCATATTTACCGTTTACCGGAAAATTAATATAATGCCAAGAGTAGAAACGTCTATAATTTCTATCTGATTTTATCTCGTCTGCATAAGTAGAAACCCACGCAATACTATGTCCGTTTAATATTTTATTAATTTCCTTATTTGCTTTTTTTGTCAAGTGATTTGCAGCAATTTCTCCAACGGTTCTATGACCTGTTGGACCCCAGTTTGGTGTTGTGAAATTTGTAAATGTAAAGAAGGTAAATAAAGCAAAAATAAAGCTGTTTTTAAGAGTCATGTTTATTAATTTTATGCAAAAATAGTAATAAAAAATAAGATTTACGTTTAATCATTTGTTAAAAAATTAGATAAATTTTAAGATTATCATATTTCGGAATTGTTTATTTTTGAAAAAAAAGTAACTAAACATAAAATCCAATACGATGAAAGAATATAAATTAATCAAGCAAGCAGGAACAACCATTAGAAAAGATAAAGATTTTGAAGATTTGCTTAATAGTTATGCAAACAGTGGTTGGCGTGTGATTAATATTTTAAAACATCGCGGATTTTTAAAAGCTCTTCTTGAAAGAGATAAAGATTAAAATTTCCAAATAGCATAAAAATGCAATTGTTTTTTTGCTTCTTTAAAATTTTGTAAATAGCGAATCCCAACACTTGGACCAATTCTAGAAGCTCCGGCAGTTACATCAAAAAATAAACCGTAATTATCTAAAAAAATGTTGTTGTTTTTAGACGAAAATCGGTCTTTTCTATATAATTGTTGAATTTCTTCTTCCGGTTGGTTGTTTATATACAAAAATACGTGTTGTTCATAATCACTTGTGTTGCTCTGTTGTATTTTAGTAGAAATGTTTACACCAAAACCTAAGCCAATAATACTATTTATGTTGTATCTTATCGAAGCCGGAACTAAATCTACCACAGTTTTATCTATTGTAACACTTTGTGATGTTTTGTAAAAATACGGAACAGCACCATTTATATCTCGTACTTCTTCATTGTAAGACGTGCTTTCAATTTGTTGTTTTGTTCCCATAATTTCGGCTTGAACATACCATTTATAAGCTTTGTAAGGCGAAAAAGTTGCTCCTATAAAATAGCCGTTACCGGAAGTGTTTATGGTGCTATTTGCAAGTGACTCATAAAATTTAACGGCATTATCGGGAGTGAAATAGTAATTATATCCTACCTTTGCTCCGATGGAAAGTCCGGGTTTAAAATGCACCACAGATCTATTTGTTATGATAGGTGGATTTTTATCAAAAATAATTGCTGTTTGACTAACGGATTTTACTTTATGAAAATCTTTACCAAATTTCACTGCATATTTAACAAAACCTTTGGTAGAATCTTTTTCGTGAACATTTTTTTGATTAGATCCCGGAAGATAAATATTTTTAAATTGAAAAGAAATACTGTCTTTAAAAAATACTGTATCCAAACAACTATAACGAACTTTTTTGTTATCCGGACAAATAGCTACCTTGGGGTACATATCTAATACTTCTAAGGTTTTTCTATCGAACATTTTAGGTAAAATAGTATTTAATTTAATGTTTGTTGCCGGTCCTTCGCCATTATTTTGAAAACGGATTTTAAATTTCATCTTTTTAAATCGTACTAGCCTATAATTGAGCCAAGCATCGTTAACAGCCATTTTATTAGGATCATGAGAGGTTACGATTTCCATTTCTTTTTCCGAAATTTTATATTTTGCATCTTCTCTATCCGGAACGTAAATACTTCGTATGGTTAAAATGGCACTGGTGTCTTTTAACATTTTAGGTGTTGTTTTTAAAGTAAAAAACAAGTTTTTTTCTTGTTTTGGTTGTACATCATCTATTTTCCATACTTTATAGTCGTAATATTTGTTTTTGGAATCTTGTAAAATTTCCAATAAATTTTGTTTTATAGAATCGTTTACAATTTGATTTTTACTAATAATGGAGGTAATTCCGGTACTTTGAATAAATTGTTCTTTGGTAATTTTTCTATTAAAAGTAACATCTTGTTCATCGGTAATTTCGGTTTCATTGTTATATGATCTGAAATCCATCAACTCAAAATTTTTATCTTTAAATTTTTTGTCGTTGTAGAATAGATATAGTTTTCCGTTTTTAGGAATTTCTTCGGTATTTCCGTAACTTACAATAAGTTGCATTTCTTCGTTTGGCTTTGGGTCACGGTTATTACGTATTCTTAAACCATTGTATAGGGAAAAAAGATGGTGGTCTTCGTTGTTAATTTCCGGTTGTACCGAAGCAGAATCACTTCCGTTTAACGAAATACTTTTCGGTCTGGTTCCGGGAGCTTCACCGTCGTCATAATTGTTTGTTGCGGCGAGTCTTACCTCGTAAGTTCCGGGTTCTTTATAAGTATGTGTAGGTTTCTCTTCAAAACTATAATTACCGTCACCAAACTCCCAATAATTCTCCCAAAATGCTTTTGGAGCACCAGCAATTTGTCTGAGTGGTGTTAAAACGGGTTCAAAGGTTACGGTATTTCCTTTGATGTGTTCTTTAAAATCGGCTTTATGTACCAAGGTGCTGTCTTTTTTTGTGGTTTGGGCAAGTGTACTTAGCGAAAACAAGATGCAAATTAAGAATAATCCTTTTTTAAAAATTGAATACATAATTTTGATTTTAGTTAAAAAACAAATATAAGCTTTTTAGGTTAAAAATGAAAGTGCTTCATTTTTATTTGAAGCACTTTCAAGGAACATAGTAATTTTCCCTTAGAGATTTTTTTAGATATAAATGCAATGTTTTTGTTCTCTTTTTAAAAGAAAAAGTACTCTCTTTAATAAGAGCACTTTTTCAAAAAAAATCAACAAAACTATTTTTATGGCAATGCGTTTATTGCTGCTGTTAAATCGGCTTCTGAGATAGGTTGTAAGCCATCCATTACTTCTATGTGATTATCTACTATTGTGTTACCTTGAATTTTTGCGTATAATTGTCCGTTAATTTCGGCAACCATAATAAAATGTACTTCCATACCAATAGGCAAACTTCCGTAATGTTCTGTAAACATTTCTTGATCGGTATCCCAAATGTCCATTTTTGCTAATCCGGGTTCGCCGTCATAAGATAAATATACATTACAATTATCAGGAGTATAACCATCAGGTACATCTACAAATAGAGTGGTTTTTGGTCCTGTAAAATTGTACCATATATCTAAGTTGGTCCAACCAAATTGGCTGATGTCTAAGATAGAATTCATAACAATTTCGCCAGCAGGTCCTTGTCCTTCGTGTCCTTGTGCTTGATCGTTTTGGCCATCGTTATCTTCATCAGCTTCTTCCCATTTATCGGTATCGTCTAAATTATCGCCTGCTCTAAATACATTCATTGGTTCGTAGTCTTGCATAGCAACACCTCTGCTTGTAATAGAAATTGGTTGTAATAATTCTAATTGTGTTTCGCCTTGTTTGGCATTTACAAAGAATTCACCACCTGATTTTAAGGCTTCAATATCACCATTTGGTTTGACACCTGATGTTGGCATATCTTGTAAGATCATCGCACCTTTGTCGTAGATTTCGATTAATTCGATTTCTACATTTCCGGTAACGGGCTGCCCATTAAGTCCGATAGCATTAGGAGGAAAATACACTACGGTGCCTTGCTCTCCGGTAATCGTTCCGCCTGCTGCTGGATCAAATGTAAAACTTTGTACGGCATCTCTACGGTTTTGCATTACTCTTTCGTGAAGCGCTTGTCCGTTGGGTAAATTGTTTTCGGGATTGTCTTCCTTTTTTTGTTTACACGAAGTAAATGCTATTGCAGAAAGTAGTACAACGCTTAAATAGAATTTTAAATTTTTGAATATTGTTTTCATAATTAAAGTTTTTATTGTTTAACTTGCCTATATATCCGAGAATTAATTTTTTGTTACCTTGTTTTAAAAAAAAATAAAAAGAGTAGATTAAGTGAAAAGCAAAAAGCATTTCAAAATTTTGAAATGCTTTTTTTATTTAATCAACTTTTTTAAAAAAATCTCCCCTCAAAGATTTAAGAAATTAGAATGTTAATTTACTACAATAATAGGATGATTTTTTATTTTTTGAAAGAATAATTCAATTAACGGTGCTATTTTTTAAAGGAACACGTGTTTTTATTCGATTAATACCTTAAATCCGAAAAGTATTTCTACTGCAAAGCCAAACTCAAAGTCATTATTGGGAATGCTCGTTTTTTCGATACTCACCATAACTATTGCTATGTTTGCGTGTCTCAAAACTGCACTACACCAATACTAAAATGCATTTTGACTTTTCGCTACGAAAAACTTTGTGGGTTTAAGGTAAAATATTTATTTTAGCAAGATAAATTTTGGTATGAAAAAAACAAAACATCCGGACCATAAGTATATTGAAGCACTTGTTACAAATAATACGCGTGTTTTAAATGAACTATATCAAAAATATTCGAGTAAGATTGTGCATTTTATTACCAAAAATAGTGGTGATTATGATGATGCCCAAGATGTTATTCAAGAAACTTTAATTACCATTTATAAC
>JALSLI010000106.1 GCA_026988395.1 Flavobacteriaceae bacterium | reverse complement strand
ACCACCAAGAACCAAACCACCACCAACTTCTTGTACAAATTCTAAGGCTGTATGTATTATAGAGAAATGCTCCATACCTGTACTTGCAATTGAAAATATTGTAATGAAAATTACTACGCCAACACCGTCATTAAATAATGATTCGCCTACAATTTTGGTTTCTAATTTTTTGGGAGCACCTACTTTTTTAAGAATTCCTAAAACTGCAATTGGATCGGTTGGTGAGATTAAAGCGCCAAAAAGTAAGCAATAAATAAAATCGGTATCTAAATTAATAACTTTTAAACCGTAAAAAACAAAAACACCTACTAAAAAAGTAGAAATTAAAGTACCTAAAGTTGCAAAGGCTAAAATGGGTTTGCGTTGTACTTTTAATTGCTGAAAATTAGTATGCAACGCTCCTGCAAACAGCATAAAACTCAACATACCATCGAGTAATAATGTTCCAAAATCAATACTACCAATTAGTTCGCGTTCTTTTTCTAACAAAGTGACATCAAAATAGCTTAGTGCGAAAACTAACATGGTAAAAACAATAGTAATTAGCATTAAACCAATGGTGTTTGGTAATTCTAAAAAACGGACATTTATATAACCAAAAAGTGCTGAAAGAACGATGAGTATTGTTGCAATTGCGTAAAAATCCATAAATATTTTATTTTATCAAACACAAAGTTATGTTTGAAAAGTTGAAATTCAAAAATACATTAAAAAGAATAATTCTTAATAACTAAACCAATTTTTTAATAGATAGAATAATTCCGAAGTGAATACCTTCGTGAAAACTATTGAATTGTAGCGCATCGTCTATGTTTTTTAATACAATATTCGTACTTGTAGGATATTCAGTGTACGTTTTAAAAACCTTATTATTAAAATCTTTTTCTGTTTTTTGTATGGCAGGAATTAGTATTGTTTTTATTTCTTCAATATCTTTTTGAGAAACTTTTGTTGATGGTTTTGAGCCTTTACCGTATTTTTTGATGAATTTTTTATCTACCGAAATATTTAAACCAGACAAAACATAAGTTAACATTTGCTCAGTTATTAAAACATGTGCAATATTCCATATAATGTTATTTTTGTACCCTTTAGGTATGTAAAATAGTTGTTCTGGTGTTAGTTCTTTGAATAAATTTAGGAAGTATTTTCGATTAAATTCTGCAACTCTAAAAATCATAATTAAAATATTTATTAAGCAATGATAATAAAAACTTTTTTTAATTTTACAAAAAATGGGTGAAACTTAAAATAAGTTCTTCAAAATTTTCTACGTGACTCATGTGTCCGTTAGTGAGTTCTACAATTTTAGTGTTTGTGTTTTTTGTTTGGTTAATTAACGTATTATAGCTTAACAATGGATCTTTTCTACCAATAATAAAAAGTTTATCAAAGCTTTTGTTTTGCAAAACAGAAGTGCTATCTTTTCTTACCTTCATACCTTCTAAAGATGCAATTATTCCTTGCAATGAAGTTTTTAAAGCTTCTTTTTTAATAAAATCAATTTCTTGTTTGTGTTTAATTTTACTCTGATTTATAAATAAATTAGGAATGGCAATTTTAATGAACGTGTCTTTATTTCTTTTTACCATTGCAATTGCTCTATCACGATTTTTTTGTTTGATGGTTGTATCTGGCAACGCAGTAGAGTTCATCAATACTAATTTTTTGATGTTTTCTGAATATAATTCCGCTAAAGCTAAAGCAACATAACCGCCAAGCGAATGACCAATGATGGCGTAACGTCTTAATTTTAAGTGATTCAATACAGCTTTAACCATATTGGCTTGGTCTTTCATAGTATGAATATAGCTTAGACAGTCTGTTTTGCCGTGACCAAGTAAATCAATTGCAATTACTCTATTTTTTTCAGAAAGTATCGGAATTATTTTATTCCACATGGTGCTGTTTTCTAAAAAACCATGTAACAAAACAACAGCACTTCCTTTACCAATATCAGTAAAGGAAATGTTTGTATTTTTATAAATAATTTTTTTAAGCAAAATCTAACT
>JALSLI010000105.1 GCA_026988395.1 Flavobacteriaceae bacterium | reverse complement strand
AACATATGCTAATTTATTTTTGTCAAAATAATGTAAAGTAGCCTTAGAGTTGTTTTTTAGTTGTCTTACTTTTCTGGATTTCGGATTAGTACCAATCCAAATAATATGATTTTTTTCCGGAAAAAAAGGCTCTACAATTCTAGCCCTTGGTTGACCATTTTTATCCAATGTAATCAGTGTTGCATAATAGGCACTTTGTATAATCGAATCGGCAACTTGTACTATTTCTTTTTCTCCTTTTGTAAAAGAATTTCTAAAATGCTTTTCTTTATTGTTGGTACACGAAATAATTAACGATAAAAACAAAACAATAGATAAAACTCGCATAGCTAAAATTTAAGATGAAACAAAAATACAAAAGAATCGAATAATTTAAAGTACTAAAAAAGATAAAATAATCTCTTACCTTTGTTGCTCATTTAAAATAATAATTATGAAAACAGCAAATATTTATTCAGATTTAGAATTTAATACAGATAAAGTAGCAGTTAATGTGCTTTTTGAAACAGAATTAACTAAGGAAATTAGAATTTTATTTAAAGAAGGACAACAAATGAAAAAACATCAAGCAGGTTTTCCGATTACCATAGAAATTGTAGAAGGTGTCATTGATTTTGGTGTAGAAGATAAAGTGGTTAATTTAGAAAAAGGAGCTTTAATTGCTCTAGAAGCAAATGTACCGCATGATTTATTTGCAGTGGAAGAAAGCATCGTTAGATTAACTTTATCTAAACAAGACTCTGTTGATCGTGTAAAAAAAGTGATTTCTTAAATCGAGTCATCTATTTTTTCGTAAAGTAGTTTAAAATAATTATCTATATTTGTGATGATGAATAAAATAGCCAAAACATATTGGATAATTATTTTTTTAGCAATAAATACATTTACTTACGCACAAAAAACAAATTTTTTTGATGCGATACGTAATAATGACATCCCTCAAATTAATCAAATAATCCAAAAGGATAGAAGTGTTGTAAATATTAAGAATAAAAGCGGATTTACACCATTAATTTTAGCAAGCTATTATAACCGAACTGAAATCGCAAAAATTTTGTTAGCACATCAAGCAGATATAAATGCGATTAGTAATATGGGAACGGCATTAATGGCTGCCACATATAAAGGTGATTTACAAATGGTTAATATTTTATTAGAAAACAAAGCAAATCCTAATATTGCCGATAAAAAAGGCACAACAGCATTGCATTTGGCATGTATTTTTAATAAAACCGAAATAGCAAAAACATTACTACAACACAAAGCAAAAATAAATCTTATAGATGCACAACAAAAAACAGCTTTAGATTATGCTGTTTTAAATAATAATATTGAACTTATTAAACTTTTTGAACATGAATAAAATTACAAAACTATCCATTCTTATATTTTTTATAAGTCTTACTTTAAATGCACAAACCTATTCTACCGGAATGGTTACTTTAAGTAATACCACAGGTTTGGAAATGCAAGCAAAATTAGATATTACCGCAACCGAAGTTACTTTAACATTAAATGGTCCGGCAGATCGTTGGATTGCAATTGGTTTTGGAGGAAACAATATGAATACTGTTACCGATGCCTTTATTTATGAAAGTGCAGGTACTTATGATAAAAAAATAATTCCATATGATACACCACAAACAGATGCAAATCAAGATTGGACATTAATATCTGATGTAGTTACCGGAACTAAGCGTGAAGTTATTGCAACAAGAGCATTAGATACCGGAGAAAATTATGATTATGTGTTTTCATATTCAACCAATTCAATTTCTGTAATTTGGGCAAGAGGTAATGGTGCGGTTATGGATTTAGCATATCATGGAGCCAATAAAGGTGCAACTGTTTTAAATCCTGCTGTATTAGGTATAGAAAATCAAGAGCAAATACATTTTGCTTTGTATCCTAATCCTGTAAAAGACAATTTACAAATCGTATTGCAAAGTAATGCAAAGGATTATACCTACGTAATTTATTCGGTTATAGGTGCAAAAATACAATTTGGAAAATTAAATGAAAATTTTAATAAGATTAA
>JALSLI010000104.1 GCA_026988395.1 Flavobacteriaceae bacterium | reverse complement strand
TATTCTATTATTTAACTGTTGAATATAAAACATTATTTACACCTTTTTTCAAACTAATTGATCAAAATAAACTAATGGAAACGGTATGAAAAACAAAAAACTAATCGCAACGAGTTTGCTAACCGCTTTTGCTTCATCGCTTTATTGCATTGTTCCGTTATTGGCTTTAATTTCCGGAACTACAGGTATTGCATCCAATTTTTCATGGCTTACTCCAATAAGACCTTATTTAATGGTATTTACAATTTTAGTTTTAAGTTTTGCTTGGTACCAAAAACTAAAACCTAAAAAAGAAATTGAATGTGTTTGCCAAACAAAAGAAAAGTCTTCCTTTTTTCAATCTAAATTATTCCTAGGATTGATTACTGTTTTTGCTTTATTTATGACTTTTTTACCTTTTTATTCTACAATATTCTATCCGAAATCCAAACAAAAAATAGTTGTGGTAAATAACAAAAACAAGCAATCTGTAAATATAAAAATCAAAGGAATGACCTGCACGGCTTGTGAAGAACACATAACACATTCGGTTAGTAAAATAGAAGGTGTTTTAAGTGTAAAACCCTCGTATAATAAAAAAAATGCTGTAATCGAATTTGACAATTCAAAAACAACGATTAAAGATATTAAAAAAGCAATTAACAACTCGGGATATAACGTTATAAACAAAAATGAAAATGAAAATTGAATTAAAATCTACTATAACTTGTCCAAAATGCGGATATAAAAAAGAAGAAGAAATGCCAACAAATGCATGTCAGTTTTTTTACGAATGTACACATTGTAAAACAATGTTACGACCAAATGAAGGTGATTGTTGTGTGTATTGTTCTTTTGCGACGGTCCCTTGTCCGCCTATACAAGAAAATAATAATTGCGGTAATTCCGATTGTTGCAAATCTTAAAATTTAGTAAAATGAAACCTTTAATTTATAACAGATTATTTCTTCTTTTGAAATGACACAACTCTTCTATTAACATTAGAATATTAAAAATCAGCTTACTTTTAAAGAATTTTAAAAAGACAAAACTAACAACAAACCTTGTTTGTTTCTGTATTTGCTTTACATTGCGTTTTCTCTTTAAACAAATTAAAAAGCAAAGAATCTTCTGACACATTAAAATCGGTTATTTTTAAAATTGCTGTATGGAAAGTATTGTTTCCGTATTCTATTTTAATTTCGGTTTGTAACCATAACGGATTAATAGAATTCACCAGATTAAAAATTGACAATGCTTTTGTGGTTGTTAAATATTCTATTTTATCTTTTTCGCTGGATTTCTCCCATAATTGGAGTTGAGTCTCTTGCCATTTATTTTGTTTTCCACCACAATCCACCGTTTTAAAATCGACATTTTTAATTTCCGTAATGTGATAATTAGGAGCAACCAACAAATTTTTTTCATAAGCAAATAATAAGGATTTTTCTTTGTGTTGCTGTAATAAAGCCAAAAATTGATATACTTTCATTTTATTAAATTTTAACATCGTATTTATACGATTATTGTTTGTAAAAAAATATTAGCAACAACTAATACTCCCAAAATCTTGATTAAAAAGAGTTTCAAAAAGACGTTTTGCTTTATTCCAATTTTCTTGATGAATACAATATTTTACTCTTGGCGGAAGAATGTCACCTTGTATTAAACCGGCATCTTTTAATTCTTTTAAATGTTGTGAAATAGTAGATTGTGCCATTGGTAAAACAGCTACTAAATCACCTGTAAAACAACAACTTTGATTGCTTAAATGCTTTAAAATAGCCAGGCGTACAGGATGTGATAATGCCTTGGCAAAACGTGCTGTTTGTTCGGTAACATCAGAATATACGATATGTTGATTGGTTCTTTTCATAATTATCGCAAATATACGATTAATTTTTTAAATATTCAATTCCGAATAAACCCTTTGATTTGTAGGTCGTATTAAAATTAAATATAAAATTAATAAAATACCTAAAACTTTAAAATCAGGAAATCAAAAAATAAGAAGGAAAATCGTTGCTTCAATAATTGCCCAACGAATTATGGATGCAAATTGGTAGATTGCTATTTTTTTAGCAATTGAATTT
>JALSLI010000103.1 GCA_026988395.1 Flavobacteriaceae bacterium | reverse complement strand
CTGTCAATTTTATATTTTTTATAGATTAGCGGAAAATAGTTTGGTTTTTTATCGCCGTTTACTGTTTTTATATTTCTGCTTCGGTTAGCCAAATGCATATCCATTAACAAATTTACCATCGTATCCTTAGGAATTAAATCCTTTGGTTTTGGTGTTTTTGTCTTATTGCAAGAAAATAAAACGAAAATTAAACTAAAAATTAAAAAATACGTTGTTCTTAAAATCATCTTTTTTATCTGTTAAATTCCAATCTTTTTCCTTTAATATTTTCGTTAAAAACGCCTTTGTTATAAACAATATTTCCGTTTACAAAGGTAGTTAATACTTTTGATTGAAAAGTAGTGCCTTCAAAAGGCGACCATTTACATTTGTATAAAATATTTTCTTTTGAAACCGTTTCCGGATGCTTTAAATCCACCAACACCAAATCGGCAAAATATCCTTCTTTAATAAAACCTCTTTTTTCAATTTGATACATTATTGCCACGTTATGACTGAATTTTTCTACGATTTTTTCCAGACTTATTTTTCCTTTATGATACATTTCCAACAAAGCCAAAAGAGCGTGTTGCACTAACGGACCACCACTTGGTGCTTTGGTGTAAACCTGTTTTTT
Organism: Flavobacteriaceae bacterium; assembly: GCA_026988395.1. GTDB lineage: Bacteria > Bacteroidota > Bacteroidia > Flavobacteriales > Flavobacteriaceae > S010-17. Next base: position 1,457 of record JALSLI010000103.1, on the reverse strand, counting down.
TTCGGCAATAGTATGTGGTGCGTGATCGGTAGCAATTATATCGATTTTATCATCTAATAACGCTTGCAACAAACCGTCTTTGTCTTTTTTGGTTTTTACAGCAGGATTCCATTTAATAAATGTTCCTTTTTTAGCATAATCGCTATCATCAAACCATAAATGATGTACGCAAACCTCGGCAGTAATCCTTTTTTCCGTTAACGGAATAGAGTTGTCTAACAATTCCGTTTCTTTTAAAGTAGAAAGATGATATACGTGTAATCTAGCTCCTGTTTTTTTTGCCAATTCTATTGCTTTTGAAGAGGAAATATAGCACGCTTCTTCCGAGCGAATAATCGGATGTTTTTCTATTGGAATAGCTTCACCATAAATTTTAATATGCTCGTTTAAATTTCTTTTAATGGTTGCTTCATCTTCGCAATGTACGGCGATAAGCATTTTGGTTTTACTAAATATCTCGGTTAAAACAGCTTCATCATCTACCAACATATTTCCGGTTGAAGAACCGAGAAATAATTTAATTGCAGCAACTTTTTTAGGATTGGTTTTTAATAATTCTTCCAAATTATCATTGGTGCCACCAAACATAAACGAATAATTTGCATAGGAAGTGTTTTTAGCAATTTCAAATTTATCTTCCAATAATTTTTGTGTTGTTGCTTGCGGAACGGTATTTGGCATTTCGATAAAAGAAGTAATTCCTCCGGCAACGGCTGCTTTTGATTCGCTAGCAATAGTTGCTTTATGTATTAGTCCGGGTTCTCTAAAATGCACTTGATCGTCGATCATTCCCGGCAATAAATATTTTCCGCTTGCATCAATAATCCGGTAATTTTCTTGTGGATTAATCTCTTTTGCTATCAATGAAATTTTCTCATTTTGAATTAAAACATCTTTTTTTTCTGTTTTTCCTTCGTTAACAATAATTGCATTTTTAATTAAAATTGGCTTCATTATAGTTGTGTTGTATTTACTTTTTTATGCCTCTGAATTTCATTTTTAAAACGCCAAAAATTGCTTCGGTGATAATAGAACCGCTCATTTTGGAATTTCCTTTTACTCTATCGGTAAATATAATTGGAATTTCTTTGATTTTAAAACCGTGTTTCCAAGCTTTAAATTTCATTTCAATTTGAAACGCATAACCAACAAATTGAATTGCATCTAAATTCAGTGTTTCCAAAACCTTGCGTTTGTAACAAACAAAACCTGCTGTGGTATCGTAAACAGGAATTCCGGTAATTAACCGTACGTATTTAGAGGCTCCAACCGATAAAATGATGCGTTTAAAATCCCAATTTACCACATTTATTTTTCTTTTTGTATATCTGGAACCAATACTAACATCTGCATGATGTATTTCACATTCTTGTTGTAAACGAATCAAATCTTTAGGATTGTGTGAAAAATCGGCATCCATTTCAATAATATAATCATACTTGTTTTTAAGAGCCCAT
>JALSLI010000102.1 GCA_026988395.1 Flavobacteriaceae bacterium | reverse complement strand
GATTTAAAACAAGAATACTATCAAAAATAACTGCTGTAACAATCATCCAATACATAAATAAGTTTATCTTTGGTAGAAATATTAACAATTTGAAAATTAGTATTCTCTAAATGCACAACAGGTAGGCTTTTATATTATTTTAAACACTAAAACACCAATTTAACACCGGTTAAAAAGTGAAATCCGGCTTGCGGATAATATCCTGAACCATAAATTGTAGTTGTTTGATTTGGTACAGACCAAGTATCATCATAACTATAAAAATAACCGTTGGAAACATATTTCGCATTAAAAATATTATTTAATAAAGCGGTAAAAACAACTTGCTTAACATATTTTTTAGGTGTTAATCGGTATTGTATATTAAAATTAGTTGTGGTGTATCCTTTTAACTTAGATAATTCATTTTGGGTATTACTCATATATTGCTCACTCACATATTTTGAAATCAATGTAAAATCCCATTTTTTAGTTGGCTGATACACCAAAATATTAGAAGCAATAAAATTAGGTGAATACGATAAATCTGTTTCACCTAAATGTACCAGTTCGCCATTCTTAGATTCGTAAGCATCTACATTTTTATTTCGGCTAATTGCCATATTTGGTTTCCAAACAAACTTGTCTCCTATTTTAAACGAAGCATCTAATTCTAATCCTAAACGGTAACTTTTACCAACATTTTCGGCTATTGGTGTACCAACATCGTTTAAAGCTCCGGTTAAAACCAACTGGTCTTTATACTGCATATAATAGATATTAGCAAAGAATTTTTGCTTGTTAGTGTGGTGTTTCCAACCAATTTCTAAATCGTTGAGTTGTTCAGGTTTTGGATTGTTTCCATCGATATAATCGGCTCTTTTCGGTTCTTTATTCGCTCTTGCATACGAGATATAAAAATCGTTATTATTGTTGTAAAAATAAGTAACTCCTGCTTTAGGATTAAAGAGATTTAAGTTGTCTTTTATATTTAATTCGCTGCTATTATCATCTACTCCGGAAACGTTATAATCTACATATCGGTATTGTAAATCGGCAAATAACAACCATTTTTCGTTATATAATTGCGAAGCTTTTAGATAGACATTGGCATCGTTTTTTGTTCCGGTATTATCGTAAAATTTTCCGTCAAGCGGAAGACTTTGTTGTTCCGTCCAAATTACTTTTCCAAAATGATCGCCTACATATTGGTTTGCGGCACCTCCGAAAAGGATATTTTTAGTATCTTTTTTATATTTTAAGGAGAAAGTCATTCCGTAAAAATCATTATCCAGCCATTTTCTTCTTACTAAATCCGTTTTATCAATGGTATTTCCGTTTACAACAATTGGTGTAAAGCCGTAATCTGTAAAATCTTCATCCTGTTTATATTGCTCGTAGTAACCTTTTCCTTTGGTGTAATGTAAGGCTACAGCTCCTTTTAAATCACTGTTAAATTCGTGATTTAGATGTAATTGATAATGATTTTGTGTGTAATCATCAACTTGATTTTTATAAAAATCGATGATATTTCCGTTATCGTCATAAATTACTCCGGCAGGATTAAACGTTCTATCGTTTAACAAGGTTTCGGCATCTACGCCGTACCAAGATTGGTAGGTTCTTTCTTTCCCTCCAAAGGAAAGTAATTTAATACTTGTTTTGTTATTGAAATAATTTCCTTCTAAATAGTACGAGCTTAAATTAGAAGTTGCTCTATCGATATAACCATCGGAATTTATTTTAGAAGCACGAGCTACATAACTAAAATGATCTTTTAAAACACCTGAATTGTATTTAACATTTAGTTTAGAAGTGTTAAATGAGCCGTAAGATGCGTTTATTTCCGCAATAGCGTTATTAGGAATCCCTTCGGTAGCCAAACTCAAACTAGCACCAAAAGCACCTGCTCCGTTTGTGGAAGTTCCTACGCCACGCTGCAATTGAATACTTTCTACCGAGCTGGCAAAATCAGGTATATCAACCCAATATGTACCTTGACTTTCTGAATCGTTAAACGGAATACCGTTTATGGTTACATTAACGCGAGTTGCATCACTACCTCGAACGCGAATTCCGGTGTAACCAATGCCGATTCCGGTATCTGTTGTGGTAACTACACTTGGTAAATTGTCTAATAATTGTGGCATATCTTGCCCGAGATTTTGCTTTTCAATATCATCTTTGGTAATTGTGGTTTCGGTAAACGGGTCTTTTTGGTTTGCTCTGGTAGCTGTTACCAAAACTTCTTCTAATTGAATAGTATCCTTCTTGATATCCGTTTGCTGAGCAAAAGAAAAAAAGGTTAAACCAAGGCATAAAATAAGTGAAATTTGTTTCATTTTTTTAATCTTTATTTGTTGTTTTTAGTTTTGTTTGAAGGCTTAAAAACGAAATAAAGATTACTGATATACACATTTAAACCAATTAAACTTTGGTCTTTTTGTTGTAATATCGCTATTTTCCCTTAACAGCATTACCTGTTCAGGTTCAAAGAGTGTAATCTCAGCTTTTCCCTATAACGGAATTTAAGCACCTCTAATTTGACGGCAAAGGTAGAAATATTTTTGGTTCTACTGCAAATTTAATGGGTAATTTATATTGACACTTAAAAATCTAATAATTAGCATAATATCTAATTTGTTCATTTTTTTATCTGTTTATAATTATATTTTGTACTTGTCTTATAATTAGTGTTTTAAAAAATGCTGTTTTCTGTATTCTGTGTTTTTCACCTTTCATTTATCACAATATAATTATTCCGCTGTGTGTTTAAAAATTAATTATGAATATTTCATTGGTAAAAAAACAAACCAAAAAATCTAAGTTCACGAAAGCTAATCTAAATTCATCATTAAAACTCATCATTCAAAATTCATCATTCATAACTCATCATTCATAACTCATTCTTTAAGTAATTTTTCAACATCTTCGATGAGCCATTTCACTTGGATGGAATCTAATCCGTTGTAATATTTAATTGGATTTTCAAATTCGCCTGACTTTACTTTTCTACTTCGTATATAACCGTTTTTATCGATAAGAGCAAACAAACCGGAATGTTCAAAACCACCTTCTGCTTCGGGATTTTCTTGTGCGTATAATTTAAAACCTTTGTTAGATAAATCCATTATTTTGTTAATATCTCCTGTTAAAAAATGCCAATTTTGCATGTTAGCTCCTTTTTCTTTTGCATATTCTTTTAATCGTTTTGGCGTATCTCGTTTTGGATCTACACTAAAAGAAGCAATACCAAAAAGTGGATTATTTTTATATTCATTCTGTACCAAAACCATATTTTTATTCATTTTAGGACAAATACCGGGACAACTGGTAAAGAAGAAATCGACTACATAAACTTTATCCTTATAGTCTTTGTTCGTTATTGTATTGCCATTTTGATCGGTAAATGAAAAGTTTGGTACTTTTTCAAATTTTACTAAATCGGAAGGCGTTCCTTTTTCTTTTTTTACTTTTATAATATCCGTTCGCTTATCTATTTTAACAACCGTTCCGTTTTTAATACGATCTACAATCTTAGGAATGGCATAAATACCAAATAATAGAATAATAAAAGAAATTCCGATATATGATTTATTTTTCATAATAATTTAATTTTTATCTTTATACGGATTTTTAAAAGATGCTTTCTTTTTGTTCTTTTTTAGTGCCAAACGATATTCGGCAAGTAAAATTTTAACATCATCAACCATTTTTTTATGAATAATGGAAATATGCTCGGCATTATAACCATAAAGCATCCCATTATTAGCTTCTTCATCATCATTTCTACCTCTTAAATATGCATTTTTATCTACTATAAAAGCCTCTTTTACGTATGAATTAGCGTCAATAGAATAAGGTGTATTAAAACTTTTAACTATTTTTTGAATCTCTTGAGGTTCTAAAAAAACAAATTTCCAATAAGTGATATCCGTATTAAAACCGAGTTCTTTTTTTAATTCTTCGGCATTTTGTTCACTTCCTTTTGGAAGAATTACCACAAATTGAAAATCATTAAATTTATGAAAACGCTTGTAAATTTTTTCATTTAAATTAAGTGCATTTGTTTTTTTATGTAATAAATCTTTACCTAGAAACAAAACTACATTTATATGGTTTTTAAAGGTGATGGAATCTGAATTATAAACTGCAACATCTTCAATGTTTTTATTTAAAACAGGTAAAAACCGGAATTGTGCACTAGATTTTAAAATGAATAAATAAAACAACAAAGGACCAATCATCAAAGCAAATAGTAACCAGAATTTTTTTGTTTTCGATAAGGTATTGTCGTTCATTCTATTTTATTAGATACAAAAAATATTTCTCTTAAAGGAGAAATATTTTTTTAATTGTTATTTTATTAAAACTTTTTAGTTAAAAAGTAAATGCATCATTCTCCTTGCGGAATCTCCTTCATATAATAAGAAGAAAGATAAATATGAAATATACATTACTAAAGTCCAAACGATTGCTCTTCTAAACCATTTTTTTTCTCCTTTTAAATGCATAAAATACCAAGCAATATAATATGCTTTCACTAAGGTTAAAATTAAGAAAATCATATTTAACAAACTAGTTCCTAAAAAATACGTTAAAAATAGACTTTTAGGCTTGTAAATACCAAGAACTACTTCTATTATTGTAATTATCGTTAAAATTCCGAATACTTTCCAGATTAATGCTTTATTTGATTCTGCGTGTGTCATTATTTTATTTTTTAAAAATTAAACCAAGTAGAAGAATGTGAATACAAATACCCAAACCAAATCTACAAAGTGCCAGTATAAACCTACTTTTTCTACCATTTCGTAATGTCCTCTTCGTTCGTAAGTACCAAGAATTACATTAAAGAAAATAATTAAATTTATGATAATTCCGGAAGTTACGTGAAAACCGTGAAAACCGGTAATAAAGAAAAAGAAATCACCAAATAGTGTTTTACCGTATTCGTTAACTTTTAAATTAGCTCCTTTTACAACTTGCTTTGCATTTGCCAATAATTTGGTTGCTTGATCACGACTAACAATAACTTTTTGTTTGGTTGCAGGATCTATTTTTTCAATACGAACATTTACATTTGGATTATGTTTAAAACCATCTACAACGGCATTAAGCGGAATTAAAGGTACATTCCCTTCTTTTTTAAACCAAATACCTTCGCTTTTAGTATGTCTTTCGCGTTCGGTGTGGTAGTTTCCGGCAACTTCATCAACACTTATCTGATGTCCGTCTTTATTTACAAATTGAATAATTTGACCGTCATTTAATTGCACGGCTCCTTTATCTCCTTGAATAAAATTTTTCCACTCCCAAGCTTGTGAACCAACGAATATAATCCCTCCAATTATGGTTAAAAGCATGTACACAATTACTTTATTTTTTTTCATTTGATGTCCTGCATCTACTGCCAAGACCATAGTAACGGAAGAAAAGATTAAAATAAAAGTCATAAATGCCACGTAAATCATTGGCATTGGTGTATGTGTAAAAGGAACGTGCGTAAAAACTTCATCAGCAATTGGCCAAGAATCTATAAATTTAAAACGCATAAAACCGTAAGCACCTAAAAATCCGGCAAAGGTTAATGCATCTGAAATTAGGAAAAACCACATCATCATTTTCCCATAACTTGCTCCGAATGGGCGATCTCCACCACCGTTCCAAGTTGTTCCTGTTGTTGGATTTGCAATTGTTGCATCCATATAAATAAATTGTTTTTAGTTAGTATTTTAAATCTTAAAACGCAAATATATAAATCTTCTTTTAATTTTACTAAATTACCAGAAGAAAAAACACAAATAAAGCAACCCAAAGAGCTCCTAAAAAGTGCCAAAAAATCTCACCAAGCGTTATTCCTAAATGGTTTACAGCCGAATATTTTTGTTGATAATTTTTAACAAGAAGTACTAAAATTATCACCAATCCTACCATAATATGCACAGCATGAGCTACAGCTATCACATCAAATAAAGAGGCTGCAACATTACTTTTTGGACCGGTAAAAAATAATCCCATTTGGGTTAGTGCCAAATATCCTTGAAATTGAAAATATATAAAGGACGCTCCTAATAGTAACGTAAGAATTAGAAATAGATTTGTTTTGCTTCTGTTTTCTTTCTCCATTGCTTTTTTTGCCAAATAAAAAGTGATACTACTTAAAATAATAAGTAAGGTACTTATGTAAAATACTTTTGGCATATCAAAGGATACCCAGTCTTCACGCTTACGACTAATAACATAAGCACTTGTTAAGCCTGCAAAAGACATGGTTAAAGCAATTAATGCAAAAAACAGCATCTGCTTAAAGGTTTTTTCTTTTAAAGATTGTTCCATAATTTTAATGTAAAAATTTATCTACTACAAATATGATTTGAATTAAAGTAATATATAATACACTAGACAACATTAATTTTCTAGCGGTTTTATCGTCTTGATTTTTATGTAATTGCACTGCATAATACAGCATTATAAGTCCGGATAACAAAACTAAAACAGCTCCAACAGGTGTTAAATATAGTTGTCCTGTAATGTGTAAAACCGGTAATAAGGAAGCTAAAATCATAAAGACCGTGTACATAATGATTAACATGGATGCTTTTTTATTTTTCTCCATTGTTGGCATCATATTAAATCCTGCTTTTTTATATTCTTCAAATTGCAACCAACCAATTGCCCAAAAATGTGGAAATTGCCATAAAAACTGAATTAAAAACAATATTCCTGCTTCAATACCAAAATGATTTGTGGCAGCAACCCATCCTAACATAAACGGAATGGCTCCGGGAAACGCTCCTACAAAAACACTTATTGGCGAAACCGGTTTCATTGGTGTATAAGCACTTACGTACAAAAATATAGATATTGCACCAAACAAAGCCGTTTTAGGGTTAATGGCATACAATGCAACCAAACCGATGACCGTTAATAAAACTGCAAGATAAAATGCGTATTGCTTTTTCATTCTTCCGGCAGGTAATGGGCGATTCATGGTACGCTTCATAATTTTATCCGGCTCTATTTCGATAATCTGATTGTAAATATTGGAAGCTCCTACCATACAATAACCTCCTACTATTAATAAAAATAAAATTTTGTAATCTATTTTTGATAAATCGGCACCTAATAAATAACCGGCAACCGAAGAAATCATCACACTTATCGATAAACCGAATTTTGTAATTTCCTTAAAATCGGATAGTAAGGTATGCTTTTTATGTTTTATATTATTTTGTTCCAACAGGAATAATTTTGATTTTTAGTTTTGCAAAGATAATTTTTAAAAATAAATTTAGCATCGGAACGAAAAAAAATAAAAAAAAACTTTTTTTTTTCTAAATATGTATTACATTTGCACTCGCAATTGAAGGATATTATTTATCCGCTTACGCGAAAGTAGCTCAGGGGTAGAGCATCACCTTGCCAAGGTGAGGGTCGCGGGTTCAAATCCCGTCTTTCGCTCTAAGATTTAAGTTCTTTAGTTTTTAACAATTTTGTAATTAACTATAAAAATACATCATGCTTGGGTGGTGGAATTGGTAGACACGTTGGACTTAAAATCCAATGGACGCAAGTCCGTACGGGTTCAAGTCCCGTCCCGAGTACTTAAAAACCTTGTTAGCGAGACGTTAACAAGGTTTTTTTACCTTTTTTGATTGTATTTTTATTCTAAATCCATACCATGCTTGGGTGGTGGAATTGGTAGACACGTTGGACTTAAAATCCAATGGACGCAAGTCCGTACGGGTTCAAGTCCCGTCCCGAGTACAAAAAACCTTCATAATCATTTGATTATGAGGGTTTTGTATTTTTATAGGTGGTAATATTAGTGGCAAAAATAATAAACATCACCTTATACTATAGTCAATATACATTTTTGATAATTTATTTTTTTTATAAGGCAAGATTCAAGTAAACAAAGAATTATTTTTAAAAAACTCAAATCTTCTCCTTCAAAAATAAAGCAGTATGTGATTGTTTGTTGTTTACAAAATCTTTGGGTTTTCCTTGAAAAAGCAGGTTACCTCCTTTTTTACCACCTTCCAATCCTAAATCTATGATGTAATCGGCGTTTTTTATTAAATCAATATTATGCTCTACAACGATAACCGAATGCCCTTTATCAATCAATGCGTTAAACGATTTTATTAGTTTTTTTATGTCGTGGAAATGCAAACCTGTGGTTGGCTCGTCAAAAATAAAAAGTGTTTTTTTAACATTGCCTCCTTTCATTAAAAAAGATGCCAATTTTATGCGTTGTGCTTCGCCACCGGACAAAGTAGAAGAGGACTGTCCTAATTGCACATATCCTAAACCAACATCTTGCAAAGGTTGTAACTTTTTTACCAATTTAAAATCTTCGGTTTCGGTAAAAAAAGAAATGGCTTCGTCAATGGACAATGCTAAAATGTCGGCAATTGATTTTTTGTTGTATGTAATTTCCAAAACCTCTTTTTTAAAGCGTTTTCCTTTACAGGTTTCGCAAGTTAAATGCACATCTGCCATAAATTGCATTTCAACGGTTACTTGCCCTTCTCCTTTGCACGTATCACACCTTCCTCCATCAACATTAAACGAAAAGTGCTTGGGTTGAAAATTGCGAATTTTAGCCAGTTTTTGCTTTGCGAAAATAGCACGAATTTCATCATATGCCTTAACATAGGTTACAGGATTAGACCTACTGCTTCTACCAATAGGATTTTGATCTACAAATTCGATTGCTTCAATAAGATTTAAATCGCCTTTTATGGTTGTGTGGTCGCCAATTTTATCGCTGTATTTAAAAAGGTGTTTGTGTATTGCAGGATATAAAATTCGCTTTACCAAAGTGCTTTTCCCACTTCCGGAAACACCGGTTACCACCACTAAATTGTGTAATGGAAATCGTACGTCGATATTTTTTAAATTGTTTTCTCTTGCTCCGGTAATCTCAATAAAATCTTTACTTTTTCGGCGTTTTTCAGGTACTTCAATTTTAAGTTTTCCGCTTAGATATTTTCCGGTTAAGGTATTGGCTTTTAATATTTTTTTGTAGTTTCCTTCGGCTACTAATTCACCTCCAAAAAATCCGGCTTCTGGACCAATATCAAAAATATAATCCGAAGCTTTCATAATATCTTCATCGTGTTCAACCACAATTACGGTATTGCCTAAATCACGTAAATTTTTAAGCACGCCAATTAACCTTTGGGTATCTTTTGGGTGCAAGCCAATACTTGGTTCGTCTAAAATATACATCGATCCTACAAGCGAGCTACCTAATGACGTTGCTAAATTTATACGTTGTGATTCACCTCCCGAAAGGGTATTTGATGCTCTATTTAAAGTTAGATATGCCAAACCTACATCGTTTAAAAAACGAATACGATTTTTAATTTCCACCAATAATCTCTTGGCGATTTCGGCGTCGTATTTATCGAGTTTTAAGTTGTTAAAAAATACTTGTAACTCGTCAAGCGGAAGGTTTATCAGTTCCGATAACGGCTTCCCTCCTACTTTTACGTATTCGGTTTCTTTGCGGAGGCGATTTCCGTTACAATCTGTACAAACGGTCTTTCCGCGGTAACGCGACAACAAAACGCGAAACTGAATTTTATAACTCTTTTTTTCGATGTATTTAAAAAAAGCATTTAATCCTTTAAAATATTGGTTACCTGTCCATAACAACTCTTTTTGTTCTTCGGTGAGTTCAAAATACGGTTTATGGATAGGAAAATCGAATTTATAAGCATTATTGATTAAGGCATCTTTATATTCTTTAAAACGTTCGGTTTTCCAAGGAACAATGGCATCTTCAAAAATAGAAAGTGAGGTGTTTGGGATTACCAAATCGCGATCAATACCGATAATATTTCCGTAGCCTTCGCAAGTAGGACAAGCTCCATACGGATTGTTAAAACTAAAAAAATGCAAATTCGGTTCTAAAAAAGTAATGCCGTCGGCTTCAAATTTATTGTTGAATTCTGTTGCCGTATTTTCATTTAGATTGCTGATTTTACAACTTCCTTTTCCCTCAAAAAAAGCGGTTTGCACCGAATCTGCCAATCTATTGTAAAAATCTTCATTATGAGCAACCACAATTCGGTCAACGACAATATAAAAGTCCTTGGCATTTTTAACTTTTTGAAGAGTTTCTTTATCGATTGGTGTTTTTAATCGCAACACCTCATCATCTATCATAAACCGAACGTAACCTTGTTGTAAAAGTACGTTTAGATGTTTTTCGGTGTCTTTGTTTAAATTGATTTTTGCTAAAAGTAGTAATTTGGTTTTCTCTTGTAATTCTTTTACAAAATTTACCACATCTGTTATTCGGTCTTTCTTAACTAATTTTCCGCTAATGGGCGAATAGGTTTTACCAATTCTGGCATACAATAATTTAAGATAATCGTATATTTCGGTTGTTGTACCTACGGTAGAACGCGGATTGGTAGAGTTAACTTTCTGTTCTATGGCTATTGCCGGCGAAATCCCTTTGATATAATCTACCTTAGGCTTGTTTAATTTTCCTAAAAATTGTCTGGCATAACTCGATAAGCTTTCTACGTATCTGCGTTGCCCTTCGGCATACAGAGTATCGAATGCCAAACTGGATTTTCCGGAACCGCTTAAACCGGTAATTACAACCAATTTATTACGCGGAATCGCCATATCTAATCCTTTTAGATTATGAAGAGCTGCTCCTTTAATCAAGATGTAATCTATGGGATTTAATTGGTCTATCTTCTTGGTCATTTTTAATACTTAAATTTTAGGAAATGACAAAGATACGTAGATAGTATAAGGTTAAAAAATTGTTTGTCGATATTTTTTAAGGTTGCTTTGCAGAGTTGCAAATAATTTTTTAACCGCAAAAACAATAGAATTGCACAAGGAAAACAAAGAAATTTTTATTCTTTCCTATAAATTTCTTATTAAAAATTCAAAACTCATCAATCATAACTCATCAATCATAAATCTGCAATCAAAAATCAATTAATTATAGTGAGTTAAGGTAACTATTTAACAAATCAATTGCTTCGGTATGATTTAAGGTTGTTCCTACAAAAGGCATTTTATAATTTTCGATATTACTTTCAATTCTTGTCATAATAGGATCGCGTTTTTCATAGATATGTGTGTCTGAAAAACGAGTTTCGTAACTGAATTCAAACGAATCATTAAAGTTCACGCTATAATAACCTCCTGGTTGGTGACAGTGTGCACAATTTACATCTAAATATGCTCTGGAACGTTGTTCTTCAGTGTAAGAAGTATCTTCCCAATTTGGAAGTTTTATCACAGCATTTACATCGTCTATTCCGGTTAAAATACCTTTATCTATAAAATTTTGCAATTGGTTATTTTTATGCATATTACGGATTTTTGGACCAATAGGAACACGTACACCACGGTTGGTATGACACATTATGCAAGTTGCGTAATCCGGAATTTTATAATCAACTGTTTTTGTATTTCCTTGCATATCAATTCACGAAATATTTTGTGTTGCTCCGGCTTCATCACGTATAGCATCGGTTTGATCTTCGTTCCAAATATAATTTCCTATTTCCCAAATTCCGGCTTTTTTAATCAAAACTCTGGTTTCGATAATTTTTTTTCCTAAATCTGGATTTCTTTCATCTATATTATAATAAAAAGTTTTTGCTAAAATGGTATTATCCGGAAAAACCGGAAATCCTTCGCCATTATATTCCATTGCCTGTCCTTTTGGGATAGAAATAAAACGCTTTTTATGGCAATAATTGGTAAAAAGAGGTGTTTATAAATCATAAACAGAAACAACATCTGTTGGTGTTAAATCTTTTAAATCTCCTTTAAATAAATTTAATTCGGATAAATTAGCGAGTAATTCAGGAGTTGGATAAGTAACTGTTATTTCGGTTGGAGAATCGTCACTTTTACAGGAAAAAAGAAACAGAAAAACCATTACTATAAATATTGTTTTTTTCACTTTATAATACATTATTTGTTTGACTATCAGTAATTTTACAATGCTAAATTACAAAAAAAATCAAACTTTAATGTGTTTTAACAGACAAAATTCAAAACTCATCATTCAAAACTCATCATTCATAAATCTACAATCTTAAATCTCCATTTCTTTCGTTTGTCTAAACATAAAGTAAAATCCGATTAGTACCATCGGTATAGAAAGTAATTGTCCGGTTGTAAGTCCGAGATTGAAATCAGATTCAATACCACCTTGTGAGGCTTTAAAAAATTCAATTATAAATCTAACAGTCCAAAGTAAAACCATAAATAATCCAAAGATATATCCAGGTTTTTTTCTTTTATCGGTTTTCCAATACACATACCAAAGTATTAAAAAGACCATAACATAACCAAGAGCTTCAAATATTTGAGTTGGATAACGATACGGCACTAAATCTCTAAATTTTTGAAAATTAGCTCCATTTTGAATAAGATTAAATGCTTCATTTACATCGTTTTTACCGGTAATTCGCAGTGCATCACTATTTCGATAATGATTTCTAAAAAATTTAAAGCCAAAATTGGTTCCGGTTGGTTTCCCTACGATTTCGGAATTCATCAAATTTCCAATTCTAACAAAGGCTCCACCAATAGCAACAGGAATTACAATACGATCTAAAATCCATATTAATGGTTTGTATTTGTATTTTTTACTATATAAATACATCGACAAAATCACACCAACTGCGGCACCGTGACTTGCAAGCCCTTGAAACCCTACAATTTTAAACGGATGTAGTTGTATGGGTAAAAATATTTCTACAAAAGGTCTGTCTTTAAACGAATCCCAACTGTAAAAGAAAACTTCGCCTAATCTGGCACCTAAGATTGTTCCTATAACAACCCATAAAAAAATGGAATCTACATGTTCTTCGTTAACACCTTCGTTTCTGTATATTTTTTTGAGTAAATAAATCCCTAATGTAAAAGCAATTACAAACATTAATCCATAATAACGAATAGGAAAACCAAAAATTTTAAAAAGTTCGGGAGACGGATTCCAATCTATACCAAGTGCAATCATATTTTATCTAAATTTGGTACAAATGTACATTATTTTTTTGTTTGAAATTCTTGTTTTAGGTGAAAAATAAGATTATTACACAGAGGTGCACGGAATTTTTTTAACCACAAAAACACTATGAAATACGCAATCTCAAATCTTAATGCTCTTCGTCGGCGTTACATAGAAATCTTTTAAGTAAAAAGGTTCAAAATAAGCCACATCTTCAAATTGCTTTTTTAAGAATTTCCGGTAAGATATATTCGACATTTCCTTTGCTGAAGGATGGTAATTTTCTAAAAAAATCGCATTTTTATGTGAAATTATTTCCTTTGTTTTAGGTGTTCCGTCGCCTAAAAAAAACACTGTATTTTGTAGGTATTCCGCAAAAGAATTTTCCTCCAAAATATGGCTAAAAGTGGGTTTTATTTGCTTGTAATTAGCATCAAAAACTGAGGTGTAAACTTCTTGTCTTCTGGCATCTAATAACGGTATAATATATCCTTTAGGATTAGAAACTGCATTTGCTAGAATTTCTAAGGATTCTATTGCTAATAGCGGTATATCCAATCCGAAACTCAATCCTTTAGCCGAAGACACACCAATACGCAAACCAGTGTAAGAACCGGGACCTTTACCAACCGCTATTGCATCTAAATTGGCAAAAGTAATTTTGGCATCTGCGATGGATTTTTTAATAAATTGAGGTAATTTCTCGGCGTGCGAAAAATTGGCTTCACATAATTCGTGTAAAGCAATGACTTTACCATTTTTGCCAATACTAACCGAACAGTTTTTAGTAGATGTTTCGAGATTTAAAATATAGATATCCTTTTGCATTTTGCAAAAATAATCTATTAAATCAAAGCTAAAAAATCTTTTGTCAAAAAAAACTACTCAATAACAATTGGTTTATTGTTATAGAAATCTAACACCTTGGTTTTAAAAACAAAATTGTATTTGGCATTTGCTACTGCCGCCTTAGCGTTAAATAATCTACTTGTAACTAAATCGAAATCAAAAGAATTCATAGCTCCTAACTTGTAACGTTCTTCTGCTATTTTAAATGCCATCTCTTGTGCTTTTAAAGAACTTAATGAAGCTTCATACTGTTTTAGTGATGATTTAGTGTCTAAAAAAGCACGCTCAATTGCTCTACGAAGAATTAATTTTTGATTTTCTAAATCTTGGATAATCATCTCCTTATTAATCTTGGCTTTATTTATTTGTGTTCTGTTCGATTTACCGTCAAAAATAGTATATCTGGCAGAAATTCCAATATTATGTCCGTGATTATCATTGTATTGATCAAAAATTTCACTTAATTCACCATCTCCTGAAAAGCGGTAAGCATACGAGGTATTTAAACGATAATTTAAACTCACAGAAGGCAATAAATTGGTTTTAGCGGATTTAATACCTAATTCGGCATTTTCTATTTGTATTTCTGCTTTATTAATT
>JALSLI010000101.1 GCA_026988395.1 Flavobacteriaceae bacterium | reverse complement strand
AATGATAGTGCACGTTGGTCAATTTCTCCAACAAATGTTAGTCAAGCGTATAAAATACTAATTAGCGATATTTTACCTTAACCTCTTAAAGCATAAATTATATAAAAACAATGATTTAATTTTACTAATATGATAGGTTTTAAATAAATTATACGAATGACAAAATACCAACTCATAAAAAATATACACACCGCTTTTAAAAATGTAAAACTAGAAGATGGTATAGGTATTTGGGAGGCACAAGGAATAGATGACAGATTAACAAAAAAGGAATGCGAAAAATTACGAGAAAAAGACGAAAAAAATGATTGGCATAACATACCTGTTTTAGATTTGTACAAATGCAGTTCGTCCTTATCTTTTTTTGATGCCAAAGGGACGCGGTTTTATTTACCACAATTAATGCTTTTTTATTTAGATGTTTTTGAAGAGGAAGAACTCGCTTTAGATAAAAAAGGAAAATTAAAAGGTTATGGCTGTCCTGATATTGTTTTTGATTTATCTTACAAAATAGAAACACCAAATCAGTTAAAAAGATTTTCAGCTTTAAATATTGAGCAAATTCAGTGTGTGCTTCATTTTTTAGAATACCTATTAAATGAAGAAAGCACAACAGAACTTCGTAAAACCATAGCCGCTTGGAAAATCATAAAACAAAAAAGATAAAACAAACACAATGAAATATTTAATTTGGGTAATGCAAAAAGATGAAACCGAAAAAATGTTTTCGGCACCAGTCAGCACAATAGATAGCGATTATTTTAAAAAAGAAGCATTGCCTTCTTTAACACCTATAAGTCACGATTTTTATTGCAAAAGTTTTGCTGCTATTTTGCAAACTTTGGCAAGATGGAGTTATATTCTGTACCAAGAAAAATTGTATTGGTGTATTGAATGGGCTCCCGGTTTTATTGTTTTGGAGTTTCAAGCCGATGGAACTATTCAAGGAGTTGCTTTGCGTTCTCCAATTCCAACTTTTGGTGGTAGAACACCACTACCTGCCAATTTAGAAAATGAATTTGATGATGAATTATACGAAAATCACCAATATAATCTTATTTTTGATGCTTGGGATGCTCAATTTGACGAGCAAACAAGAGGTTGGAATAATTTTCAATCGGTAAACAAAGAAGATAGAGAACAGTATGATAAATGTATTGTAAACATAGATAATTTGGCTCCTAAAGTGGAAGAACTATACCAACAAGACACCAAAAATTTTACGCAAAAATGTTTTGACTGTATCGGTAAATGGGCAGGAGAGGGTAAAAGAACGGAAATGAATTGTGAGATACCTCCTTGTTGCTGAATTTATCCCTGTTTATAGGGGAATAAATTTTATTATAAACCGTATATAGTAGAAGTCCTATTAAATACTAAATTTGTAAAAATTAAACAATGAAAAAGTCTTTAAAAAATATCATAATTATAAACCTTATCCTTTTACTATTGATAAGTTACTTCTATGTATTAAAATATTTTCCAAACAGTTTGCATTTTTCAAGTACTTCTTACCGAAGTATTGGTGGAGATGGATTAACAAAAGGACTATTTCCGGAACTATTACGCTACGCCTTAAGCATTGGATTTTATGCACTTAACGGTTTTCTTTTAATCAACTATTTCCGTAAAAAGAATAAAAAAGGAATAATAATGAGTTTGTCTTTTATCTTTTTATTAGTTGCCATACAAATTGGTTTTAACAAAGCAAAAGCACATCAAATTGAACAGCGAGATGCACATCGTTATGCTTGGGTTAAAACAGCAAAGGCAATTCCTTTTACCTCAAATAATTTAAAAATAAGTTTTACTTACGTGGATAAAATGCCCGTAAACAAAAAGGTTAGTGTAGTGGAAAACAATCAGATAATAAGTGTTTATACCGAAGGAAATAAAGATAAATCCGACAAAATAATACGCTTAAATAAAGATGCTAATATGCCTTTGAAAGAACAACTTATCCAAAAAAATAAAGAAAACAATACTGCCTTTTACGAAGTAAATAATTCTAATTTTAAAAATAAAGAATTGACCATTTTAGAAATGCCACATTTTAACGAAGCCGTTTTAAAAACACAAACTAATTTAAGTTTTAAAGATGTAAATATATCCAA
>JALSLI010000100.1 GCA_026988395.1 Flavobacteriaceae bacterium | reverse complement strand
TATATAAAGGAAATAGAAACTAAAATAAATGCAAGACCTAGAAAGAGATTTAATTATGAAAACCCTATATTTGTAATGAATAAATTATTGTTTAACCAAAAGTTGCATTTGTGACTTGAATCTTGCAGGTTAAAAAACAACTTGCTTAAAAAAACTACTTTATTGTTAAAGTAGTTTTGCTTTTCTGTAACGCTACGCGATGCAATCGATCAGAAGCGACTGTGGTTATTCGTGCGGTAGCTGAGGAAAGTGCCTTTTTAATATTCCAACGGTTCTCGACTTGTGTGCCTAACTCGTGCTATAATAATTTTAGTTTCCTTTACTTTGTAAGTTATACGATAATTGTATTTTTCAAAAGCTCTAATACTTCCATCATTATCTTTTATAAACCTATCTAAAGGATAAATTTCCGGGTATTTTGATAAACCCTGTACATTTTCTTTTATTGATTTCTCTAACTTTATTTGCAGACTGTAAGGAGCGTTCTTTTAGATATTCATAAACTTCTTCCATTTGCAAAATTGCTTCTTTATCCCAAACAATTTTCTTACCATTTATCCATTATTTTTTCTGCTTCTTCTTGCGTGTAGAACTCTCCATTTTCAACTCTTGCTATTGCTTTATTTACTTCTTCATTGTATTGTTCAATACTTATTCTATTTGGTTGAATTACATTTCTTCTATATTTCAACATATTTTTTAGAGCTTTAATAAGTGTTGGGTCTTTTACGCTTTTTAGTTCTTGACTAATCCATTTTATGTCTGCCTCTATGTCCATAACTTTAGTTATATTACACAAATATACAAATTTTGTTCCATTGCTCAAATTTATTCTAAAAGACAATATTTTTAAATTGTGGTGAAAAAACAATTTGCATAAAAACTACCTTATCTCTAAAGTAGTTTTCTTTCTTTTTTGTAGTACCACACGATGCAATCGTGCGGTAGCTGGGGGGGTAATTTTAAATCTAAAAACAAATTCTGAAAGAACAGGCTTTTAGATTTAATCATCATTTAGAATTGCTTTTTTGTTTTCGCAACCTTTTCTTTTAACTGGTTTTTCTTTTTTATGTTTTCTTAATTTAAGAATTTCGACTTTGTCATATAGTTTAGTTCTACTACAAGTATCTGTTTCAATAATGTTTCTTAATTTTTTAGATTTTGTAACGTATTTATTTTTATATAAACTTGCATAAACTATATATTCATTTTCTAATTTAAAAGGAAACCCACACATATCTTCTTCATAATTAGTGTAAACAGTAATGAGTGTTTTAATTTTACCTTTAAAGCGAGATTTTACTTCAAATACTACTTCAAATAAATCTAAATTTTCAATCTCAACTATATCAATTTTTTGAACTTTTCCTACAAAAATGTAATCATTGCTTTTTATGGCATCTTTTACGTCTAATTTGTTTATACAAGTACAAGAATATGACTTAAATGTAGATAAAATAAATATTAATAAAATTGTATTTAGTCTAATTTTTGTGTTCATTTTCTTTTTTTTCGTCTGTTTTCTGTTCTTTAGTTTCCTTTTTAATAGGTGATGTTCCGTCATCTGTGCCTATTTCTTCTAAAATAGTAACGTTTCCTTCTTTTGTTCTTCCATTTACAAAATCATTAGCATATTGGATTATTTTTTCAATATCTCCTTTACTTGGAGTATTAAGGTTTAAACCCCGCTCCCGCCAGCTTGTAACTGGTGGCACGTAACTACCCAAGAAAGCCAATCTCATCAATTTTTAACACCGTATTATCCCCAGCTATATTTCTAGCACTTGAGTATTTCCATGCAGTAGGTTCTGTAACAAAACCTGACATTACAGGGTTATTATGAATATAATCTAATTTTTGTTTTATAACTTTTGCTCTCCATAATTCTATCGGTTTGTTGTGATGTTGCCAAAATTGATATTGTGATACGTTTCCCTTTTTCTTTGCAGCTCTTTCAAACATCCATAACATCCATTCTTTGCTGCTTGCTTGCTCATTTTCTGTAATAACTTGTATCATTTTTTTAGATGTATGTGTTTTGTAATCTCGTAATAAACCGGCAGGATCTTCATTAGTTGAACGAAATATAAAATGAACATGGATAGGCATAAAGCAATAGGCAAACAGCTCCATTCCTTTGTTTTTTCTACAATAATTGACACTTTCAGCTAACACATTGTAATAAATTTGCCTTGTAAACACATCAATCCAATTTACCGTAGCAAAAGATACAAAGTATGCGGCTGAGAGATTATGAAACTTATAATTTCTACTCATATAGCAAATATATAAAAATAATACTATATTTTTTCATTGTCCTTTTTTTTTACTCTTGAGTGCCACTAGCTACAAGCTAGCGGTAGCGGGGGCAGTAGCAGGTAAACCTATTTTAGGACAAGACATTCTTTTTTTAAATCAATAAAAGCTTCATTTGGATTGACCTTATTGTAATATACTTTATATTTTTTGCCAATAAATTTAGAAGCATCATAAATGTTTGCATTAAATAGACTAATTTTTTTATTTTTTATATATTCTTTGCCATTTACATAATATAAATATTTTACATAATAACTTATGCTTGTGCCAGAGCCAGTGGTATTATATTTTATAATAGTACCTTGTGTAACAAATCCCATTTTTTTATATACATCTATTTTATTATCATTATTTGCTTCATTTAAATAAGAATAGAGAATTACTCCTAATAGAACAATATATGGGATTATTTTTTTAAATAACCTATTTTTCATTTTTTAATATTTGGTTGTGAAGGAATATTATCTTTTACTTGTTCAAAATATTCTTTTTGAAATTTTAATTTTTTAACTCTTTTTTTTCTTATAACCATAGGAGGTTTAAGAATTGTTAATTTTATAGTTTTATCTAATATTGCTCGATTTTCTGATTTTAGTATCTTAATAAGTTATTCGGACCCAATATCACCAGAACCTTTAATTTCAAGTTTATCAAATAACTTATTTGTAGCTACTTTTAATACTGTTTCATATCCTGTATCATTAATGTTATTTATACTACCTTTATTTTCAATTGTATAATCTAAAAATGATTTTAGTGCTTCTTTAGCAACACCACCTTCACCTTTGAACGCTCCTTCTATAGCAGCATCAATCAAATCCACTTTTGTTGGATCTCCACCATTTTGAATAATTTGCTTCAAAACATCAGTCTCTGCAATTCCAAGTGAAGTTTCTAAAGAAGCAGCAGTTCCCTCAGGTATAATAACGGCAATTGTGGGTGCTGCATATATTACTATTGGAACTGCAACCATCACAGCAGTTGTAATACCTAAAGTATTTCTAACAACCTTCAAATTTTCTGTAGTAGTTTTTAGTGCTTGAATTCTTTCCAACTCAGATTTATAAGCAATTTCTTGAACTTCGGGATTATCAGAAGATTCTCCAATTATTCTTAATTCATTTGAAGCCTCACTTGGTGCTCCCCAAAAACCTCCATTCAATCAAGCCTCTATAGATAAAAACTTAGCAGCAATCAAATTATTTTCTTTTTCTTCTGCACCCTCCAATTCCACAAAAGCAATAACCTTATTCCCACTAAACTGATAAGGTGTATACCAAGGGTATTGAGCCGCCAAAGGATCCACCGCAAAAAACCACCCAACCCTAGGATCCTGCATTCTAAACTTATAATTCAAAGAATTTCCACTACCTTTAATCTCATCATCTTTCTCTTGTCCTTGGAAGCCATAACGGTAACTTGGACTTGAATAATTCCTCTGAGGTACAAGCATACCGAATGGGTAATAATCGTTATATGAAAGAACTTGTGGTACAAATGTAATGTTATTTGCGGTTAAATCCAAATTTCTGTTAGAATTATCGATTATGGTAAAATTGTCTATAAAAAAGGTTTGGTCTTTTTCGTATTCTTTTTTGCCGTCTCTTATAGCAAGGCTTAGTATATAGTCTCCGGTTTGCTCGGGTGAAAATTTAAAATATTGTTTCCCGGATTTTTTTATGTAATCTACTTGTAGTTTCTTGTTGTTTTGGCTTATTGCAAATTCTAAGTTTGCATCTATCCAATCGCGATCTACGTTCATTGCAATTTCCACGCCAGTGCACGATTGTATCACGTAATACTTGTGTCAACTATTTGTAAATATATTTCCTATTTATCTAAAATAATCAACAACAGAACTATAAATATAATCTTCTACTTAAACAAAAATAATAAAAAATTTGGTTTTATTGTTTTTTGTAAGGCAAATATCTGAATAATTTTATATATTTGTTTTAGTGAAATGAAGTATGCCATCTTGGATGCGTTTATTACTAAATCTAAATTACAAAGTGTATTATGAAAGTTTTATTAGACATTAAAGACAGTAAAGTTTCATTTGTAATGGAACTCCTTAACAGTTTGAACTTTGTTAAGGTTAAACCGCTTTCAGATGAAAAAGTAGAGCTTATGAGTAATATTAAGGAAGCTGTGGAAGAACTGAATTTGATTAAGCAAGGAAAATTAAAAGGGATTCCTGCAAAAGATTTACTAGATGAGTTATAGTGTTATCGCTGTTCCGAAATTTAAAAAGGAGCTAAAAAAACTAGCTAAAAAATACCTCTCTCTAAAAGATGAGTTTGCGACTTTGATTAAAAGCCTAGAAACTGAACCCAAACAAGGTACGGCTCTTGGTAAAAATTGTTATAAAATACGCCTTGCCATTAAATCTAAAGGAAAAGGAAAAAGTGGTGGTGTCAGAGTAATTACCAATATTGCTATTTCTGACACTATCGTTTACTTGCTTTCCATTTATGATAAAGCAGATAAAGAAAATCTGACAGACAAAGAACTGGAAGAGCTGTTAAAATCTGTAAAATGACTTTTATTTTATAAAAACAACCTAGTTTCAATCTGTAATAAACATCTAACCATTCTCTAAATTTAATAAACTTAATATTTTTGTAATACTTTTTTTATGATAGTTGATAAAGTTTCTAAAAATACAATATTTATCTTAGGATTTATCCTATCTGTAATTTTGTTACATAATAAAAGTTATAATGAAATCCCTTCAAAAACACATGGTTGGGCACAATCAGATCATTACGCTTTAGCATTAGGGTTTCTAGAAAATGATTTTGATTTTTTACATCCTAAAACTTTTTCACTAACACATCAATTTCCACCAAAGAAAAAATTAAAAAATCCTAAAGGAATTACAGCAACAGATTTTCCTATTTTACATTTTTCAGTTGCGTTAGTTATGAAGGTTTTAAACACTACGGATCCATGGGTTTTTAGATTTATAATGTTATTATTAAGTTTTATAGCCTTATTCTTCCTATTTAAAACTATAAAAAAAATAAAAGGGTTTTGGTTTGCAATATTTATCGTTGGCTTTATTATGTTTCAGCCAATATATGCTTATTATCAAAATGGTTTTCATGTAAGTATGGCAGCATATAATATTTTACTTATCGGATTTGTTTACCTATTAAAATATTTTTATTATTCAAAAGAGAAATACTTTTATTTAGGTTTGTTTTTTTTAGTATTGGCAGGATTGATGCGTTTTACTCAGGTAATTTTTTTAATTGCTTTAGGAGGAGCATTATTTATAAATATTATAAAGACTAAAAAATTTGATTTAAAGATAATTTTCATTGGTATTGGATTATTAATCATAGGCTCTTACTTTTATTACAACAAACTACTAGCGGAAAGTTATGGCACAATTTTTTTAAATAAACCAATGATTACTACCGATTTACATTCTTTTATACGTCAGATACTCAGACAGTTTAAAATGTATATACGTGGTTTTTTACCATTAACACATTTGGTAGGTTTGGGCATAATACTATATACCTTTAGAAAATATAAAACCAAAATCAATTCAATAATAAAATATTGGTTTTTATTTTCTTTACTAGGTGTAATTATATTTAATCTGCTAATGTCTTGGAGTTGTTCGGTTCACGATTATTATTCACTAGACACTTGGTTGCCTTTGATTACTTTAGGATTAATGTTAATCGTGATTAGCACAAATTTTAAACCTCAAACAATTACTAGTAAATTATTAATAATTCTCTTTTTAACAGGAACGGTTTCGGTTGCAATGGAAATTCAGCACACAATATACAAATATAAATTTACTACCTCAGACCAACTTGCTATTGATTTTAAAAACAGTTTACGTTTTTTAAATAATTATAATTTTAACACTAAAAAAACAATGGTTATAACTCCTCCGGGATGGAATACGCCAATGATTTCATGGCATCACGATGTTTATAGAATTGCTAATAATTATCAAGAACAAATTCCAAAAATTTACAACAAGGACTTTGATTATATTATAACTCAAGATAGAACTTTTAATGAAATTGTAATTAAAAATTCATCTGAATTTAAAAGTAAAGTTAAAAAAATTGCTTCAAATGGTCTAGTAACTATTTGGAAACCTCTAAAGCCTTAAATCTGCAAAAGTATTTCTATTAACACCCCAAATTATTAAAAACTGACACCTTGTCATAAATCTTGTTTTGGTATTTTTATTGCAGTTAAGTAACCGTAAAATTATAGCAATTAAATACTAAAAAATATATCAGAATTATGGCTGACACAAAATCTAAAAAACAGACAAAAGGGAAAATTAATGTTGCGGTTGACAACATTTTTCCGCTTATTAAACAATTTTTATACTCCGATCACGAAATCTTTTTACGCGAACTAATCTCTAATGCAACCGATGCTACCTTAAAGTTAAAGCATCTTAAAGAAATTGGCGAATACAAAGGCGATTTAAACGATTTATTTATCGAAGTAAAACTCGATAAAGATAATAAAACACTAAGCGTTATCGACCACGGAATTGGTATGACCAAAGAAGAAGTAGAAAAATATATTAACGAAATTGCTTTTTCAGGAGCCGAAGAATTCCTGGAAAAATACAAAGATAAAAAAGCCGATGAAGCCGGAATTATCGGGCATTTCGGTTTAGGATTCTACTCCGCTTTTATGGTTGCCGATAAAGTGGAATTAAACACCAAATCATATAAAGAAAATGCAAAAGGCGTACATTGGGAGTGCGACGGTTCACCTAATTTTATCATTGAAGAAATCGATAAAAAAGATCGTGGTACAGAAGTAATTCTCCATATTTCGGAAGATTCAAAAGAATTTTTAGACGAAAATAAAATTAAGGAATTATTAACCAAATACAACAAATTCAATGCTGTGCCAATTAAATTTGGTACCAAAGAAATTGTAGATCCTAATTGGAAACCGGAAAAGAAAAAGGATAAAGACGGCAACGAAATTGAAGAACAACCAAAGATGATTACGGTTGATAATATTATTAACAACCCAAATCCTGCCTGGACTAAAAAACCGTCTGAATTAACAGATGAAGATTACAAAAAATTCTATCACGAGTTATATCCTGATGTAATCGATGATCCGTTATTTCATATTCACCTAAATATTGATTATCCGTTTCACCTAACCGGAATTCTGTATTTTCCTAAGCTTACAACTAATATGGATCCTACTAAAAACAGAATCCAATTATATCAAAATCAGGTATTCATTACCGATAATGTCGAAGGAATAGTACCGGATTTCTTACAAATGTTACGTGGTGTAATCGATTCACCTGATATTCCGTTAAACGTTTCCAGAAGCTACTTACAAGCAGATGCGGCGGTTAAAAAAATCTCCGGTTATATCACTAAAAAAGTAGCTGATAAACTGTATTCTATCTTTAAAAATGACAGGGAAAATTTTGAGAAAAAATGGAATGACATAAAGGTAGTTATTGAATACGGAATGCTTTCAGAGCCAAAATTCTATGAAAAGGCGATAAAATTTTATTTATTTCCTACCGTAGACGGAAAATTCTATACGTTTGATGAATTAATCGAAAAAATTAAACCAAATCAAACGGATAAAGACAAAAATATCGTCGTGCTTTATGCTTCCGATACCAAAGAACAACACAGTTATATTGAAGAAGCAAAAGCAAAAGGTTACGAAGTAGTGTTGTTAGATTCGCCTATCGTACCACATCTATTACAAAAATTGGAAATGGACAACAGCGAATCATCTACAGATAAACAACCGGTAAAATTTGTCAGAGTAGATGCTGATGCTATAGACAATCTAATAAAAAAAGAAGATAATAAAGTTTCCAAATTATCGGAAGATGAACAAAACAAATTAAAAGAAATCATCGAAAAAAATGTGCCAAGCGATAAGTTTACGGTACAATTGGAAGCGATGGACTCTAATGCCAATCCGTTTATCATAACACAACCGGAATTTATGCGTAGAATGAAAGAGATGCAACAAACCGGTGGTGGCGGATTTATGGGTATGGGAGGTTTCCCGGAAATCTATAACTTAGTAGTAAATACCAATAGCGAATGGATGGATAAAATCTTAAAAGCAAAGAAAAAACAAAAAGAATATGTACAACAAGCTTTGGATTTAGCTAAACTTTCGCAAAATTTACTAAAAGGTGAAGAGCTTACGCAATTTATCAAACGAAGTTTGGATTTAATGAAATAAAATGTAAAACAAAAATCAATAAAAAAAGCCTAATCCTGTCCTGTAAGATTGGGCTTTTTTATTCCGTAAAAATCAGCAATTATGAGCAAAACATTTATTACCGTAGGTATTATCCTTATTATTATTAGATTGATTTTAAAATTTACACCTTGGTTAATCAATTGGTTCGGAAAACTTCCCGGAGACATTCGTATTGACAAATAAAATGTAAAAGTTTTCTTTCCGATAACCTCATCGATTGTAATTAGTATTATCTTAACGTTAATTTTAAATATTATTAAAAAGTTCTTTAATAAAAAATTAGTATTTTTGTATAAACTAATTTATTATTATGGCTTCAGGTTTTTTTGCTTTATTTGATGATGTGGCAACACTTTTAGATGATGTAGCATCGATGAGCAAAATCGCTACTAAGAAAACTGCCGGAATTTTAGGCGATGATTTAGCTGTTAA
Organism: Flavobacteriaceae bacterium; assembly: GCA_026988395.1. Classification (GTDB taxonomy): domain Bacteria; phylum Bacteroidota; class Bacteroidia; order Flavobacteriales; family Flavobacteriaceae; genus S010-17. Next base: position 5,742 of record JALSLI010000100.1, on the reverse strand, counting down.
TGCTGAAAAAGCATCAGGATTTGCTTCTTCCCGAGAAATCCCTGTACTATGGGCAATTACAAAAGGCTCTTTTATAAACAAACTTATTATCGTTCCGATTGCTATGCTATTAAGTGCATTTTTTCCAAAAGCGATCATACCTATTTTAATGATTGGAGGATTATATCTCGCTTTTGAAGGTGCCGAAAAAATAATTGATTTTATTTTCCATAAAAAGGAAAAAGTAAAAAACACTGATGAATATAAAGACCAAACTATCACCAAAGAAGATATTTTAAAATTTGAAAAAGTTAAAGTCAAAAATGCTATTTTTGTCGATTTCATACTTTCTCTGGAAATTGTAATAATAGCACTTAGTACAGTTGTTGGCAAAGATTTAATTACACAAATAGCTGTTGTATCTATTATATCTGTCTTAGCAACAATTGGTGTTTACGGAATTGTTGCTCTAATTGTTAGGATGGATGATTTTGGCTACAAAATATCAAAATGGAGTAATAATATTATTATAAAAAATATTGGGAAATTTCTGGTTAATGCATTACCATATGTCATACGAATATTAGCTGTTGTTGGAACAATTGCAATGTTACTTGTTGCCGGAGGCATATATGTTCACAACATCTCTTTTATACATCACAAAGTAGAATTTCTTCCTAGCCTTTTAGCTGAATTTTTAGTAGGACTTATTGTAGGAATAATTTCTTTTATCGTTGTTAATTTATTTAAAAAAATAAAATTATCTCGTTAACTTTCGGCGTTTGCGTTCTTCTTTAAGCAAACGCAATTCACGCGATGTTTGTCCTGCAACCGAAGTGTTTTCTTCCGCTCTACGGATTAAATACGGCATCACATCTCGCACAGGTCCAAAAGGTAAATACTTGGCTACATTATAACCTTCCTTTGCCAAATTAAAACTAATATGATCGCTCATACCATATAATTGCCCAAACCACATTCGGTTATCGTTTTTAGGTATTTTGTGTTTTTCTGCTAATTCCATTAATAAAAGAGCACTATCTTCATTGTGCGTACCTGCAAAAATCGCCATTTTATCGTATTCCATCATATAAGTAACGGCATCGTTGTAATTCTTATCTGTTTCCGCTTTATCTTTACAAATTGGTGAAGGATACCCTTTTTCGGCTGCACGCTCACGTTCTTTTTCCATATATGCACCACGAACCAATTTCATACCGATATGATAGCCTTTTTCTTTTGCTCTTTGATGCAAACCTTTTAAATAATCCATTCTATCGTGACGATACATCTGTAAGGTACTAAATACAATAGCTTTATCTTGGTTGTACTTTTCCATTAATGTTTCGATTAAATCATCGGCTGCATCTTGCATCCAACTTTCTTCGGCATCAATTAAAAGAGGTACGTCATTATCGTATGCTCTTTTGGCAACCTTTTCATAACGTGCAATTATTCTGTTCCATTCTTCCTTTTCGGAATCATTTAACGGTTGTTTCTCGGTAATTTTTTGATAAAGTGCAAAACGACCAAAACCTGTTGGTTTAAAAACTGCAAACGGAATAGCATCTTTTTCTTTAACAAAATCCAATATTTTTAACGTTTTTTCCAAAGCCAAATCAAATTGTTCTTCGGTTTCTTTACCTTCGACAGAATAATCTAAAATAGAATGCACATTTTTTTGATACATTTTATCGATTACCGGCATACAATCTTCTTCGGTTACACCGCCACAAAAATGATCAAAAACCGAAGCTCTTATCAAATGCTCAACAGGCATATGAGCCTTTAAAGCGAATTTTGTTACGGCAGTTCCGATTCTAACCAAGGGTTCGGATTGTATCATTTTAAACAAAAAATAGGCACGTTCCAACTCGGTATCGGTTTTAATGGAAAATGCAGTTTTTGTATCGTTAAATAAGGATTTGTCCATTTTTTTAAAGGATAAGATTATTCAAATTCCGTTTGTAACTGAATGTAATTTAAAAATTCTTGTTTTACGGCTTCTTCTTTAAATTTACCGCCAAATTCGGCTGTAACCGTACTACTTGCAATATCTCTAATACCACGCGAATTAACACATAAATGTTTGGCATCAATCACACAAGCAACATCTTGCGTATCCATTGCTTTTTGTAATTCTTGCACAATTTGCATGGTTAAACGTTCTTGTACTTGCGGACGTTTTGCAAAATAATCTACAATTCGGTTAATTTTTGATAAACCAATTACTTTTCCATTTGAAATATATGCAACATGAGCTCTACCTACAATTGGTAAAAGATGGTGCTCGCAAGTAGAATACACCGTAATGTTTTTTTCTACCAACATCTCGCCATATTTGTAATTATTGTCAAAAGTGGACATTTTAGGCTTGTTATTTGGATTTAAACCAGCGAACAATTCCTTAACAAAAGCTTTTGCCACACGTTTTGGTGTTCCTTTTAAGCTATCATCAGTTAAATCTAAACCAAGCGTATGCATTACGTGGTAAATATCTTTTTCTATTGCTTTAATTTTTTCATCATCAGATAATTCAAAAGCATCTTTGCGTAAAGGTGTTTTAGCGGAAGTTGCTATATGATTATCACCTATATCTTCAATGTCTATATCTCTATTTTTATTATTCATTACAACCATTTATTAAAATGCAAAATTACGCATAAATTATCAATAATTATGTATTTTTAAATCAGTAATCCATGTAATATGATACGATAAGAAAATATTCAGTTTTGAAACGATTTTACTAATGGTAAACAGCTTAAATTTAATTGCAATTAAACAATCCTACAAAATAATGATTATCAAAAAAAATGCCTCTATTCAACTACAAATCACCTACCAAAGATTATTCACCAACTATCACAACTTAAAAATAGCACTCACTCCTTTTCCAACCGTTCTAATTCTATTTTTTCGGCAAGTCTTTTTTCGATAATTGGTTTAATTATCGTTTTTCGGGGTTTGTATTTTACAAAGGGAAACAATTCTAAATTATCTTTCATTTTATCCTTTTCATTGGGATATTTATTTGTTCCTAAAAGCACCAATTCGCCTTTATCGAATTGTGTTTGTTCTTTTTTAGCAGATTCTTCAATTTTTCGTTGAATAGTTCCTTTTTTAAGCTGCTGTAAAAATCCACCGTTTTTATCGATATCTTTAAGTAATTTCAATGCTTTTTCTGCTAATTGTAAGGTGATTTTTTCGATATAATAGGAGCCATCTGCTACTTTGTAGGCATCTTTAAAATAACTTTCTTCCTTTAAAACCAGCAATTGATTTCTGGCAATTCGCTCGCCAAAATCATTGGATTTATGGTAAATTGCATCATACGGAAAGCTACATATATACTCAGCTCCTCCGAGCATTGCACTCATTTTTTCGGTAGTTGTACGCAACATATTTACGTTGTAATCGTAAATGGTTTTATTTCGTTTAGACGGAATTGCCATCACTTTCATTTCGCAATCAATTTCCATCTCTTTTGTTATCAAATCAAACAAAAATCGCAGTGCACGAATTTTAGAAATTTCAAAGAAATAATTAGAACCGATTGCCATTTTAAAAAATACTTTTTCAGGTACTATTCCATAGTCCAAATAAACTAAAAAATGAGCCAAAGCATACGTAATTTGCTGTATGTTATTAGCTCCTGAATTTTGGTACAATGCGGCATCTACACCAATAATATTTATTTTATTTTCGCTTTCGCGAAGGAGTTTTTTAACAATTTCAAAGTCTTCTTTTTTAGAAAAAAACCAATTTCCGGAGCGAGCTAAATTTCCGATAATATCGATAAAAAGAACGATATTTTTCTCTGTAACAAAATGAATTAATTCGGTTAAAAAATCTTCTTTTAAAAAACGAATTTCTAAAATAAAAGAAACTTTATCAGGTAATAAATCTTTAAAAACCAGCTCAAAATCAAATGGTTTAGTTGCAATAAAATTTACAGAATCGGCTCCTTTTAAAATAGCATCTTTTGCAATTTTATTGGCGATTTTTTCGGAATCGACAAAGATTTGTTGGCAAATTTTGCTATCGTGTTTAGGATTTGGAACTTCAAGCGTTTCAAAAGTATCTAAATGATAAAACGGATTTATAGTAATTCCGTCATTTGTACTGGTTAACAATGCGTTATAATCGGCACCTTTTAAATCAAATTGTATTTTTTGTTTCCATTCTTTTGCCGAAACAGGAGAAAATTCATCAAATAAAAAAGGTGTTTTTGCCATTATTTTTGTTTTAAAGAATCTACATCGATAATAAAAATATCTTCGTTTTTCTTTTTCATTAAATACTCTTCTCTTCCAAATTTTTCTAAAGAATCCGGATCTTTTAAATCGTGTATCATTTTTTGATCCATTTCAATTTGTTTTCTATAAAATGCATTGGTTTTTTGAGTTTCTTCAATTTCTTGGTTTAATTCTCTATGCGAAAGATACGAGTTTTCATCAAAAAACAGCATCCAAATCACAAAAACACTTGCAACAAGTAGTATTAAATTCTTTCTATTACCTAATATTTTGAGCATTTTTAGGTTAATTTTTGATTGATTACAGTTCTAACAATATCAATTGCTACTGTATTGTGCTTGTCATTAGGAATAATGATATCGGCATAATTTTTTGTAGGTTCTATAAATTGCTGATGCATAGGTTTTAAAGTATCTTGATATCGGTTTAAAACCTCATCTAAATCACGACCTCGCTCTTTAATATCTCTTCGTAATCTTCTAATTAAACGCTCATCGGTATCGGCATGAACAAAGATTTTAATATCAAACATATCGCGTAATTCCAAATTATTAAAAATTAAAATTCCTTCAACGATAACCACTTTTCTAGGATGTGTCTTAAGCGTATCTTTTAAACGATTATGTGTTACAAACGAATAAACAGGTTGATCGATTGTATTTCCTTTTTTAAGCTCTTTTAAATGTTTTACAAGTAAATCGAAATCGATTGCTTTTGGATGATCAAAGTTAATTTTAGTTCGTTGCTCATACGTTAATTCATCGGTTGCTTTATAATATGAATCTTGTGATATCACACAAATTTCATCAGCAGATAACTGATTTAAAATCTGATTTACAACAGTTGTTTTTCCGGAACCCGTTCCGCCTGCAATACCAATAATAAGCATAATATAAATTTTATAGGTTGTGCAAAGTTACTATAAAACCTCAAATCTATAAAAGTATTTCTATTAAAATAGAATTTGTTTATATGGTTTTATAAAAATATTGACAAGAATCACTCTTTAAGATGATTTCTATCATTGGTTAAAGCGAAATACACATGCATCTTTGTAGTATTAAAACCCTTAAAATATTATATCATGAGAAAATTAGTTTTAGCATCCGTATTAATGGTTGCAACAAGTGCATTATTTGCACAATCAAACACCAGTGCGGTTTCCTCTACCGGAAATAGCAATGTGGTAACTGTAGACCAAACCGGTTTATCAAACAATTCAGATGTTACACAAACCGGAATGATTGGCGGTGTTGGCGGAGATGACAACAATGCCAATGTAGATCAAACCGGAGATATGAATGATGCTTTTGTTTTAACTCAAGGAGATCGTAATGTTACAACAACTGTTCAAACAGGAGACAACAATAGTTCCAGCCAAAAACAAGGTATAGGATGGGCAGAAGACAATACAGAAACCATAACACAAATTGGTGATGGAAATTCATCTGACCAAACGCAATATTACGATCAAAATAACGCTACAAATTTGCAAATTGGTGAT
>JALSLI010000099.1 GCA_026988395.1 Flavobacteriaceae bacterium | reverse complement strand
AGAAAAACCTTGCAATTAAACACTATAAAATAATAGAATTATATGAGTTATTTTATTGATTATAAATTGATTGAATGGTATTTAAGGAGTGACTAGTTAATTTAATAATGGAATCGACGTTTTTATTTGGAATGGTTAAGGAAAGAACATACTGTTTAATCTTCCATTTATTTTTATTTCTTGTTAAAACACCGGAACCTCGACAAATTCCCATATCGGTTTTTAACAACTCATCAAACCAAGCTATATTTTTACTGTTATCAAAATATACATTTCGCTGAAGTGGTATAAAATGCCAGGTTTTCTTTTTTTCAAAATACGGTTTACAAAATATTTTAAAATCTGCAATTTTCCAATTTTCCGATGCATCGGTACCTATAAAAACAGCATCTTTAGACATGTATGAAAAATACTTGTCAAAATTAGCATCTGCAACAGCTTGGTGCCAATTATCGAGTGTTTTATTTACTCCTGATTTTAGCTCGGCATCCGTTAATGAACTTTTATTACAAGAAGCAACTAATATTAAAAAAACAGCAACAAAAAATATGTTATTCCCTTTCATGTTGTTTTGCCCGTTTTAGTTTTTCTAATATCTTTTTATTACTTTCTCTTATGTGTCTGCTCTTTTTTAAAATAGGGTTTATACGCTTAATTTTATGTTTGCCGTTTATTTTATTGGATTTTAAAAATGGCTTGAAATCCTTTTTGGTACTGTCTTGTTTGTTTAAAACACTATCAAATTCTTTTAAGTTTTCCTCTAAATGCTCTTGTGACACCAACATATTTATCTTGCTGTTTATTGCATCATAAGCATTAACAATATTTTTGGTTTGCAACACTACCTCAGCAGGTGTTATGCTTTTAATGGAATCCATATCTGCTAAGCGTAAAGATTCATTATACAACACGTGCAATCTGGCTCTAAAACTTGGAATATCCATTTTTTCTATACGGATACTGTCTTTAAGTTGCTGACTAAGTTCTAATATTCTTTGTGAATCAAACAGTGCTTGCTTGGTATCCGTTTTATATAAATTTGGAATAAATTCACTTAAATTTTGATATTCAATCCAATCGGAAACTTCTTTTTTAGCTTGCGAATTTAACCGTACCGGTGAAAGCGTTTTAATTTTTAAAACCGAAGTATCTTTTTCTTGTTTCACGGAAATTTCCTTTTTAGGAATTGCCTCAGAAGTACAAGACAAAGTCAATAAAAGAAAAGAAAAACTAAAGAGTAAAATTCGCATATATTAAAATTATTTTCAAAAGTAATAAAATAAACAAAAGGGACACATTTTATTTATAGATTTTAACACTTTATTATACCTATCATTACCTCAATAGTATATTATTTCCTACTTTTGCAATAATAAACAACTATCTTATGAGTGACACGATATTGGTAATCGGAGCATGCGGACAAATAGGGACTGAGTTAACATTACAACTCCGTAAAAAATATGGTAAGGATGCTGTCATAGCTTCCGATATCAGAGAAGGAAATGAAGAATTAATGCATTCAGGAAAATTTGAGTTTTTAGATGCAACCGATAAAAATGCTATTGAAACGATTATCGATAAATACCAAATAAATCAAGTCTATTTAATGGCTGCCATGCTTTCGGTTGTAGCCGAAAAATTTCCGGATAAAGCATGGAATTTAAATATGAATTCGCTTTTTAACGTGCTTAACCTCGCTAAAGAAAAGAAAATAGAAAAAGTTTTTTGGCCAAGTTCTATAGCTGTATTTGGTAATTCTACACCAAAAAACAAAACACCTCAAGAAACAATTACCGAACCCTCAACTGTTTACGGAATTAGTAAAATTTCCGGCGAAAGATGGTGTGCTTACTACCATGATAAATTTGGTGTCGATGTGAAAAGTGTTCGTTATCCCGGAATTATCAGTTGGAAAGCAAATCCCGGAGGAGGTACCACAGATTACGCTGTTGAAATATTTTATGAAGCTCTAAAAAACCATCATTATAATTGTTTTTTAAGTGAAAATACCAGACTGCCAATGATGTATATTGATGATGCAATCAAGGCAACCATCGATTTAATGGAAAAAGATAGATTGCCTCAATTTACTTCATATAATATTGCGGCAACCGATTTTACACCAAAAGAAATTGCCTCTGCCATAAAAAAGGAAATAACCGATTTTACTATTGATTACAAACCGGATTTTAGACAAGAAATTGCTGATTCGTGGCCTAATAGTATTGATGATACTAAAGCTAGAACTCATTGGAACTGGAAACCGGATTTTAACTTGCAAAAAATGACTTTGGAAATGCTTACTAATTTAAAACTTAAATTTGATAGAGAAGTCCAAAATCTAGATGTATGAAAATAACTTATAAAGACTTACCGGAAGATGCTTATGCTTTTATTTATCCGTCAAGCAGAAAATTTTATCCGCAAGAAATAGAAGAATTAAAAGCCAAAATAGAACAGTTTTTGGAAGAAAATTTCACAGATTATCCGCATTTTTTTAAAATTATAGAAAATCGTTTTATAGCTATTTTTGTAGATTCTAAAGAAAGCTTACCAATAACACTATTAGATAAACTTGCTTCTTTTATTTTAGAATTGGAACAGCAATATAACATCACATTACTCGATAAAATCAATATTTGTTTTAAACAAGGAGAATACATTCAATATCAAGATATGAAAAAATTTAGAACCTTGCTTAAAAACAGAAGTATCTCTAAAAATACTGTTATCTTTAATAATTTAGTGCAAAATAAATACGATTTTGAACACCATTTTGAAACGCCTCTTTCCGAAAGTTGGTTAGCACATTTGGTTAAATGATTTTTCTTCTGCTTTAAAAAAGTATTTACCTGTTTAAAAAACACACCCCTGCCCCTCTCAAGAGGAGGAATTCGTTCGTCTTCATTTGATGTACGTATTTTTCTAAAACTCTTCTATTGTCTTTTTAATAATAGCTACACAATCCATTAGTTGTTCTTCATTCATTACTAATGGCGGAGCAAAACGAATAATATTACCGTGTGTTGGTTTTGCCAATAAGCCATTGTCACGTAATTTTAAACAGATATTCCAAGCTGTATCGCTATCTTCTGTATCGTTAATTACAATGGCGTTTAACAAGCCTTTTCCTCTCACTAATTTTACCAAATCGTTGGTTTTAGCAAAAGCTGTTAATTCTTCTCGAAATATTTTACCTAAACGCTCTGCATTATCTGCTAGTTTTTCATCTTTAACCACATCTAATGCCGCAATTGCAACCGCTCCGGCAATAGGGTTTCCACCAAAAGTAGAACCGTGTTGTCCGGGTTTTATTACGTTCATAATTTCATCATTTGCCAGTACTGCAGAAACCGGATATGCTCCTCCGGAAAGTGCTTTACCTAAAATTAAAATATCCGGTTTTACATTTTCATGATCAACGGCTAATAATTTACCGGTACGAGCAATACCTGTTTGTACTTCATCGGCTATAAATAAAGCATTGTTTTGTTCACATAGCTCCTTCGCCTTGGCTAAATAACCGTCGTTTGGAACATATACACCTGCCTCTCCTTGAATTGGCTCAACCAAGAAACCTGCAACATTTTTATTATTTTTTAAAGCCTCTTCCAATGCTTCTAAATCGTTATATGGAATTTTAATAAATCCCGGAGTATAAGGTCCAAAATTCTTACGAGCATCGGGATCGTTAGAGAAGGAAATAATGGTTGTTGTTCTACCGTGAAAATTATTTTCGCAAACAATAATTTGTGCATCGTTTTCCGGAATTCCGTTTACTTCGTAGGCATATTTTCTACATAATTTAATAGCTGTTTCCACGGCTTCGGCACCGGTATTCATTGGTAATAATTTATCAAAACCGAAATAATTTGTGGCATACTCCTCGTATTTACCTAAAACATCGTTGTAAAATGCACGCGAAGTTAAGGTTAATTTCTTTGCTTGATTGGTCATTGCATCAATTATTTTAGGATGGCAATGCCCTTGGTTTACAGCAGAATAAGCGGATAAAAAATCGTAATATTTTTTTCCGTCAACATCCCAAACATAAACTCCTTCACCTTTGGTTAAAACTACCGGTAAAGGGTGGTAATTATGTGCTCCGTATTTTTCTTCTAAGGCAATTAATGCCGCTGCTTTTGAATTATCTGTTGTAATCATTTGATGTTTATTTTGATTGGTGCAATTTACGGTAAAAATACTTTTTTTGTTGAAGAAATTTTGTGTTTTTTTATTAAACCTTAAATCTGCTAAAATTGAAAAAACAGAGAGTAACACAAAAAAGTTTCATTTTCAATTCAACCGATAATGCCATTGTTCTTTTTCGAGTAAATCGAGTAGATCTTTATTGATGTTTACTTTTTTAGAACGACTTTGCATGTGTAATTTTATTTTGTCTTTTAAATCATAAACAACAATGTTTAAAATGTTTTTGCCTTTATAATTATCTACTAAATGTTGAATTTCATCTATTTTTACTTGTGTAAGTTCTTTAACATCAAGTTGAATGGTTAATTTTTTAGCGGATTTCTCTAGGACATCTTGCAACATTTGCATGTTTATAAAAGAAATCCTCGGGTTGCCGTCATTCCATCCTTTTTGCACTTTAATTTTAATATGTAAAAATTGGTTCATGATTAAAAAATGTCTATATCTTAGGTATTCTTCACCAAAAATCCTAAATTCATATGAATCATTAAAATCTTCAATTGTAAATGTTGCCCAACCTTTTCCGCTTTTCGCTGAAACACGATGTACTACATTCGTTACGATTCCTGCAACTGTAATATCCCTTCCGATAAGGCTCTCCAATTTATGAAAAACACCAACTGTTCCGTTACAAAAATACTTTATTTCGGTTTTGTAATCGTCTAGCGGATGCCCCGAAATATACATGCCGATAGCTTCTTTTTCTTTAGATAATTTTTCCATAATATGCCAATCTTCACAATGTGGAATTGTTGGCTCGTCTAACTGTACATCTGATGCCTCACCAAATAAAGACATTTGCGAAGAGTTTTTACTTTCTTGATATTTATTACCGAATTTAACGGCTTTTTCAATAAACGTAATGCCTTTTTCATCAGGTGCAAAGTATTGAGCTCTGGTGGTATTTCCAAATGAATCAAAACCTCCGGAAACGGCTAAAATTTCAAATGCTTTTTTCCCGGCTGCACGTAAATCTACACGTTTTGCCATATCAAAAATGGATTTAAACTGTCCGTTTTTTTTACGTTCATTAATAATTGCTTCTACTGCTTTTCCGCCCATTCCTTTTATAGCTCCCATTCCAAAACGGATTGCTCCTTGTTTATTTACTGCAAATTTATAGTACGATTCGTTCACATCAGGACCAAGAACCTCGATTCCCATACGTTTACACTCTTCCATAAAGAAAGTAACCGATTTAATGTCGTTCATATTATTAGACAAGACAGATGCCATATATTCTGCGGGATAATGGGCTTTTAAATAAGCAGTCTGATAGGCTACATAGGCGTAGCATGTACTATGCGATTTGTTAAATGCATAAGCGGCAAAAGCCTCCCAATCTTTCCAAATTTTTTCTAAAACAGCTTTCGGATGACCATTTGCTTCTCCTCTATCTAAAAATAACGGTTTCATTTTTTCGAGCAAAGCCATAATTTTTTTTCCCATGGCTTTACGTAAACTATCTGCTTCACCTTTGGTAAAATTTGCTAGTTTTTGTGATAAAAGCATTACTTGCTCTTGGTAAACTGTAATTCCGTATGTTTCTTTAAGGTATTCTTCCATTTCCGGAAGGTCATAAGTAATTTCTTCGCGACCGTGTTTTCTATCGATAAAACTTGGGATGTATTCCATTGGTCCCGGGCGATACAAGGCATTCATAGCAATTAAATCAGCAAATTCGGTTGGTTTTAAATTTTTTAGATGTTTTTGCATTCCGGGAGATTCGTACTGAAATACGCCAACAGTTTCTCCTTTTTGAAACAGTTCGTATGTTTTTTGGTCGTCAAGCGGAAAATCATCAGGAACTAAATCTACTTTATGAATCGCTTTTACAATTTTAACAGCGTCTTTTATTAAAGTAAGTGTTTTTAAACCTAAAAAATCCATTTTTAACAAACCTGCAGATTCTACTACGCTATTATCAAATTGCGTAACAAACATATCGGAATCTTTAGCCGTTGTTACCGGAATTAAATTGGTAATATCCTCCGGTGTAATAATAACACCACAGGCGTGAATTCCGGTATTTCTTACCGTCCCTTCCAGTTCTCTTGCTTGTAAAATCGTTTCCGAAATTATCGAATCATCTTCTGTTAAGGATTTAAATTCTTCAACTTTATCCTTATCTTCTTTACGTAAACCTTCAATTTTACTTTTACTTTTCGGGTCTTCGCCAAAGATATTTTTTAGCTTTACATTAGGTATTAATTTAGCTATTCGGTCTGCTTCATACAGAGGTAAATCTAATGCTCTGGCAGTATCACGCAAAGAAGATTTTGCCGCCATAGTACCGTAGGTAATAATTTGAGCTACTTGATTTTTACCGTATTTATCAATGACATATTGCAATACCAAGGAGCGACCTTCGTCATCGAAATCGATATCGATATCCGGTAAGGATACACGATCTGGATTTAAAAACCGCTCAAAAAGTAAATCGTATTTTATCGGGTCAATATTGGTTATTTGCAAACAATAAGCAACTACCGAACCTGCTGCCGAACCACGTCCAGGACCAACAGACACATCCATTTTACGAGCAGCTTTAATTAAATCCCACACAATTAAGAAATATCCCGGATAACCGGTTTTTTCAATAATGGAAAGTTCAAAATCAATACGTTCTTTTTGTTCGTCTGTTAACGTTTCGCCATAACGCATTTTTGCACCTTGATAGGTTAGATGTTTTAAATATTTGTTTTCACCGCGAACGCCACTGTCTTCTTTATCCTCAGGTACTTCAAATTCTGCCGGAATATCAAATTTAGGCAATAGAACATCTCTTGCAAGAGCATAAACTTCAATCTTATTTACAATCTCTTGCACGTTAATAATACTTTCGGGAATATCTTTAAACAAAGACTTCATTTCATCTTGTGTTTTAAAGTAATATTCGTCATTATCCAAACCATAACGATATCCTCTTCCTCGACCTTTTGGTGTTGCTTTTTGCTCGGCATCTTTTATACACAAAAGTACATCGTGTGCCTCAGCATCTTCACGGTTAATATAAAATGTATTGTTGGTTGCCACTACTTTTACATGGTGTTTCTTGGCAAATTGCAACAATACCTCGTTTACGTGATCTTCATTTTCTTGATGGTGTCTGTTAAGTTCTAAATAAAAGTCTTCGCCAAAAGTATCTTTCCACCAAAGCAATGCTTCTTCGGCTTGTTTTTCACCAATATTTAAAATTTTATTTGGTATTTCTCCGTAAAGATTTCCGGAAAGAACGATTAAATCTTCTTTGTATTTTTTGATTAATTCGTAATCAATTCTTGGAACATAATAGAAACCGTCAGTTTGTGATAAGGATGATAATTTAGCTAGATTGTGATAGCCTTTTTTGTTTTTTGCCAGGAACACAACTTGATATCCGTTATCTTTATTTTTTTTGTCCAAATGGTTCTTACAAACATTAAAAGTAGAGCCGATTATTGGAATTATCGGTTGCTTTGGCTGTGCATCACCCTCTAATTTGTCGTTGTGTTCTTCTACTAATTTATTGTAATTTAAAGCATCCTTTACAAAATTAAAAGCACCCATCATATTACCTAAATCGGTTAATGCAACGGCATTCATTCCGTATTTAATTGCTGTATTTATTAAATCGCTTGTAGAGGATGTTGCTTGTAAAATAGAAAATTGCGAGTGGTTATGCAGATGCGAAAAATTAGCATCTTCAAAATTAGCATCTGTACTAACATCTGTTTTTTTAACCGGTTCTTTTTGTGCTTGTTTTTTTTGTTTGAGTTTTTTACTTTCTTCTTTTAAGTTGATGTGTTTTAATCCGATTTTTTGAAAAGGTAGCGGATTTTTAGCTTTAAACTCCTCCAAATAATTTTCTTCTTCTTGGAGTTCTTGTACCGAATAATTATCGGTTCTAACGAGTTCTAAAAAACATCTTGTGGTAGCTTCTACATCGGCAGTTGCATTATGTGCTTCGGCGAAAGGTTCACCAAATAAATGTTGGTGTAATTCGGTTAATGTTGGCAGTTTAAATTTACCGTATCTTCCTCCGGGAATTTTACAAAGTGAAGCTGTTTTTTCGGTACACGTATCTAAAACCGGAAGTTCTAATAAAGAAGTTTCGATTCCTTTACGGTAATATTCACTACCCATAATATTGAGGTCAAAACCTAAATTTTGTCCTACAACAAATTTTGATTTTTGCAATGCCTCATTAAAAAGTTGTAACACTTCGTTTAAAGGTTTTCCTTTTTGTGTTGCAAGTTCGGTAGAAATACCATGGATTTGCTCTGCGTCATACGGAATATTATAATCCTCCGGAATGATTAAGTAATCTTGGTGTTCGATTAATTTTCCAAATCTATCGTGTAACTGCCATGCTATTTGCACACATCTTGGCCAGTTATCGGTATCGGTTATTGGTGCTTTCCAATTTTTGGGTAATCCGGTAGTTTCGGTATCAAATATTAAATACATAGCAAACTGGTAATGAGGTTAAAAAACAAAAATAAAAGAAATAAATCTGTTGGATAAAAGTAATTAAATTCGGCTTTTATTTATTCTACTCTAGCATTTTTTTATTAACAAAATAAACTCGACAAGAATAAAATCTTGTCGGAGTTTAATTTTAATAAAGGTCAGGTTAGTTATTTTTTAAAACATATTAATAAGATGTTTTACAAAACTAACCACTAATAACACAATTGCTGTAATCATAGCTGTAAGTTTTAAAACGGATTTGCTGAAATTTCTACAAATCCTTAGTTAGTAATTTTTCAATTTTTGACGTCAATCCTTGAACCTTTTTTTTTGAATTCTTTATCAAAATATAGCGATTTTGAATTGTGGTAAAATATTTTTTGTGAAATCTTTATAATTGACTACCAATTTTTAGTTAATTTAAAAATTTAACACTTCAAGTGAAAGGTTATATCTTTAAAAAAGTTTATTATTTTAACCTTAAATTCTTTTTTTGTTTTAAATCAAAACAATTGAAGCGGTGTTTTTAGCGAATTTTAAATTAATTTGATAAAATTCGTCTTTTTGGATAGTATTTTTTAATGTTCAATGTTTTTTTTATGAAAAAACCACACTGAAAAGTGTGGTTTTAATATCTTTAATATTCACCTATAAAAATTATTCTACCTTTAAATAAACCCCCTTTACTAAGGTAGATATTTTAGGGTTTAAACTTTTTAATTTCTCTACACTCATCTGGTGTTTTTTGGCAATAGAATAAAAAGTATCTCCGGCTTTTACACGATAATGTTTGATGCTTTCTTTCAAGATTTTTGCTAGTTTAGAATCTACTTCTTCACCATAATTATTGTAAAATGTATAAACACCGTTTTTAACAAAATAAAAGTAGGTTTTATTGAGATAATATATAATTCCACTTTTGGTTTTGTTGATATTTTTTTTCTCTTTTAGTTTTGGAAATGCCACTATATCGCTATCAATATCATATGCCAAAATAATCGCAGGAATTGGCTCACTACTGGAATTATAATTGAATTTAGTTGTGTGTTTTTTTGTTTTTGCTTTTAACTCTAAACCAATGATTTCTTTATTTTTATTTCTCTTTACAAAAACAATATCAAATGAAATTTTATTTTTTTTTCTAAAATCTTCTGCTATTTCTTGTAATTGTTCGTCGGTATGTTTTGCCATTATCACAGTATTATAGCCGTTAAATTCTTTAGTGTTATTTACCTCTATTCTAACAAATTCTTTAGATATTTCTATAATATTTTTATCATTTTTTAAAGTAATTACTTTTCCATTTTCTATAAAAGAAAATATCATTTTTTCTAATAGCTTACCACTGTTATGTGAAAATCGATTATAAAATCTATCATCTCCAGGGAATTTTGTTAAAAAATTTAGATAAATAATTTCATTATTTTCATTTCGTCTAACATTATCAAATTTAATTATTGCAGGACTTTTTTTATCACTAAATTCTTTTTCAATTTTTTTAAGTTCATCATCACTAGTTTTTGATGTTATTTTAAATTCTTTTTTAAAAGCATAATAAACAAATGAAATAGGATTAATATTTTTGCCATTTTTAAGTATTTCATAATGCAAATACGAACTAATAGATTTTCCTAAATTACCTATTGTTCCAATAATATCACCACTTTTTACAGAATCTCCTTTTCTTACTTCAACAAGATTAAGATGTTGGTATTTGGTTATAAAATTATGTGCATGTTGTATTTCTATAAAACCACCTTTATCCTTATCTAGGCCGGTTTTTGTTATTATTCCGTCAGAAGTGGCATAAACATCCATATCTGCATATGCTTGTATATCGATACCTTTATGGAACTCAGGTTCTTTTGTCATTGGATTTGTACGGTAACCATAACTTAAAATTCCGGTAACATTTCCTTTGTCAACAGGATTTATAAAATTAACATCTTTCTGTGAACTTTGAATTAAAATTTCTTTGGTATTAAAAGAAATTAAAAATAATGCCATAAATGGTATAATTAATACATACTTTAACTGATTTACTTTTTTTGAATTTGATTTTTGTAACATAATAATGCGTTTTTTAATTAATGATTGATAAAAATTATTACTCAACGCAAACGGATATTTTGAAATACCTGCTTTTAAAAGCAAATATTGGTATTCTTTTTTATTGTATTGATTTACAACTTTTTTATCGGCTATAAATTCTAAATTTTCTTGTAATCTCTTTTTGTAAAACCAAATAAACGGATTAAACCAAAGTATTACTGTTAAAATGTTTACAAGTAATAGATCATAGGTGTGTTTTTGATTTACATGTACTTTTTCATGAAATAGTATTTTATCTAATTCATTTTTGGAAAACATTTTTTTATTGTAAACAATATAATTAAAAACTGAAAATGGCGAACTGTCTTGGTTTACTTCTATAAATATATATTGTTTTGATTTTCGTTTTTTACCATAATATATAACTCGCAATAGCGAAAAAACAGCTATTCCTATTTTTAATAATACAAATGAAAACCCAACAAAATAAACATACTTTAAAACTAAAAACCAGTCATACTCATCATTAACTCCTTGTGATAAAATAGGTGTCTTTTGAATGGTTGTATTTGTTTCGGCAAAAGCCATATTAGCATCTATATCTTGTATAATGTTATGCTCTACATAGACCGGAATTTGAATTTTTGGCAGAAAAACACTTGCTAAAATACCAATAATAAAAAAAGCTCGTATGGTATTAAAAAATGTTTCTCTTTGCAAAAAAATCAAATAAAACAGATAAAAGAATGCAATTATTAACGATGATTTTAAAAGATAGTTCATATTAATTTTTATTTTCTATTAAACGAATAATTTCTTTTAAGTCTTCTATACTTATTTTCTCTTCTTTTGCAAAGAAAGAAACAACATTTTTATACGAGTCATCAAAATAATTTGTAATCGTTTTTTGCATATCCATCTTTAGATATTCTTCTTTTGAAATTAACGGATAATATTGGTGAGTTTTTCCAAAAGCATTATGACCAACAAATCCTTTATCCTCCATTTTACGAATAGTCGTAGAAATCGTATTATAATGTGGTTTTGGATTTGGTAGTTCTTTAACCAATTCTTTTACAAATGCTTTTTTTAAATTCCAAAGAACTTGCATTATTTCTTCTTCTTTATTCGTTAATTTTTTCATCTTTTTAATTATTAAGAAAACCCAAAGAGGTACTTAAAAAAACACCTCCAAGAGTTTTACATCCGTTTACTTTGCAAACATATAACTATTTTTATAGTTATACAACTATTTTTATAGTTTTTTTATAATTCATAAAAAAACCACACTGAAAAGTGTGGTTTTAAGCATTTCATTAATTTTAAAAAAATTACATTCCGTAACTTTTAGAAATAACTTGAGTTTGATATACTTGCAGACTTCTAATTTTTGATTTATCCATTTTTTTGTATTCTTCTTCACTCATCTCTTGTCCGTTTACAATATAATGCTTTTCAATTTTGGTTTCAGTTTTCGCTTTTGGTAGATTACTTTGCTTGTTATTAGAAAAGAAAGCATTGTCACTTTGCATCATTTGCTTCATCATTTGTTGCATCATTTTATCCGGATCTCCCATCATATCATTTCCGAAAAATTTTGCAAAGATGTCGTTGTTATTATTTGAACTGCCGTGCATTTGTTGTAATAGTTGCATTTGTCTTTGCATCATTTTCTGAATTTGTACCATTTCATCTTGTGCATTGTCATTAGAAAAAGCAAACACATCATTATCTTGTTGAAACTCATATCCAACAAAAATATCACTATCGGTTATTTTTATTAATATCGGTTGAATTCCGTTTGGATTAGCATCTTTAAATTCTTTATTCAGGTCGTCTTTAGACACTACAATTTCGATATTGGTAATAATTCCATCTTCATTTCGTTCTACATTATTAAAAATAATATCAATATCTTTTTTCTTCAAGGCTTCCATTATCTTAAGGAAATCGGAATCTGTTGTTGTTTTGTCAATTTTAAATTGAATGGCTTTTTCTTCCTTTCTCTTAGGAATTAAATAATCGTTAACCGGATTTTGCATTTCGTGCATCGCATATAACTCATTTTTAGGTCTTATTGTTTTCGTTTCCATTTTAAATCCATAAACTACAATAAGCAACAACAATATAAAACCTCCTATTATATATTTTTTATTTATCTCCATTGTCTTTAATTTTTATGTGATAAAACATTCAAAATTAATACCAAACGGACTAATTGACAGGTATTGACAGTGTTAATTTTTTGTGAAAAATATTAGCTATATTTAAAATGTTTTGCTTTTCACTTTTCAGAAAAAGCATATCTTTGTCGGAAAATTTAGAAAAAAGAATGAGTGTATTTTATATCATAGCAGGTTTTTTATTGTTAATAGTTGGAGGTGATTATTTAGTTAAAGCATCCGTGGGATTATCCTTTAAATTTAAGTTATCCAAATTGGTAATTGGTATGACTGTGGTTTCTTTTGCCACATCTGCACCGGAATTGTTAGTAAGTTTACAAGCTGCTATGGATGGATCTGCCGATTTGGCCTTAGGAAATGTTATTGGCTCTAATATCGCTAACATTGCTTTGGTTTTAGGACTTACTGCCATGATTTCAATAATTAAAGTAGATAAAAGTTTCTACAAAATAAATTGGCCGGGAATGATGTTGTTTTCCGTGTTACTCTATATTTTTATGAAAACCGATTTAAACATCTCACGCATTGAAGGTATCATCCTTTTTATTGGCTTAATTTTATTTATTATTTATATGATTTGGGAAGCTAGAAGGGAACACATCGACCAAGAAGTAGTTGCCGATTTAGATGATGAATTAGATGGTGATTTGGAAAAAGCAGGATATTCTAAAATTTTCGGTTGGTTAGCAATAGGTGCTGTTGCTTTGTATTTTGGTTCGGAATTTTTAGTTAACGGAGCAAAGGATATTGCTTTAAATCTTGGTATAAGTGAAAGAGCAATAGGTTTATCTGTTGTTGCAATTGGTACCAGTGTTCCTGAATTAGCAGCGTCCATTATTGCTGCTTTAAAAGGAGAAAAAGCCATTTCATTAGGGAACTTAATTGGATCTAATATTTTTAACATTGGATCGGTAATCGGATTAACAGCTATGATTTCGCCTTTAAAAGTGGATCCTAAAATGCTTGGAAATGATATTTACTGGATGATTGGTGTGGCTTTTGTTTTGTTACCTCTCTCTTTTATTCCTAAATTTCATCAGATATCCAGATATAAAGGTTTGTTGCTATTTTTAAGTTATATGGTATTTATGTATCTTTTATTTCTTAAAATGAATGGTTAAACCGAGTAGTTTATTTTTAAAAATAAAGTTCAATAGGAACTGCTCCTTCCAATACTGTTCTAACAATTTTTTGGTTCACACTTTCCCATTTAATTAAAGAAATTTCTAAATTTTCAATTTCTATTCCGATAATAGATTTAGGGTGTACACAACTTCCATCGTTAAAATATGGTAATTCTCCGGGTTGCGGAAACCTGGGACGATGTGTATGACCTGCAATAACTATTTGATTATTATTCTTAAGCATCCATTTTTTTAACTTTTTTTCTACTCTTATCAAATTTTTATGATTTTTTGCCGGACTGGTAGGGTCTTTTATTGCAAAATTCTTTTGTAAAGGCATCCATAAATATCGTACTAAAAAACGATTAAATTTCCAGAATACGTAATTCATAAAATCCGCTTGATGACCGTGAATTAATAAAATAGATTTATCTGTTCCATCGATATCCAACAAAATACTTTCATTAAATGCTACATCAAATAAATTTTTCTTTTCTTTGGATTGTTTATCCGTAAAAAAACGATTTATCCATTTTTCTACTACATTTTTATCTTTAAATACCATATCGTGATTTCCCCACAACAAATATAATCGCTCTTTTTTATGAAATTTTAATTGAAAATTACTGTTGTCCGATAAAACACAAAAACAGTTAAATTTTGATTTTAAAGCCAATAAATACGCGAAATAATTTTCACTTAAAAAAATAAGCCCTTAGTATTTTAC